>SXJR01000056.1 GCA_005779305.1 Myxococcales bacterium
ATGCGCTTCGAGCGCCCGCCGCCGGCCGAGATGAACACCTGGATCGAGGCCCACCGGATGCCGTAAGATGGGGGGATGGGTGGAACCGAGGCGACGTTGAGGGTGCTGGTGGTGGACGACGACGAGGCCTTTCGCGACTCGCTGGTGCTCGCGCTCCGCGACACCACGCGCGTGTCCGCGGTGGCCACGCCGACCGAGGCGGTGTGGGCGCTCTCGCAGGAGCGCTACGACGTGCTGATCTGCGATCTGCGCCTGGCCACCGTCACCAGCGGCGACGACGTGCTCGAGATGGTGCGCACCGAGTGGCCGCGGGTCGCCCGCATCCTGGTCACCGGCGGGGCCCGCGCTCACGACCAGCCGCACCCGGCCCACGCGGTGCTGCACAAACCCCTCGATCTGGTCGCCCTCCGCGAGCTGCTGTCGTGGCTCCCCGCCGCCGCCGCCGCCGAGACCGCGGTCTCGAACGACAACGGTCAGGCCGGGTAGCGACTCACGCCGCCGGTGGGCGGCGGCGATGGTGGTCGGTCTGGGCCTGGAAGAGGGCGGCGAGGGCGAGCGCGTCCTCGTCGCGGTAGCCGGCGGCGACGACGTGCATGCCGAGCGGGAGGCCGCTGGCGGTGAAGCCCATGGGCAGGCTCACCGCAGGGAGGCCGGCCGCGTTGCCGTCGGTGACCAGGGTGAAGTGGGTGTCCTTGGCCTCGAAGCTGGGGAGCTTGGCGTCGACCGCCGGCGCCAGGAGCGGGAAGCCGGGGCCGACGAGCACGTCGACCTCGTCGAAGATCGCCTGGTACGCGCGCTGGACCTGGGCCCGCACCCGCTGCGCCTTCACGTAGTCGGAGGCGGTCATGCCGAGCTTGTCGAGCCACGCGATCTTCTCGGGCCAGGTCTCGCGATCGAACATTCGCGCGGCGTGGCCGTCGCGGATGAAACCCTCGAAGGCGACCAGGGATTCGGCGACGAGGGTCACGAACACCGCCGGCTCGTCGGCGGTGTCGGGCAGCGTGACCGGCTTCATCGGCACACCGGAGGCGCGCAGGACGTCCTTGGCGGCGGCCCAGGCCGTGTCGTAGGCCGGATCGGGCGAGGGGAAGCCGACGTGATCGATGTAGCCGACGCGCAGCGCGGCGCCGCCGGCGGCGGTCGCGCGCTCGAGCGAGATCGGCAACTGGGCGAGCGCGCGCAGCACCATGACGGCGTCGCGCGCGTCGCGGACCATCGGGCCGACCTTGTCGAGCGACCAGGCCACGGTCATCACGCCGCGCCGGCTCACCGCGTCGTACGTGGGCCGCAGCCCGGTGACGGCGTTGAGCGCCGATGGACAGTCGATCGAACCCCAGGTCTCGCTGCCCAGCGCGAACGCGCACAGGCCGGCGGCGACGGCGGCGCCCGGCCCCGCCGACGAGCCGCCGGCCCACAGGTTGCGGTTCCAGGGATTGCGGTGCGCTCCACCGAGCCCGTCGGCCGGCCAGTTCGAGCCGAAGGTGTTGGCCAGCTCGGTGGTCGACAGCTTGCCGAGCAGCACCGCGCCGGCCGCGGTCAGGCGCGCGACCACGTCGGCGTCGCGCTCGGGCACGCGGTCGAGGTGGGCGCGCGTGCCCCACGTGGTGCGGATACCGGCGGTGTCGATGATGTCCTTCACGCCGTAGGGCAGCCCGAGCAGCGGACCCTGCTGACCGGCGGCGCGGGCGGCGTCGGCACGGGCGGCGTCGGCGCGGGCGCGCTCGGGCGTGACCGTGACGAAGCAGTTGAGCAGCGGCTGCATCCGCGCGATGCGGGCCAGGTAGCCCTCGGTGAGGTCGACCGACGTGAGCGTGCGCGCGGCCAGCCGCTCGCTCAGCTCGATCGCCGGCAGATCGAGGATCTCGTCGCCGACGGTCATCGCCGACCCGGCCGGGGCAGCGGGCGAAAGGCGAGCGCGGGCTCGAGGTCATCGACGACCACCGCGCCGCGCAGCTTGGCCAGCGGCGGCGGCACCGACGGCGGCGCTGCGCCACCGTCGCCGGCACCACCGTCGCCGGTGATGGCCTTGACCGGGGCCGGGTCGCGGGTCTGGCACGCGCCGGCCAGCGTGGTCAGGGCCAGACCTTCAAGGAAGAGCCGTCGATCCATGCCGGCATCATCGCATGGTGCCGGTGATGGCCACGCCGCCGCCGCCGGGAACGGCGAGGGGCACGACGACGTCCCCGTCGAACGGGATGACCGACGCGATGCCGGCGCCGATCAGGAGGCCGCCGGCCATCGCCGCGATCTCGCCGCCCGACAGCTCCACGTCGCCGAGCACGGCGGCGGGGACGGCGACGCCGGCGATCCCGAGCGCGACCCCCATCGCCACGTCCGACGGATAGTGTTTGCCCGCGCGCATGCGCAGCACCGCGGTGGCGCCGGCGACCGCGGTGCCGCCGAACCACACCCCGGCGCGAGCGGTGGTGTCGTCGGAGCCGCTGGCGTAGATCCAGCCGCCGGCCGCCGCCGCTGCGAAGGTCAGCGTGGTGTGTCCCGACGGGAACGACGCGGTGGCGTCCTTGCCGGCGCGGCGGGCGTAGGCGCGCACCGCCGGATCGGCGTTGAAGTTGTACGGTCGCGGCCGCCGCCACAGCTCCTTCATGGCGGCTGCGACCAGCCCGCTGGCGGCGACGCCGCCGGCGTAAGCGCCGAGGCGGCGGCCGGTGTCGTCGTCGTTGCGGCCGAGCTCGAGGACGAGCGGCGCGCTCAGGCCGAGCACGAGCAGGGCATCGGACGCGGCCGACGCGCTCGACGAGAAGTCGTCGTGGCTCTGGCGGTCGAGCCCGCCGAAGTAGAGCCGCGGCTCGGGCCCCGGATCGGTCGAGTGGTCGGGCTCGGGGTCAGACTCGGCGCTCGCCGGTCGGGCGACGAGAGCGAGCAACGCCAGCGCGGACATGATGATGCGCACGATCAGCCCTTGATGTTGATGGCGGTGGCCTCGGTGATGAACGCCTCGATCACCGTCGAGATCTCGCTGTTCATCGTCTTCTTGCGGGAGGCGTCGAGCAGGGGATCGCCGGTCGACGCCGCACCCTCGGCCTCCAGCTCCTTGACCCGATCGAGCATGCGCTCGAAGTCCTTCTGCAGCTGGCGCGCCTTCATGTCGGGGATGATCGGATCCTCCTGCTCGCCGCGCACGTGCGAGAGGCCGAGCGCCACCGCGATCGTGCCCATGGCCACGAACGACGCGCCCTGGATCCGGTCCTCCTCGGTGCCCTCGGCGGTGGCGCCGACCATGACCGCCGCCGCCGAGCCGGCGGTCAGCGTGCCGATCACCGCGCCGCGCAGGCCGCGCTCGCGGGCGCGGACCTTGTTGCGGCGCTGCTTGAGCAGCGTGATCTGCGCCGTGTAGACCTCGTACGCCTGCGCCAGGTGCTCGGTCACCGCCGGCGCTTCGCCGACCAGGCCGCGGGCGGCGATCTGCGAGCTCGAGCTCGGCCTCACCGAGCTGCGGTTGACGATGGTGTACTCGCTGCCGCAGCCGGCGAGCGCGAACGAGGCCGCGACCGCGGCCGCGAAGAACGACGTGATGGTGGTCTTTCCCATGCCGCGACGCGGAGCAAAGGTTGGACCGACGCCGCGCTGCGGCGAACGCAGCGCCGCAACAACCTCACGCCCGGTGCGCTGACCGATCCTCGACGAGATCTGTCGCGACCTCGGTCAGCGAAGCGTCAACGCGGGCCACAGCCCACGAGGATCTCCGGGCCGCTTCACGTGAAGCTCACGTCGCCGACCTCGGTGGTGGCAGCGCGTACGTCACCGAGGCCTGTGCAACCAGTCCGCCACCGTCGACGCTGCGGATGTGGACCTCGCCCACGGCGAGCTTCTGTCCCAGCTTGAGCATCCGCGCCGTCGCGGTCAGGTCGGCCGGCGGGGGTCGGCGCAGGAAGTTGATGTTGAGGCTGGTCGTGACCGCGAGCGCCACCGGCCCCAGCCGCGACAGCAAGAGGAAGTACATGGCCGTGTCGGCGAGCGCCATCAGGGTCGGCCCCGACAGCGTCCCGCCCGGACGCAGGTTGTCCGCCGAGAACGGCAGGACCAGATCGATCTCCTCGGCGTCGGGCCGGATCGCGGTGATGCGGGTCCAGCCCCGCGCCTGCGGGAAGTGTCCGGCCAGGAACTGATCGATCTGGTCGGCGTTCATCGCGAGCACGGCCATGTTCACGACGTAACACGGCCGGGTCCGATCAGGCCTTCTTGAACGCGATCTTGCGCGGCTTGGCCTCCGTGCGCTTGCCGATGGTCACGGTCAGGACCCCGGTGGTGAGCGAGGCCTCGACCTTCTCGCCGTCGGCGGTGTCGGGCAGCGCGAAGCTGCGCGAGAACGCGCCGAACTGCCGCTCGTGGACGTAGTAGGCCTCGCCCTCCTGGCGCTGCTCCGAGCCGCGGGTGCCGGTGATGGACAGGACGCCGTTATGGAGCGAGACGTCGACGTCCTTCTCCTCGACGCCGGGCAGGTCGGCGCGGACCACGAACCGATCGGCGGTCTCCTTGACCTCGAAGTGGGGGTTGAAGGCGGCGGCGGCGCCGCGGCCGTCGTAGAACGGGTCCCAGCCGAAGAGATCGCGAGCGAAGGTGAACGGGTCGCGCGCATAACGCGCAGGGGTCTGGCTGTTGCGAGTGATGGACATGGGGATGCTCCTGGTTTCCTCCTGTCGAGGGAGGGCTCTGGAGCCTCTCGTAAGCACCACTTCGCGCGCGGCAACGGGTTGACGCGCGCGCGCGCGATGGTTAGTGGCGACTACCTTTTCGGGGAGGGCGGTCCGAATCCGCCGCCACCCGGTGTCTCGACGGTCAGGACCGCACCGGCCGCCGCGCTGACGTGAGTGGCACCGGGCAACGCCGCGCCGTCGAGCCAGTTGTGGCCGGGGGCGCCGGGCCCGCCGCCCTCGAGACCGAACGGCGCCCGGATCCGGCGCTGGGTCACGAGCGCGACCTCCGCCGGCGCCAAGAGGGTGAGGGTGCGGATGATCCCGTCGCCGCCGCGGTGCTGACCGTCGCCGCCCGACCCGCGCCGGACCGCGAAGCGCTCGACCCGCACCGGGAAGCGAGCCTCCAGCACCTCGGCGTCGGTGATACGGGTGTTGGTCATGTGGGTGTGGACGGCGCTGGCGCCGGCGGCCGCGGCGGTCGCGCCGGCGCCGCCGCCGATGGTCTCGTAGTAGGCCCAGTCGGCGCCGCCGAGGGTGAGGTTGTTCATCGTGCCCTGGCTGGCGGCGGCCAGGCCGAGCGCGCCCAGCAGCACGTCCACGATCCGCTGCGAGGTCTCGACGTTGCCGGCGACCACGGCGGCGCCGGCCGGCGGATCCAGGATCGAGCCGGCCGGGATGACGACGTCGACCGCGGCCAGGCAGCCGGCGTTGAGCGGGATGGGCGCGCCGACCAGGGCGCGCACCGCGTAGATGACGGCGGCCATGGTCACCGCGCGCGGCGCGTTGAGGTTACTGGCATGCGCGGGCGCGCTGCCGGTGAAGTCGATGGCGAGCCGGCCGCCGCCGGTGGTGACGGTGACGACGATGGGCGAGCCGTCGTCGAGCGCGTCGGCGAAGCGGCGGGTGCCGCTCGGCAACGCCGCCACGGCGCGGGCCACCAGCGCGGCGGCCTGGGCCTGCACGTGCGCCATGTGATCGAGGAACGTCGCCGGCGACGAACGCGCCATGGCGGCGGCGACCAGGCGCACGCCGGCGTGATTGGCGGCGACCTGGGCCTCGAGATCGGCGAGGTTGTCGAGCGGGCGGCGCGCAGGATACGGCCCGGTGGCGAGCGCGGCCAGGATCGCCTCGCGCTCGAGGTGACCGGCCACGACGATGGGCAGGTGGCGCAGCGCCACGCCCTCGTCGGCGAGCGAGCGCGAGTCGGGCGGCATCGATCCGGGCGTGAGCCCACCGACGTCGGCGTGGTGCCCGCGGTTGGCGAGCAGGTAGAGGAGGCGCCCGCCGTCGTCGTGCACCGGCGTGATCACGGTGATGTCGGGCAGGTGCGAGCCACCGGCGGCGGGATGGTTGGTGGCGTAGACCGTGCCCGGTGGCAGCGTGGGACGCTCCGCGATCAACGCGCGGATGGTCTCGCCCATGGCGCCGAGGTGCACAGGGATGTGCGGCGCGTTGGCGACCAGGCCACCCCGAGCGTCGAAGATCGCGCACGAGAAGTCGCGGCGCTCGCGGATGTTGGTGCTGACCGCGGTCCGCTCGAGCACGGTGCCCATCTGCGAGGCGATGGACATGTACAGGTTCGCGTGCACAGCGACCGAGACGGGATCGGGGACGGGATCGGGATCGGGATCGGGTTCCGGATCGGAAACGGGTTCGGGTTCGGATTCGGGAACGGGATCGGGTTCCGGATCGGAATCGGATTCGGGTTCGGAGCCGGTGATCTCGAGCGAGTCATCGGCGCCGACCAGGACGCGCCAGCCCCGATCGACGACGACCGAGCAGCTCTCGTCGAGCAACAGCGCCGGCCCGGTCACCACGGCGCCCGCGGGCAGCACGGCCACGTCCCACACCCGCGTCTCCGCCATCGCCCCGCGCGACCACATCGGCTGCGTCCGTTTCGGCGCCGGCATCGCACCGCCGGCGCGGGCCGGCAGCCGCGGCATCTCACTCTCCGCCACGACCTCGACGCGGCCGGCGCACACCTCCACCGCCACGCCGTCGCGGACGTAGCCGAAACGCACGCGGTGCGCGTCGTCGAAGGCGCGGCGCACCTCGCCGGCGTCGTCGCTCGCCGGCACCTCGAGCGCGGTGTCGCTGCCCGCGTACCGCAGCGCGAGCCGGCGCAACGCCGAGCCCGCGGTCACCACCGCCCGGCCCGCGCGCTCGAGCCCGTCCAGCTTCGCCCCGAGACCGCGCAGCCCCGCCGCATCGAGCGCCACCCGCCCACCGTCGACGTCGCCATGCCACGTCCGCGGCGCCAGCCCCAAGCCCCACGCCGACAGCAAGCCGGCGAAGCGCGGCACGATCACGCGGCGCACGCCGAGCAACTCGGCCACGCGACAGGCGTGCATGCCACCGGCGCCGCCGAACACCACCAGCGCGAAGTCGCGCACGTCGCGCCCGCGGCCGATCGTCACCTGCCGCACCGCCTCGGCCATGCCGGCGTCGGCGATCTCGACGAACGCCGCCGCCGCCGCCACGGTCAGCGCCGCCGCCGCCGCGCCGCGATCGAGCGGCCACGGGAAGTGATCGCCGGCCAGCCGCCCCAGCACCAGATCGCAGTCGGTGACGGTGACCTCGCGCGCGCCGGCGCGGCCGTAACAGCGCGGCCCCGGATCCGCGCCTGCCGACGCCGGCCCGACGGTGAGGCGCACGCCGTCGTCGCGGCAGATCGAGCCGCCACCGGCGGCCACGGTGTGGATCGCGATCGCCGGGGCACGCACCCGCACGCCGGCCACGACGATCTCGTGCTCGCGATCGAGGAACACCGGGCAGACCTCCTCGGCGCACAGGGTGATCACCGTGCCGACGCTGGCGGCGTCGATCTCCTCGACCGACTTGCTGTGG
>SXJR01000372.1 GCA_005779305.1 Myxococcales bacterium
GGCCCGACATTGCCTGCTGTGCATAATCAAACGCCACCAGTAAGCTTTGAGTGCCTGCGGCCAACAACTGCTGCAGCTTTACGACATAGGCTGCACTCTCGCTCGAGGACGATCTGCTCCGCATCTTCGGCCTCGACAAGATGGCCGGCCTGATGGAGCGGCTCGGGCTCGAGGAGGACACCCCGATCGAGAGCCCGATGGTGACGCGCTCGATCGAGGGCGCGCAGAAGAAGGTCGAAGGCCGCAACTTCGATACCCGCAAGAACGTCCTCGAGTACGACGACGTCATGAACCAGCAGCGCAAGACGATCTACGCCTTGCGCCGCCAGGTCCTCGAGGGCACCTACCAGCCCTTCTCGCTCGACGATCCCAACGACGAGAAGCTCAAGAAGAAGCGCGAGGCCGAGGCCCCGCCCGAGATCACCGAGAGCGGCTCGTGGAAGGCCGGCGAGCTGGCCAAGGAGATGCGGCCCAAGCTGGCCGAGATGATCGAGGTCGTCTACCAGAAGGTGAAGGAGCGCGACGATCGCATCGCCGCCGGCGAGCCGATCGGCGACACCCGCCCGGCGTGGCGGGTGCTGCGCGCCGAGCTGTGGCGCCAGCACGGCTGCCTGCTCGATCTGGAGAAGAAGTCCGCGGCGCCGCGCGAGGAGCTGGTCGACTGGGTCGCCGAGCGGGTCGCGACGTCGCTGGTCCAGCAGCGCGAGCGGGTCTACGACCTGTGCGAGCAGCTCATCGGCGTCGCCACCGACCAGTTCTGCTCGCTCGAGAAGGCCGATGACGAGTGGGACGTCGAGGGTCTCGAGGAGGCGCTCGAGGAGCAGTTCACCACCGAGTTCCAGCTCGAGAACGGCACCCGCGACGAGCTGGCCGCCCAGGCCTGGAAGATCGTCGAGAAGCGCATCGACGAGCGCGAGAAGGAGCTGTCACGGCCCTGGCTCATGTACTTCGCGCGCCGCTTCTTCCTCGAGGAGATCGACCAGCAGTGGATCGATCACCTCAAGACCATGGACGCGTTGCGCGAGGGCATCGGGCTCCAGGGCTACGGCCAGAAGGACCCCAAGAAGGAATACAAGAAGCAGGGCTACGAGCTGTTCCAGGACATGATGGCTCGCATCCAGCTCAACGTCGGGCAGAAGATCTTCCGCGTCGAGATCCGCAAGGAAGAGGACCCGATCCCGGCGCTGCAGGCCAAGCAGCGCCAGACCGTCGAGAAGGGCGCCGACGGCAAGTTCGACGAGGAGGCCGAGCAGCAGCAAGCTGCGGCCGGCGGCAAGCGCCGCAAGGTGGCGGGCGGGCGACCGGCGGCCAAGGCCGGCGCCGCCGAGGCCCAGGGCGAGACCGTGCGCCGCGACCGCCCCAAGGTGGGCCGGAACGATCCGTGCCCGTGCGGCTCGGGCAAGAAGTACAAGAAGTGTCACGGCAAGGACGAGGCCGACGAGGCCGGCGCCTGAGTGACCTGGCTGGGCTGGCTGGCTAGCTGGCTAGACGCCGTCGCATCTGGGCCCGGCGACGATCACCGGCGACCGCTGGCAGGTCATCGAGGTCTGGTCGCACAAGCGCCCCGGCTCGCATCGATCACACTCGAATCGGTCCTCGCAGTCGGGATCGCACGGGCCTCCCTCGACGATCGGCGGCGCGCAACGTGAGGTGAGCGCGGCCATGTCGAACACTGCGTTGCCGGTTTCGCACTGGTAGTGGTCGAGCTCGATCGGCGTACCGATAGGCAGCTTGCCACGCAGCATGTCGAGGCACGCGAGCCCGGTGCCGACCTGATCCTCATGCAGGTACGCCGAAAACTCGACACACGACAGGGCACGGATGTGCTGGATGCAGAGCTCCGCTTGCTGCTCGTCGAAGTCCAGCGTACCGGCGGCCACGTGCTCGCGCATGTCGTCGATGTCGGCGGAGGACTCGAGGAAGAGGGTCAGCGTCGCCACACACTCGGCGGGTACCGCGGGATCATCCGGGCTGCAGCAGCGCCGCATTTGCTCGCAGGTCGCGCTGGCCATCTCACCCGCGAGTTCGTCGAGGGAGATGCCGCCGCCGCCGCACCCGGTCAAGACCACACACACCACACAACGCGCAGCTGGTCGCATGGGACCGCCCTCCGCTTCCACCATACTACGGTGCGACGATTCCGAGGTCAGATTGTCGCGGAGGGCGCGGCCGGAACGTCACCACCGGCTCGGACTTTCCGGCGACCTTGTGGGCCGTCATCGGCTCGAAGCGGAAGGCGTCGCCGGCAGCGGTCGCCGTGGCCTGAGTGCACAGGAGCGGCTCGCCCAGCGTCTTGGTGAGGCTCTCGATGCGGGTGGCGAGGTTCACGGCGTCGCCGATCACGGTGAACTCGCGCCGCTCCGACGGACCGATGTCGCCGATGACGACGCGGCCGGTGTGGATGCCGACGCCCATGCGCAGCGCCGGCTGACCGCGACCGACGCGGCCCTCGTTCTGCTCGGCGAGCGCGGCCAGCATCTCCACGCCGCAGCGCAGGGCGCGGGCGGCGTGATCGGGTTGATCGAGGGGGGCCCCGAAGTAGGCGAGGAGGCCATCGCCGAGGAACTTGTCGAGGGTACCGCCGTGGCGGAACACGACCTCGACCATGGCACCGAAGTGCTCGTCGAGGAGCGCTGCCACGTCGGGCGGCGAGCGGGTCTCGGAGATGGCGGTGAAGCCGCGCAGGTCGGCGACCAGCAGCGTCACGTCGCGGTGCTGGCTGGCGACCGCGGTGCGGCCGACGATGGCCTCGGCGACCTGGGGCGAGAAGTGACGCCCGAGCAGCACGCGCGACACCTCCTCGCGAGCGAGGTCGCGGATGGTGTCGAGGATGTGGCGACGGATGTAGAGCGCCAGCGCGGCGCCGGCGCCGAGCAGGAGCAGGACGGTGGGCAGCCAGCGGGTCGCCAGGCCGACGTGGCCGAGGAGCGCGAGCTCGGCGACGAGCGAGGTCAAGAGCGTCAGCAACACCGCCAGCCGCGACATCGACAGCGCCGAGATCATCAGCGCCACCTCGAACACGCACAGCGCCACCAGCGCCTGTTCGCCGGGCGAGTCGGCGTGACGCTGTGACGCCTGCATGCACAGGTAGAGCAGTGGCACGTCGACCAGCGCGACCATGAGCCGCATGCGCAGGCGCACCCACTGGAACTGGCGCACCGTGAGCCACGCCATCGCCGCGACCGCGAGGTAGAGCGTCACCCACGGGATCGACGCTCGCCAGCGCTCGACGCCGAAGGCCACGCCCATGAGCACGGCGGTGGCCAGCCAGCCCGCCGCTCCGATCAGGCGGTACAGGGTCAACCGGGGCGCGCCGCGGCGCCGCAAGGCCTCGATGGCGTCGGCGAGCGCGCGCTCGAACGCCTCGTCGCTGCCTCCTGTGGGCGCGCGGGCCACGCCGCGATCGTCGCACGAAGTCCGGCAGCGCGGGGCGCGCGCGGTTGCTCGAGCCTCCGGGATCGTGGCGCATCGCCGGCGCCGCTGGCACAATGCCGCCGCGTGACCTGTAAAGGATTTCGGTTCTCCGGCGTCGCAGCCGGTATCAAGAAGAAGGGTGGGCTGGACGTGGGGATGATCGCCGCCGACGCGCCGGCGGCGGCCGCGGCGGTGTTCACCGCCAACCGCGTCAAGGCCGCGCCGGTGGTGCTGTCGGCGGCGACGCTGAAGGCGGCGCGCGGCCGCTTGCGCGGCGTCATCGTCAACAGCGGCAACGCCAACGCCTGCACCGGCAAGCAGGGCACCGCCGACGCGCTCGCCATGGCGGCGGCGGCCGCGCGCGCCCTGGGCGCGAGGCCCGGCGAGCTCCTGGTCGCGTCGACCGGCGTGATCGGACAGCCGCTGCCCATGGGTCGGGTGGACGCCGGCATCGCCGCCGCCGGCGCCGCGCTCGCGGCCGGCGGCTGGGACGACTTCGCGCGCGCCATCCTGACCACCGACAAACAGCCCAAGACGGCGCGACACACGGTGAAGCTGCGCGGCGAGACGGTGACGCTCCTCGGATGCACCAAGGGCGCCGGCAGGATCGCGCCC
>SXJR01000373.1 GCA_005779305.1 Myxococcales bacterium
GTGTCGAGCGCATAGACAAAGCCGGAGCAGGCCGCGTTGAGATCGAAACAGGCGGTGGTGGAGGGGATTCCGAGCTTCTGCTGGACGAAACAGGCGCTGGCCGGCATCGGCATGTCGGGTGTGATCGTCGCGACGGGTCGCGATCGCCGAGGAGCGGCGCTGGGGCGGTACCTGCGTGGTCCGCGGCTGCTTGCCCAAGAAGCTCATGGTCTAAGCCGCCGCCGCCGGCGGCCACGTCGCCGACGCTCGCGCCATGGGCTGGGACGTCACGCCCGGCCGCCACGACTGGCCCACGCTGATCGCGGCCAAGGACAAGGAGATCGGACGGCTGTCCGACGCCTACCTCGCCAACCTCCGCAAGGCCGGCGCGGTGATCCACGACGGCCGTGCGCGCCTGCTCGACCCGCACACCGTCGAGGTCGCCGGCCAGCGCGTGACCGCCGGGACCATCCTCATCGCCACCGGCGGTGCGCCGCACCGGCCCGAGGTGCCCGGCGCCGAGCTGATGATCAGCTCCGACGAGGCGTTCCACCTGCCGGCGATGCCGGCCTCGCTGGTCATCGTCGGCGGTGGCTACATCGGCGTCGAGTTCGCCCACATCTTCGCCGGGCTCGGCGCCCAGGTGACGCTGGTCCACCGCCGCGAGCGCGTGTTGCCCGGCTTCGACGACGATCTGCGCGCCGTCGTCGAGGACGGACTGGTCCGCGCCGGCATCCGCGTGATCGCCGGCGACGAGCCGCACGGCGTCGAGCGCACCGGTGACGGCCTGGCGCTGGCGCTGGGCTCGACCACGATCACCGCCAGCGCGGTCATGGCCGCCACCGGGCGCTGGGCCAACACCGCCGGGCTCGGCCTCGCCGACGTCGGTATCACCGTCGGCGAGCGCGGTGCCATCCCGGTCGACGCGTGGTCGCGCACCGCCGTGCCGCACATCTACGCGGTCGGCGACGTCACCGGCCACGCCGCGCTCACGCCGGTCGCCATCCGCGAGGGTCATGCCTTCGCCGACAGCGTCTTCGGAGGCAAACCGACGTCGGTGCCGCACGAGCTGGTGCCGACCGCCGTGTTCTGTCTACCGGCGGCGGCGTCGGTGGGGCTGTCGGAGCCCGCGGCGGTGGCTCGCGGTCATGCCGTCACCGTGTACGCCACCCGCTTCAAGCCCATGCGCCATGCCCTCACCGGCCGCGACGAGCGCACCTTCATCAAGCTGGTGGTCGAGACCGGCACCCGCCGTGTGCTCGGCCTGCACATGGTCGGCGACGACGCGCCCGAGATCGTGCAGGCCGCCGCCATCGCGCTGACCATGGGCGCGACCAAGGACGACTTCGACCGCACCTTCGCGCTCCACCCGACCGTGGCCGAAGAGCTCGTGCTGATGCGCTGAGCACCCACGTTGACCTCGACCTCGAGGTCAGGTGCTTCCGAGTTCACACCGCCGCTATCACAAGGCGTGGAGGTCGAAGACGAGCGGGAGGCGCCTGGCGACGACGGACTCGTTGTTGCTCGGCGCGGTCGCGAGCTTCGCCGGGAGCAAGGCGGGCACGATCAGGCGCTGCAGCCGCCTCAGCTCTCCGCCACCCACCTCACGGTGCCGTTCTCGTTCCAGTAGAGGTTGAGGAGCCCAAAAATGACGACCTGCTCGGGGTCGTTCGGGTTCACCAGCAGGGTCAGGGGGCTGCCCAGCTTGACCTGGTCATGGAACCATCGGAACTGCTCCGGATCGGTCACCGCCCAGTGGTAGCTGTCATAGCCGACGACCCGGTAGAACTGATGGGTTGCGCCGTTCATCTCGTAGGCCAGGTAGAGATGGTAGTCGGGCCCCTCGACGTCACTCTTCACCACACAGTCCACGACCCAGCCCTTGACGGGCACGTGGGCTGTCAGCGCAGAAAGGTGGGGCGTTGACAGATCAGCCTTGATCCCCCTCCTGTCACACCAGAACCCGGGAACGCCCGCGTTCGTGCCCAGAGGAGCTTCGGGGGGCGGCAAGCGCGCTGGCCTGGCGGCCTGAACTTCGGCTGGCTTCCTTCGCTTCTTCCACATATTCGGGTCCCCAAGCTTCGTCCAGTGAAGCGCCCGGTATCTCCGGAGGCTGGGTTGGCCGAGGCAGGCGGCCATCGCCTGTGCATCAGGCGTTCTACTTCACCCACGCCTCGACGATCCGCACGGCGCGGGCGCTGGTGACGTCGACGGGGCCGGTGAGATCCTGGTGCTGTTCGGGCGCGCGCAGGGCCGCGCGGGCGAAGCCGGCCTCGGCGAGGCCGCGGACGGCGGCGGGCTCGTCGTCGTAGTGGAAGTGGATGCGGCCGCGCACGAACACGCCGAGCAGGCCGGCAAAGACCCGCTCGATGGGGCGGGCGTCCTGGCCCAGGTGCAGATCAGACAGATAGAGGCCGTGGGGGAAGCGCGCGAGCCCGCGCGCGAAACGACCCCACATGCCGGTGACCGAGGCCGGATCGAAGTAGTTGAGCAGGCCCTCGGTGACGATGGCGGTGCCGCGGGTCGGATCGAGCGAGGCAGCGAGGCCATCGATCGAGCGCTCGCCGCTGTCGGCGGTGGCGTCGATCTCGGTGACCCGGTGGTGGGTCGAGCCGCCGCCGGCCCGAGTGAGTAGCTCGCGCTTCTTGGCGGCCATGGCCGGCAGGTCGGCCTCGATGTACGTGACGCGGTCGCCGTACTGCCTGGCGAAGCGGTAGCCGCGTGGTGACAGGCCGCAGGCGACCTCGATCACCTGGCTGACCTGACCGGACTCGATCGCGCGGCGCAGGAGCGCATCGATCAGATGATGGCGAGCGAGCAGGAAGCCATCGAGCGTGGCCTGTCCGGCCGCCGCCAGCGCCTTGTTGGCCGGCGTGAGGGCTCGGTAGAGGAATCGGCCGGTGGGCGTCGCGAACGCGGGGTGCGAGAGCCCGTGGGTCAGCCACGTGTATCCCGTGTAGTGGGCGGTCGGGCTGATGCGAACGGAGCTGGAAGTCACTGCCACCAACGCATCATAACCGTTACGGTTTCTGGCGGTTAGTGAATGCCACGAGCGGGATCCGGCGGGCGGCTCGCATCTGTGGTACATACTGAACATCAGACCAGTAGAGTAGACGAGAAGTCATGCGGATCGCCTGCGTCTACATCCCTTCGTTTCCGTTGCAGGTGGCCTTGGTGGGTCACTCCACCGGCGTGGCGTCGCTCGCTGTCGTTGCACAGCCGGCGATCGGCTCGCCCGTGGTAGTCGCGTGCTCGCGGGTCGCGTGGCAGCACGGCGTCCGGCCGGGCGCGAGCGCCACCGTGGCGCGCGCTCACGATCCAGAGATCCAGTGCGTGCTCGCAGACGTGGCGGCGGAGCGGGCGCTCCTGCGCTCGGTCGCCGACGCTCTGCTCGGCGTCGCGCCCCGGGTCGAGCTCGGCGGCGAGCCGCGCGGCCAGCACCACGTGATGTACGCCGAGGTCCCGGCCGGCAAGCGCGGCTCGTGGTTCGGCAACAAGGTCCGGGACCTGCTCGCCCTGTTCGGCCTGCGCGGCCGCATCGGCATCGCCGACGATCGCTTCACCGCCTACGTGGCGGCGGCCAGCGGGGCCCGCGATGACGACGACGCGGTGGTGTGCGTACCGCGCGGCGGATCGGCGGCCTACCTCGCGCCGCAGCCGCTGGCCTTGCTCCAGCTCGGACCCGAGGTGCTGCACATGCTCGAGGCGCTGGGCGTGCGCACGCTCGGCGCGTTCGCCGAGCTGCCGCCGCCGTCGGTGATGCGGCCCGATCCCGATGGCTGGGACGCCGACTTCCAGGCCCTGGCCCGCGGCGACGGCGGCGCCGAGCTCGACGCGTACTCGCCCGGCGGGCCCATCGCCGAGCGCGCGGTGATCGATGGCGCCGGCGCCGAGGCGTCGGTGGGCGCGGCGGTCGAGACGCTCTCGCAGCGGCTGGCCGCGCGGCTCGCTGGTCGCATGGGCCAGGGACCGACGGTCGAGCTGATGTTGCGCCTCACCGGCGCCAGCCCGGTGCCGGCGATCCGGGCGCTGCAACTCCCGCACGCCGACGCCGATAACCTGGCCGATGCCATCGGCCGCGCGCTGGGCGGCGACTCCTGGACGGCGATCGAGGCCATCGCACGGCCCGAGTCGATGGGCCCGGTGGTCGCGGTCCCCGCCACCGCGGCGGCCGTCCGTCACGAGATCGAACCGATCGCGCCGCTGGTGCTCCTGCCCAGCCCCACTGGCTACGGCCGCGGCGGCGACCGCGTCGAGCACCGCCGCACCCGCCGAGGCAAGCAGCGTCCCCGGATCGGAGCCGGTCAGGCGCGGCTGTTCGCGGGCGACTGAGCGAGCCGATCGTCGAGTCGACGGACGCAGTTCAGCTCAGCGCCTCTTCGGCGAGCTTCTTGACCAGAGCGGCGTCAGCGCGATCGCCGAACTGCTTCTTGATCGTGCCGATGACGCGGCCCGCCATCTTGGGATCCTTGGCAGGCAGGGCGGCGACGGCGGCGGCCACGGCGGTGCGCAGCGCGGCCTCGTCCATCTGCTGCGGCAGCATCTTGGCGCACCACGCCAGCTCGAAGTCGAGCTCCTCGACCTGCGCCTTGCCCTTCTCGCCCACGTTGAGGTACTCGAGCCGCGCCTTCTCCATGGTCTTCTTGTAGGCCTGGATCACGTCGAGGATCAGGTTGTCGTCGACCACGCCGGAGAAGCCCTTGGCCGTGCGCCGCTCCATGATCTTGGTGTTGATCATGCGGACCAGGTTGGCGGTCTGCTGATCCTTCGCCTTCATGGCGGCGGTGAGCTGCGATCGGAGCTGGGCCTCGAGGGTCTCGGACATGGTGCCAGACGGCTTACCACGCAACCGCGCTGGCTACACGGCGACGGGCAAAACGCGGCGGCGGACCAGCTTGATCGAGAGCAAGCGGTACAGCATCTTGCTGACCTCGAAGCTGCCCATCCGCGACTTGCGCACGATGTCCTTCACCGTGTTCTTGCCGTTGACCAGCTCGAGGATGGCCAGCTCCTCACGGGTGAGGCGGCCGCGACCCATCTGGGCGACGGCGTCCTCGTTGCGCAGGAACACCAGATCGAAGTCGTCGATGGCGCGCTCGATCAGATGCCACTCGTCGACCCGGCGGAAGCCCTCCATCAGGATGGCCTCGACGTCGAGCTCGAGCGACGCCTCGACCACCGGCGTTGGCAGATCGCGGCCGACGGTCAGCTCGAAGCGACCCCAGCGCCAGCGCAGGGTCTCGTAGACCAGCTCGGCGGTTTGCCGGGCCAGCGCGGTCTTGAGATCGCTCGGCCCCAGGTAGCCGAGGCGCACCAGCTGGCCGCCGATGAGGCGAGTGCCGGGCTCGCGCGAGCCGAGGAAGCCGTCGAAGTCCTGCCGGTTCATCAGCTCGGAGTCGACGATGTAGCGGCCGAGCAGGAGGTCCTCGGCCAGGCCGTCGCCGAGCGCCTGATCGATGCGGCCCTTGCGGAAGTACAGATCGATGCGGGCTCCGCCGCGGGTCACGTGCAGGACGCCGGACTGCTCCTGGTGATCGACGAGCTGGAGCACCTCGGCGAGCGGCACCACCCGCAGGTCGCCGGTCAGGGACGGGCCGCCGCCGGCAAGCGCGCCCAGATCCACGGCGCGCAGGATCTCGGCCAGGTTGCGATCGTCGAGGGCCGAACGCGCGGCGTCGGCGATGGCGGAGGCATCGGTCGGGATGCGACTGTCCTCGGCGGTGCCCTCGTGGGCCGCGTTGGCCAGGCCGAACAGCGCCGCCACGCGCGCGCCCACCGCGTCGGCGATGTTGGTGCGGAGCCGGGCCATGGCCGCCGCGCGGGCGCCGTCGTCGCCGCCCAGCGTGGTCTCGCCGCTGCCGTCGATGGCGCCGGTGGCCGGGCGCCCGTCGGTGCCCTTGCCGTACTTCGAGATGGTGTGCTGCACCACCGCGGTGATCGCTTCGGGCGAGAACGGCTTGGTGATGTAGTCGACGATGCCCATCACCTTGACGAAGCGCTCACCGACCTGATCGCCCTTGGCGCTCATCAGCACCACCGGGATCTCGCGCAGGCGTTCGTCTTCGGCCAGCTCGCGGCACACCTGGTACCCGTTCATCTTGGGCATCACGAAGTCGAGCAGGATGAGGTCCGGGAGCTTCTCCCGGGCAGACGCCAACCCGGCCTCGCCATCCGGAGCGGACGCGACCTCGAAGCCTGCCTTGGTGAGCACGAGCTGCACCACGCGCACGATCGTCGGGCTGTCGTCGATGACGAGGACGCGCTCTCCAGCCATTGTCTTCTCCGCGTCGCGCATCGTTTCGAGCTGAGCGCTCGACGAAGGATCCCCTGCGCGGCGGCGCATCGTAGAAGGCCGGCGATACAGGGCGCAAGGGCCGGGGGTCACCGGTCAGGTATGTACGAACCTTTCTCGTACGCCGCGCGCGTTGCACCTCGGGCAACGACAATTGGTTCGCTCGCTGGGCGCGTGGTAGTCTGACTTCGCCTCCGGCCATGGCCGCGCCTGGTCAAAATCTCGACAAGTACCCGAGGAGGTTCGGGAAGTACCACCTTCTGGGGCCGCTCGCTCAGGGTGGCATGGGAGCGCTTTACCTTGCGGTGACCGGTGATCGCGGGCTCGAGCGCCTGATGGTCATCAAGACGGTGCTGCCGCACCTGGCCGACAACGAGTACGTCGCCCGCTTCCGCGACGAGGCCAAGGTGGTGGTCAAGCTCTCGCACGGCAACCTGATCCCGGTGTTCGACGCGGGCCAGGTCGGCGGCGAGCTGTTCCTGGCCATGGACTTCGTGGAAGGCCGGGATCTGCGCGCGGTCTGGAATCGCTGCGCCAAGAAGCAGGTCGCGTTCCCGATCGACATCGCGGTCTACATCGCCAAGGAGCTGTGCCGCGGCCTGGCCTACGCCCACTCGTTCCCGGATCTCGAGCTGGTCCACCGCGACATCTCTCCGCCCAACGTCCTCATCTCGTACACCGGCGAGGTCAAGCTCACCGACTTCGGCCTGGCCTCGTCCACGCTCAAGCTGGAGAAGACCGCGCCCGGGATCATCTACGGCAAGGTCGCGTACATGTCGCCGGAGCAGGCGCGGGGCGAGCGCCTCGACGGCCGCAGCGATCAATACGCCGCCGCGATCGTCCTGTGGGAGCTGCTCACCGGCCGCCAGCTGTTCCCGCCCGGCAAGGAGCAACCGCAGGATCTGCTCAGCCGCGCCCGCAACCCCGACGTGCTCAAGCCCAGCAAGCGGGCGCCGCGCGTGCCGGCCGAGCTCGATGACATCCTGGTGCGCGGCCTGGCCTCGGCCCGCGACGATCGCTACCGCAACTGCGACGAGATGCGGCAGGCGCTGCAGGGGTGGCTGGCGGTCAACGCGCCCACCACCGACTCGACCCGCATGGCCGAGTTCATCCAGGACCTGTTCATCGAGGACATCTCGACCGATCGCGCCGAGCGCGAGGCGATGATGCAGAACCTGCGCAAGCGGGCGATGACCCTGCCGCCCACCGACGAGCTGCGCCAGATCCTCGACAAGTCGGGCGACTACAGCGTCGCCGAGGGCGGCACGGCAGCGGAGACAGCGGTGCGGGCGCCCGGCTCGATCGGCCGGCGCGCGCTCGATCGCGGCGATCAGGGCATCGATCGCCGCCAGCCGCAGGAGCGGCGGGCCCTGGGCAAGGGCCGCCCTCACAGCACCGCCGAGGCGCTGGCCACCAAGCCCGAGATCGACCCCGACGATTCGCAGCCGCTCATCGGCCTGGTGGTCGACGGCCGCTACCGCGTGGTCGAGCTGATCGGCGAGGGCGGCATGGGCAAGGTGTACCTGGCCGAGCACGTCGAGATCGGCAAGCGGGTCGCGCTCAAGGTCCTGCACCCCAGCTACAGCCACATGCCCGATCTGGTCGAGCGCTTCCGCCGCGAGGCCCGCGCTGCGTCGAAGATCGGGCACCCCAACATCGTCGACGTCACCGACTCGGGGACCACCGCCGACGGCTCCGCGTACTTCGTGATGGAGTACCTCGAGGGCGTCGAGCTGGGCAGCGTGATCGAGCGAGAGGGCGCGCTCGAGATGGCGCGCGCCATTCGCATCGCCGCCCAGATCTGCCGGGCGCTGGCCGGAGCCCACGCCGCCGGCATCATCCATCGCGATCTCAAGCCCGAGAACGTCTACCTCACCATCCGCGACGGCAACGCCGACTTCGTCAAGGTGCTCGACTTCGGCATCGCCAAGACCACCGAGGCCGAGGATCTGCGCGAGCGGCGCCTGACCAGTCCCGGCATGGCGATGGGAACGCCCGAGTACATGTCGCCCGAGCAGGCCGCTGGCCGGCCCGCCGACGAGCGCTGCGACGTCTATGCGCTGGGCGCGATCCTCTACGAGATGCTGACCGGCGTGCCGCCTTACCAGGGCGACAACTTCATGGAGATCCTCACCAAGAAGGCAACCGTCGATCCGGTGGCGCCGAGCCACCTGCGCTCGACGATCCCGGCGATGGTGAGCCAGCTGGTGATGCAGGCGATGGGGCGCAACCCCGAGGATCGCCCGCGCTCGATGGAGGCGTTCGAGTACGAGCTCACCAAGTGCCTGGCCGGACGCGGCGTGGCGGTAGCGCAGATCCTGGGCATGACCACCGACCAGCACCTGGTGTCGTCGCTCAACCCCGGCATGCCGGCGCGGGTGATCGATTCGGGGCCGGCGCGGGCCCAGACCTCGTCGCCGGCGATCGGGCTGCCCTCGAGCGCGACATCGTTCGCGCCGCACGGCCGGCAGTCGTCGAACGCCGCCCTGACCGCGCCGATCGCAGCTGCGATGCCGGCGCCGCCGAATCTGGCGATGGCGACGCCGAGTGCGCCCATGCCGGTGGCCATGGGTGACAGCCGCGAGCTCTCGCTGAGCGCCGGCCTGTCGGTGCCCAACGCGCAGCGTACGGGGCTCGCGACGTTCTTCTGGGTGCTCCTGACCGGCGCCGTGCTCGGCGGGCTAGGTGTGGTGCTGTTCGTGGCCGCGGGCGAGCGCGGCAAGGACGGCGCCGCCGGCTCGGCGGTCGCAGGTTCGGGGCAGAACGCGGTCGACCCGATCGACGCGGGTGCGCCGCCCGACGCCGGTGATCGCGCGGGCAGCGGCAAGGCGTCGGGTACCGACCGCGACGGCAAGGGCAGCGGCGATCGCGACGGCAAGGGTGGTCGCGACCGCGATCACGGCGGTGGCGGCGGGGGCGGCGGCGGTGCCACCGGCAGCGCCGGCAAGAACCCCAAGGGCTCGGGCGCCGCCAGCGGCAGCGGCGTCGCCAGCGGCATGGTCGACGATCCCGGCGCCAGGGGCGTGCCCAAGACCGACAAGGAAGCGTCGACGATGCTCGCGGTCGGCGACAAGGCGTACAAGGCGCTCGACTGGCCGGCGGCGATCGATGCCTACCAGAAGGTCATCGCGAGCAAGCACTACACCGGGCAGGCGTACCTCGGCCTGGCCAAGGCGACGTGGCAGAACAAGAACGTCGACGGCGCGATCGTCGCCGCCGAGAAGGCGCTCCGCAACGGCGCTGGCGACGAGGCCCGCAAGGTCCTCGGCCACCTCTATTACCGCAAGGCCAACTACGCCCAGGCGAAGGTCTACTACGAGCAGGTGCTGAAGAACGATCCCTCCAACGAGGAGATTCGCGGCACGCTCAACGCGACGTTGAAGAAGCTGGGCGAGAACCCGAAATAGTGGCGGGCCTCGGTCCGAGGTCCTGCCTAGAACCGGCCACCATAGCTCATCGTCGCCCCTGATCCCGTCGGCGCGACCGTCAGCGCGCGCTCGCCGCTGTGATCGCGCCAGTACATCCAGCCGGCAGTGCCAGCCAAGGCCAGGCCGGCCGTGACGGTGAGCAGGCCACCGAATGTCGTCTCGTACTGGCGCGGGCAGCTACCGGCGGCGTCGCAGGTGCCGTTGCCGTCCATCGAGAGCAGCACGATGCCGCCGATGATCGTGGCGGCGCCGACGCCGGCGGCGGCGTAGGTCAGGTTGCCCCAGCGGCGGCGATCGCTGCGGTGGGGGATGGTGATGGTGAGCCGCTGATCGGGCGAGGCCTCGACGAACAGCTCCTGGGCGATCGACGCGCCGCTGGCGGCGGTGGCGGTGACCTGGTGCGGGCCAGCCATGAGCTCACCCTTCCAGGGGGTGGTGCCTCGCGCCGCGCCGTCGACCTCGAGCTCGGCGCCCGACGGCGTCGAGTCGACGATCAGCGTGACGGTGTCGTCGCTGGTGGCGGCGATGGCGTCGCGCACGGCGGCGGTGACGCGCTCTTGCAGCTCGGGCACGGCGCAGGCGACGCACTCGTCGGTGCGGCGGCGCAGGGCCCGGCCGCGGCCGTCGAGGAGCGCGATGTCGAGGGCGTAGAGCTCGCCCTTGGCGTCAACGGCGATGGTGATGAGGCGGGCGGCGCCGACCGCGCTGGCCAGACGGGTGTGGCAGTCGGCGGTGTTGCAGGTTCCGAGCTCGGGCACGGCGGCGATGACGCGGCTCACGCTGTCGGGCGGGACCAGGGCTGCGCCGCCGGCGGTGAGGCCCTCGGTCGCCGCGGCGCGCAGCGCGCCGGCGAGCACGGGCTCGGCGCTGCCGCCGACGGTGATCGCGCCGATGGCGTGCTGCGGGGGCGCGGGTGGCGCCGGCGCGGCGACCTGGGCCCGTGCGCTGGCGATGTGGCCGGCCGGAACGAGCGTGGCGAGCGCGGCGACCACCAGAGCGAGTCTCATCGGCCGGGACGATATCACGCGGCTCGTGCCGGTCCGGGATGCCCGTCACTCGGCGTCGGCGGCCGCGGCGACGATCTCCGACAGCTCGTCACCCTGGAGGGGACGATCGATGCGCTGGTGGGCCCGGCCGCGACGATCGATCACCAGCGTGACCGGCACCGCCGGCAAGGGGCCGAGCGGGCTGGCGCCGGTGCGCACGGTGTCGTCGGCGAGGGCGACCAGGTAGCGGACGCCGGCGCCGCTGCGCCATGGCGACACCAGCGCGTGGCCTTCCTGATCGAGCGCGATGCCGATCACCACCACGTCGGGATCGGCGTCCGCGGCGGCGAGCGCGTCGTTGTCGGCGAGCGCATCGAGCGACCAGGTCGTGAACACGTGGAGCACCACGACCTTGCCGCGGTGGCTGGCCAGCGAGACCTCGCCGCCGTCGAGCGCGGGCAGGGTCAGCTCGATCGCCGACGCGGACGGCGCCACCGGACCTCGGGGCGTGGCCGCGCTGGCGCCGTTGCCGCCGCAGGCGAGCAGGAGCACCAGCGACGCCGCGGTGATCGCCGGCGCGCGGCGCAGCGACCAGGCGAGCAAGGGCGGCGTGACCATGGTCGTGATCATCACCATCAGCACGATCGCCGCGTACGTCTGCTGCGAGATCACCGGCTCACCGGCGAGCAGGAGCGACGCCCCGGTGGCCGCAAAGATGAGGCCGACCTCGCCGCGCGGGATCATGCCGAGCCCGACCGACAGCTTGTGGACCCCGGGACCGTACGCGACCAGCGCGCAGGCCTGCTTGCCGGCGATCGCGGCCAGGGTCAGCGCGCCCGCCATGGCCAGCGCCTCGCTGTCGCCGAAGGCGCCGAGATCGACGTGGGCGCCGGTGAGGACGAAGAACACCGGGGTCAAGAACTGGCCGAGCGGCTCGAGCTGGGCCTCGAGCGGGCGGTCGCCCTTGGCCAGGTGGTCGTGGAAGGTCAGCTCGTCGAGGATGAGGCCGGCGGCGAAGGCGCCGACGATGGGCGCGAGGCCGACTGCGTGGGCTCCGTAGGCCGCGGCGAAGCACACGCACAGCGACGTGGCGAGCAGGACGCCGTGCACCCGCAGCACGCTGGCGGCAGTGTACAGGTGGCGCGAGACCCACGGTCCGATCGCGATCGCGACCGCCAGGAAGCCGACCGCCTTGCCGATGATGAGGAGGACGGCCAGCGTGTCGAGGCTGTCGCCGGAGTTGGCGCCGTGGACCAGGCCCGAGACCACGGCCAGGACGATCAGGCCGAGGACGTCGTCGATCACGGCGGCGCCCAGCACCACCCGGCCGGTCGGCGAGTCGATGCGGCCGAGGTCCTTGAACACGCGCGCCGTGATCCCGACCGAGGTCGCGCTGAGGACGGCGCCGATGAACAGGTGCGCGTGCCAGGTGCGCTCGGGAGCGAGCAGGGCGTGGAGGCCGTAGCCCAGACCCATGGGCAGGATCACGCCGACACACGCGACCACGAGGGCCGCGACGCCGACCCGGGCCATGGCCGCCAGGTTGGACTCGACGCCGACCTGGAAGAGCAGGAGGATCACGCCGAGCTCGGCGAGGAAGGCGAGGTTGGCGTCGCCGAGGGCGAAGTCGAACACGTGCCAGCCGACCAGGTCGAGGTTGCCGATGACGATGCCGGCGGTGAGCTCGCCCAGGACCGGCGGCATGCCGACGCGTTCGAACAGATCGCCGAACAGCTTGGCGGCGCCGAGCATCACGGCGAGGACGAGGAGCAGGCGGGCGTCGAGTCCCTGCGATCCGGCCAGGAGCGCCACCGCCGCCAGCGCCGCTGGCGCTCGCAGCCTCATGCCAGGCCGCCGGCGGCCAGGCTCATGCCGATCTGCATCAACCACGGCACATCGCCGGTCACGGCGATCCGGCCCGAGAAGAAGGCCTGTGCCGGCGGCAGCGAGCCATCGCGCAGCGACTCGAGCGTGGGCACGTCGACCGCCACCGTCGCCGCTGGCGCCGTCGCGCCGAGGATGGTGACCGCGGTCTTCCAGGTCCGGCCGGCGAAGCCCGGGATCTCGACGTGGAGCGTGCCCCTGGCCTGGGCCAGGGCGGCGGTCGGGATCTCGACCTCGCCGGTGATCGCCGCCGCGAGATCGAGCTGCGGCGGAAGCAGCGCACCGGACGATCCCTCACCCCAGACCGCGGCGCGAAAGTCGGCCACGGTCTGGCGCAGGGTGACGAGCGCTGCGACGTCGAGCCCGTCGCCGACGGTGAGCGCGCCGTCGGCGACGCGCAGGGTCCAGGCGCCGCCGCCGTCGCCCTCGAGCTGCACCGCCACCACCACATCGGGCGACAGCGCGCCGGCGGCGCGGGCGCGCTCGAAGGCGGCCGGCAGCCAGGTGGCGAACAGCTCGGCGCAGGTCAGCTCGGGAGGAGGGCGGAGGAGTGCGGACATCGAGGTCATCGTATATCAGGAGACACGCATCGATTCTTGACGCTGCGGCGGTCAGAAAGGAGCCGGAGCGTCCAGGCCCAGGTCCACGACGACGTCCACGGCCACGCTCGCGATCGCGCCTGCGCGATTGTGCCACCGTGCCTCGATGGTGGTCGTCGTCGCCGTCGTGGGCGTGAGCGTGCGTCGACGATCCCCGTGAGCGTGGTCGTCGACGCGGACCTGGACCCGGACGGTCTGAGCTCTTCTGCTGCGAACCGACGCCCTCGGGCTCAGACGCCGATCATCTCCGCCCACGTCGCCTCGTCGGTCGGCGACAGGTGCACGATGAGCAAGGCGACGCCGCGGCGCGGCGCGATCTCCTTGCGGATCACGTCGACGCGCGCCAGTGCGCGCCCGGTGGCGCTGATCAGGACGGCCTCGGTGGGCACGCCCAGGGGCAGGATGTCGGGATCGGGCAGCTCGACGAACAGCGCCTTGGGGCCGGCCTCCACGATGGGGGCGGCGGGCAGACGACCGATCGCCGCCATCAAGCCGCGCGCCGCGACCGGGCCGCGCACGTTGCCGCGGCGCTCGACATCGTCGCTGTCGTCGCGGTCGTGGCCGATGGACGTCGTCGACGGCGGGCTCATACCAGCGACCCGGCCAGCCAGTCGGCGAGCTCGCCGACCGACGTCACCATGGTGTTGGCCCGGCGCAGGCGCTCGCTGAGCGTCTTCACCACCTCGATGAGGACGGCGTTGCCGGCCATCGGATCGCTCTGGAAGAGGTTCTGGAGCGACAGGAAGGGCAGGCGGTAGAGGAACGACGCGTCCTCGGCCAGCACCGTCGCCGATCGCGGCGCCGGCTCGACCAGCGCCATCTCGCCGAAGAACTCGCCTGGCCCCAGGCGTGCCAGGGAGTGCCCGGCCTTGACCACGGCGACCTGGCCGGTGAGCACGAGGTAGAGCGCGTCGCCGAGGCTGCCTTCGGCGACCACGACCTCGCCCGGCGCGAATGTCTCGAGCTCGCCGGCGGCGACGATGTGCTCGAGCTGCTCGGCGTTCAGACGTGCCAGGAGCGGGTGGCGCTCCAGGAGCTGGGCGGTCGACACGCGGACAGCATACACCGCGGTGACGGTGCAGGCCCGGTGCTACGCTGCCCGCGATGAAGCTCGTCGTCGTCGTCCCGCTTCTAGGTTGCGCCCTCGGCGCGGCGCCTGCGATGGCTCGCGCCCAGACCGCCGAGCGCCAGTACGTCGACGAGCCGACCGCGGGGCTGCACCTGCCGACCACGCCGCTGGCCGGCGATTTCGACGCCCGAACGCTGTCGCTCAACCCCGGCGGGCTCCAGCTCCTCGACGGCGCCGGTCTGACCCTGGCCATCGACGCCGCCGACGCCGACGCCGCCGCGTCGGCCGGACCCGGTGTCGGCCTCTACTACGCGACGGTCACCGGTGGCGGCCTGTTGCCCAGGCTCGGGCTCGGGCTCGGCGTCGAGGCGCTGCGTCCGCCGCGGG
Source organism: Myxococcales bacterium (assembly GCA_005779305.1). Classification (GTDB taxonomy): domain Bacteria; phylum Myxococcota_A; class Polyangia; order Haliangiales; family Haliangiaceae; genus UBA2376. The sequence goes on from SXJR01000373.1 coordinate 14,625, forward strand.
CGGTGCTCGACCCCGATCCGGGCACGCCGACGCGGATCTCGCTGGCCACGTCGGTGCCGATGGGACGCCACGGCGGGCTCGGCCTCACCTGGCATCGCTTCGCCGGTGACGGGCTCGCCGGCGGGCGCTGGACCGCCGACGCCGGCCTGGCGCTGCGGTTCGGCAACCACCTCGCGGTCGGCGCCGTGGCCCGCGATCTGGGCGCGCCCACGATTGCCCGCGTACCGGTGCAGCGCCGTTACGAGCTCGAGCTCACCGGCCGGCCGGTCGGCACGGATCGCCTCGAGCTCGGGTTCGGCGGCCGCATCGGCGAGCGCCGCGGTGACCTCGACGGCTGGGGTCGGCTCTCGGCGCGCGTGGCCCGCGGCATCTACGTGCATGCCGCCGCCGAGTCTCGCGCGTTGATCGTGCTCGAGACCACCGGCGCCGGCACCCGCGAGATCGAGGATCGCGATCTGATGGTGTCGACCGGACTCGAGGTCTCCTTCGGCGCTTTGGGCGTGGCGATGTGGGGCACCGGCCGCCTCGACGAGCGCGGCGATCGCCGGGCGCTGGGCGGGACCCTGGTGGCGCGCTGGTCGGCGAAGCCGGCAGCGGCGGTGCAGGGCCGCGGCGCGCGCCTCGAGCGCATCGAGCTCAGCGGCGGCGTCGGACCGCGCGAGGTCACCGCCACCGTGCTGCGCCTGCGCGCCATCGCCCGCGATCCCGACGTGCGCGGCGTGGTCGTCGCCATCGACGGGGTCGCCGCCGGCTGGGCCTCGATCCAGGAGATCCGCACCGAGATCGCGGCGGTCTCGAAGTCGGGCAAGAAGGTGTTCGCCTACCTGGTCGCGGCCTCGGCCCGCGACTACTGGCTGGCGACGGCCGCCGACAAGATCTACCTCGACCCGGCCGGCGGCGTGCGCCTGGTCGGCTTCGCCGGCACCACGCTCTACTTCCGCGGCGCCTTCGACAAGCTGGGCGTGGCCGCCCAGTTCGAGAAGATCGCCGAGTACAAGAGCGCGCCCGAGCAGTACACCGAGATCGGCCCCACCGAGCCGGCGCTGCGCATGCGCAACGAGCTCTACGACAGCCTGTGGGAGAGCTTCGTCGGCGGCATCGCCGAGGGCCGGCGCCTCGATCGCGAGGTGGTCGAGGAGCTGATCGACGGCGGGCCCTACAGCGCCGGCGCGTTCGAGAAGGACCAGCGGTTGATCGACGCCGTCGCCACGCCCGAGCGCGTGGCCGAGCTGGTGTCGATCGAGCTGGGTGGGCTTTCGCCGGTGGGCGAGGCGCCGGTCGAGAAGGACGACCGCTGGCGGCGGCCGACCATCGCGGTGATCTACGCCGACGGCGACATCGTCGACGGCAAGTCGATGACCATCCCGTTCCTCGGCCGCAAGCTGGTGGGCAGCGAGACCATCGCCGGCCTCATCGCCGCAGCTCGAGAGAGCTCGGACGTCGGCGCCATCGTGATCCGCATCGACTCGCCCGGCGGCAGCGCGCTGGCGTCAGAGGTGATGTCCCGCGAGGTGTTCAAGACCCGCGGCAAGAAGCCGATCATCTGCTCGATGGGCGACGTCGCCGCATCGGGCGGCTACTTCCTCGCCGCCGGATGCGACGTGATCTTCGCCGAGCCGATGACGATCACCGGATCGATCGGCATCTTCTACGGCAAGTTCGATCTGTCGGGCCTCATGGACAAGCTGGGCGTCAGCAGCGAGACCTTCCGCCGCGGCAAGCGCTCCGACATGGAGAGCATGTACCGGCCCTACACCGACGAGGAGCGCAACGTGCTCCACGATCGCCTGACCTACTTCTACGGCCGCTTCACCGGCGCCGTGGCCCAGGGCCGCGGCATGACCCAGGACAAGGTCGACGAGGTCGGCCGCGGCCACGTGTGGTCGGGCAGCCAGGCCAAGGGCATCGGGCTGGTCGATCGCATGGGCGGCATCGCCGACGCCATCGCGCTGGGCAAGGAGCGCATGGGCCTGGGCCCCGACGATCGGGTGCGGGTGATCGCGCTGCCCCGACCGTCGAGCGGGCTGTTCGGCTTGCTCGGGCTCGGCGGCGCGCGCGAGCCGGCGCTCGGGCTCGGCGATCTGCCGGTGGCGAAGGCGCTGCTCGACGGCATCCCGGCGTCGGTCCTGGTCGCGCCCGACAGCGCCCAGGCGCGGTTGCCCTACGACATCGTGTGGGAGTGAGCCGGTGGCGAGAGCCAAGGATCGCGCCCGGCCGTTCGCCCGCAAACACCTTCGCTACTGGATGACCGCGGCCGGCGGCATGGTGGTGATCATGGTCCTCAACACCCTCATCGGCTTCTGGATCTACGGCGAACGCTCGACGCCGACGCGGGTCCCCGACTACCACCCCATCCCGCCCTCGAATTTCGAGGCCGTCGTCGATGCCGGCGCTTCCTTGGACGCCGCCTCGGGCCCGGTTCAGGACGACGCGACCTTGCGGTGATCTCTCCACCACACGCGGGCCTGTTCCTGGGGCCACGGCGGCAGGCCCAGCGCGTCGAGCCGCTGCAGGAGCTCGCTCATCGACCGCAGCCGGAGCCGCGGATCGGGCTGCATGCAGTCGGTGACCAGCTCGATCAGGGGCGGCGGCAGCTCGGGGACCAGCTTGTTCAGCGGCACCGGCATGGCGCGGAGCTGGGACTGGATCGTCGCCGCCGCGGTCGCACCGGAGTACGGCAGCCGGCCGGCGAGCAACCCGTACCAGACCGCGCCCAGCGCGTAGATGTCGACCCGCTCGTCGGCCACCTTGCCCCGCAGCACCTCGGGTGCGATGAAGCCGGGTGAGCCGATCACGATGCCCTCGGCGGTGGCCGGGCCGCGCTGATCCTCGTCGCCGGCCAAGGTGCGGATGCGCTTGACCAGGCCGAAGTCGAGGACCTTGACCACGTCGTACGTCTCACCGCGCACGGTGAGCATCAGGTTGGCGGGCGCCAGATCGCGATGGATGATGCGCTTGCCGTGGGCCTCGCGCAGCGCCTGCGCCACCTGGCGCACGATGTCGGCGGCGCGCGCCGGTGGCAGCGGCGCGTGGTTGGCGATCAGATCGCGCACGGTCAGGCCGTCGAGCAGCTCCATCGCGTAGAAGAACAGGCCCTCGGCGGTGACGCCGAAATCGTAGACCTGGACCACGCTCGGGTGCTGGAGCTTGGCCGCCAGCCGGACCTCGCGCTCGAAGCGGGCGCGCGACGCGGCGTCGACCAGGTCGGGGGCCAGGAGCTTGAGCGCGGCCGGACGCTGCAGGAGCAGGTGCTGGGCCTGGTAGACCACACCCATCGCCCCGCGGCCGATCTCGCGATCGACGCGATACTGGCCGAGGCGACTCATCGAACGCAGGCGGCGCCGGTGGAGCAGCAGCCAGGCGGCGGCGCCGCCCAGGCTCACGGCCAGCACGGTGAGCGCGCCGCCGATGGCCAGCGGCAGCAGCGGCGACGGCGGCGCCGTCACCTCGCCCACCCTCAGGCGCCAGGTGCGGCCGTGGAGCTCGAGCGGTGCGTCGTGGTGGCTGGCGAGGGCCGCGCGGGCGGCGGCGCCGGCGCGGATCTCGAAGAGCAGCACCTCGATGCCGCCGGTGACGTCATGGAGGATCACGTCGAAGGCGCGACCGTCGCTGCGGGCGATGGCATCGCGCACCATGTCACCGACCCGGAAGATGAGGATGACGACGCCGGCGATGTCGCGGCAGCGCGCGGCGGCGTCGTCGGGTACGCGGCCTCCGTGCCACACCGGCTCGTAGAGGATCACCGAGGCGATGTCCTCCGAGTCCTCGATCAGGCGATAGCGCGGCGAGAACACCCCACGGCCGCTCGAGCACGCAAGATCGAACACCGCCTTGGCCTCGGCCCGCGACAGCACGTCGAAGCCGACGCCGGCGTTGTCGGGGAAGGCGTAGAGAACGGGCAGGTAGCGCGGGCGCGCCGCCGCCGGGACCAGACCGCTCGCCGCGGGCTCGAGGATCGCAAACGATGGTCGCCCCTCGGCGCGGGCGCGGGCCTCGACGGCCGGTCGCTGGGCGTCCGCCACCATCGGCGCCCACTCGAGGGCGTAGACCCGCGGCGTGCGCCGGTGCACCGACGCCGCGACCGACTCGAACGTCGCGCGATCGATCGTCGGCGAGTGGGCGATGACCGCCCCCAGGGTCTGCAGCGCCTCCGCGGGTAGGCTCACGCGCTCGGTGACGGCGAACGACACCTCGGCGGCCGCGCGTTCGCGCGCCAGGCGCTGGGCGGTGCGGGCGCGGTCGGTCACCACGCCGGCGACCAGCACGGTCGCCGTCACCCCCGCCAGCGCGAGTGCCATCGGCACCCACCACCATCGGCGCCTCATGCGCCGACGGTATCAGCCGGCGGCGGCGTTCGTGTCGCGCTTGCCGGTCACCTTCTTCACGAACCACGCCGCCCCGACCAGGAGGAAGCGCGGGTCGGAGAAGAACGAGGGCGCCTTGCCCTCGAAGGCGTGGCCGACGAACTGGAGGATCCAGCCGGCGACGAACATGCCGGCACCGACGAGCGGGTTGAACGGCAACACCACCAGCGACGCGATGATGGTCGGGATGCCGACGGTGTGAAGCGCCTTGTTCACCGGGTGCTGGTGATCCTGCCGGTACTTCTCGAGGTAGGTCTTGAGCTCGAACGCCATGGGAGGGACTCCGAGTTGGTAAGACCAATTATCACCTGCGAGTCTCGCGATCAAGCGTCTTTCGTTCGCGATCTCAGCGAGCCCGATGGGCGGTCAGGAAGGCCGCGAGGTCCCAGGCGAGCGGGCTGTGTACGTCGAGTGGATCGGCGCCGCGGGGACGGGTCGGGTGGGGCACGCGGACGTGGGCGGCGTGCAGGGCCTGGCGGGGCAGCTCGCTGGCCAGGGCGAGCTCGCGCGTCCACCCGCGATCGCAGAAGGCGATGAACGCGTCCTCGCCGGCGCCGTAGAGCTTGTCGCCGACGATGGGGTGACCGGCGTGCGCGACGTGGGCGCGGATCTGGTGCTGGCGTCCGGTGATCAGGCGACAGCGCACCAGCGCGTACCCGGGCACGCGCTCGACGACGCTGACGCACGTCATCGACGGCAGCCCGCCGTCGCGCACGAGCATGCGTACGCCGGGCAGCCGGCTGGGATCGCCGGGCTGGGCGAGGACGAGCGGAGAGTCGAGCACGGTCTCGCCGCCCGAGGCCGCGTCGGGCCACGGCGGATCGCCGCGGACGATGGCGAGGTACGCCTTGGCTGCGCGTTTGTCGGCGAAACACGCCTTGAGCGCCGCGCCAGCGATCGCGCCCTTCGCCATGACCAGGGCGCCCGAGGTCTCGCGATCGAGGCGATGACAGATCTGCCAGGGCTCGGCGGGGAACCGCTCCGACACGACGCGGGCCAGGGTGTTGAAGTAGAACTTCGCCGAGGCATGAACCGGCAGGCCGGCGGGCTTGTCGACGACGAGGACGTCATCGTCCTTGTAGAGCACGTCGAAGGTGCGTGGGCAGGGCGGCTCGGCGCGCGCCGGGCGGCGGATCACCCACGTGTCGCCGGCGACCACCGCGCTCGAGGCGCGGAACGGTCGGTGATCGGTGTCGGGATGTCGGTGGAGCTGGGTGCGGATCACGGTCTGGATCCGCGTGCGCGACAGCCGCGGGATCATCCGCTTGAGGTAGTGGTCGAGGCGATGGCCGGCGTGATCTTCGGTGACCTCGAAGTGACGCTCGACGATGACGGGCGCGCCGTCGGGGCCGAGGTGCGCGCGCAGCCCGAGGTCGACGCCGGCCGGCGGCGTCCACCAGGGCCCGAGGTCGGCGAAGGCCGTGGTCGCGAACGGCGAGCTGGCGTCGAGATCGGCGTCGGGATCGGAATCGGCGTCGGGATCGGAGTTGGAGTCGGAGTCGGAGTCGGCGTCGGCGTCGGGGGTAGGCACGGAGAAGGACAAGGGCAAGGTCAGTTCGGCGACCTCAGGGCAGGTCGCGGAACTGATCGGGATCGAGCTCGTACTTGCGCATCTTGTTGTAGATCGTCCCGCGCGACCAGCCCAGCGCGCGCGCCACCGCGGGGATGCGGCCGCGGTAGCGGGTGAGCGCGGCGACCAGCAGATCGCGCTCGACATCGACGACGCTGCGGATCCCGGCCGGAGCTCCGCTCGGCGGCGCCTGCATCCCGTGGGCAGGCGTGGCCATGGTGCCGGGTGCGTAGGTCATGGGCAGGGCGTGGCCGTACGGCGGCGTCGCCGGCGAGCCGTAGGTCGGCAGCGGGTGACCGTACGGCGGGGTCGTCGTGTACGGCGACGGCGATTGCGGTAGCCCCATGGGGGGCGGCACCGACGGCGCCATCGAGCGGCGCGGGCGCTCGCGCAGCGTCATCGGGATCTCGCTCACGATCGTCGCGTCGGCGGAGGCCAGCGCGACCTCGCTCTCGAGCACGTGCTCGAGCTCGCGGATGGTGCCGGGCCACGGATACGCGACCAGCGCGTCCATCACCGCCGGGGTGACACGGGTGAGCTTCTTGCCGGCGCGGCTGGTGTAGACGCGGAGGAAGTGATCGACCAGGGCCGCGATGTCGCCCTTGCGCTCGCGCAGGGGCGGCAGCTCGATGTTGATCACGCGCAGGCGGTAGTAGAGGTCGCGGCGGAACAGGCCGCGCTGGGCCTCGTCGTCCAGGTCCCGGTTGGTTGTGGCCACGATGCGGCACGACAGCGGCAGCTCGCGCGCACCGCCCAGGCGCGACACCGTCTTCTCCTGCAGGACGCGCAGGAGCTTCACCTGCAGGTCGATCGGCAGGTCGCCGATCTCGTCGAGGAGCAACATGCCGCCCGCGGCGCTGTCGAACGTGCCGGGCCGGCCA
>SXJR01000374.1 GCA_005779305.1 Myxococcales bacterium
CGGGATGATCGGCGGCGAGCTGGCGCCGAGCTCGACCGCCCGCGCCACCGGCACCGAGCGCCGCGCCGCGATGCGTTCCACCAGCGGCGCCGCCGCGAACGCGACCCCGGGTCCGTCGGGCGGCGGCAGCGCGCGATCGCCCCAGTGCGCGTCGAGGTAGATCGAGAGGTGCTCGAGCAGGCGCGGATACCCCGCGTCGTCGGGCCCGCCCGCCACCAGCAGCGCGGCCACCTCGGGCGCCAGATCACGCTCCAGCACCGCCGCGGCCTCGGCCTGCAGGTAGCCGTCGAGATGGGGCACCACGATGGGCACGCCGTCGACGATCGGGAAACGGCGCCCGCACTCGCAGACCAGCGTGTCGCCCTGGCGCTCGAGCGTACGCACGTCGATCCGGTAGTCGTCGCCTTCGACGGTCCGCGTGCGGCACCCCGGGCACACCAGCATCCGCCCAGTATCGCCCATCCCCCTTGCCCGTGCCCTTGCCCTTGCCCTTGCCCCTCGACGATCTTCGCTCCGTGGACGTCTTCGGCTTCGCCGTCTCCGCCGGTGGCGACTTCCTCCGCGCTGCGGCCGTCGACGCCGCTCACGAGCTCGCCATCTTCGACACCCTCGCCCGCGGGCCGGCCACCCTCGACGAGCTCGCCGACGTCGCCCGGATCGCGCCCCGCGGCAACACGCGACGCACCCACCGCCTCCGCGCCCTCCTCGACGTCCTCGTCGCCATGGGCGCCATCGCCCGCTCCCCCGACGGACCCGCGTTCACCACCGCGCCCACCCCGCCCCCGCCCCGCCCCGTCGTCGCCCGAGCCGGCTGGGGCCTCATGGCCGAGGTCATCCGCAGCGATCGTCCGCTCCATCCCGAGGGCGGCGAACTCGAGCGCCGCCATCACCTCCATCTGGCCCGCGCCGGCGCCGCCGCCGCCCGCGAGCTGGCACCGTTTTTCGGCACCACCTCGCTGGTCGACCTCGGCGGCGGCGCCGGCACCTACACCGCTGCCTTCCTCGACGCGGCACCACCGTCGGCCACCGCGATCCTCGTCGACTTCGGCGACGTTCTCGCCATCGCCCGCCATCAGCTCGCCGACTTCGGCGGGCGGGTCAGCTACCGCGACGGCGACGCCCGCGCCGTCGACGCCGGTACCGGCCACGGCGCCGCGCTGCTCGCCAACGTGCTGCACCTGCATTCGCCGGCGATCTGCGCCGGGCTGTGCGCGGCGGCCGCCCGCGCCGTCGCGTCGAGCTCAGGCCCCGGCGGCGTGGTCGTGGTCAAGGACCTGCGCGTCGACGAGGATCGCAGCGGCCCGCTCGAAGGCCTGCTCTTCGCCCTCAACATGGCGATCTACACCGGCGAGGGCGACGTCTATCCCACCTCGCAGCTCCGCGCCTGGCTCGCCGCTGCCGGCCTCGCCCACATCGACGAGCACCGCCTGGCCGCGGCCCCCGACGCCGTGGTCCTCGTCGCACGACGGGGAGAACCTGCCTCCGGCTGACGTACACTGAGGGTGGAGCCATGGCCCGCGTCTTCCTAGTGAACCCGCCGTCGCCGGAGCCGGTGCGGTCGCCGCTGCTCTCGTTCTGCCACCTGGCCGCGTCGCTGCGCGCCGGCGGCCACGAGGTCGCGATCCACGACGCCTCGGCCACCCACGCGCCGCGCGATCACGCCGCCATCGCCGCGCGCATGGCCGCCTTCGCGCCCGATCTGGTCGGCCTCCACCTCAAGACCCTGCACGTCCAGCCGGCCTACGCGCTCGCCGCCGACCTGGTCGATCGTTTCACGCTGGTCGCCGGCGGACCGCACGCCACCATCGTCCCCGACGAGCCGCTGGCCCACGGCTTCCGCTGGGTCATCCGCGGCGAGGGCGAGGAGGCGCTGGTCGAGCTTGCCGACGTCATCGACGGCACCCGCGCCGCCGCCGACGTCGCCGGCCTGTCGTGGATCGATCGCGGCCTGCCCCGCCACAACCCGACCCGGCCGTTCCTGACCGAGCTCGACCGCCTGCCGTCGCCGATGTCGTCGCTCGATCTGTTCGATCCCACCTGGTACGCCGCGGAGGCGCCGGAGCTGCGCCTGCCGCCGTCGGGGATCCTGTCGAGCCGCGGCTGTCCGGCGGCCTGCACGTTCTGCTCGAACGACGTCACCGGCCGTCGTTTCCGCTACCGCAGCGCCGCCTCGGTCGCCGCCGAGGTCCGCCACCTGCGCGAGCACCACGGCGTGCTCGGCTTCTCGTTCTTCGACGACTCGTTCGCGGTCGGCCGCCGCCGTGTGCGCGAGCTATGCGACGCCATCGTCGCCATCAACGCGCCGGTGTGGTGGACCTGCACGGCACACCCGGCGCACCTCGATCGCGACGTGCTGGCCGACATGAAGCGAGCCGGTTGCGGCGGCATCGACATCGGCATGGAGAGCGCCGATCCCGGCATGCTGCTGCGCATCGGCAAGGGTGTCACCGTCGCGCGCGTGCTCGACGTCCTGGCCTGGAGCCGCGAGCTCGGCATCCACACCGTGGTCAACCTCATGTTCGGCTGGCCCGACGAGACCGACGCCGAGCTCGACGCCACCATCGCCTTCCTGGAGCGGGCAGCGCCGCTGGCCGGCGGCTTCAACGCTCGCGGCGTGGTCGTGCCGTACCCGGGCACGCCGATCTACGACCAGCATCACCAGCGCTTCGGCTTCACCGGCTGGTGGATCCGGGAGGCGCCCCTTGCCTACGCCCCGTTCCCCACCTCGTGGGACGAGGCCGAGATCGTGCGCGCCTACGGCGACGACCCGGCGCTCGATCGCAACTTCTTCCAGCACCCGCCGCACCGTGTGGCCCGCATCCGCGAGGCCCTGGTGACCAAGGCCCTGGTGACCATGGCCATCACCCGCCGCCGCGCCGCCGAGTCCGCGCTCGGCCCCCAGGTCTCGCGCGCCGCGGTCACCGTGCCTGCCGCCGGCGCGCGGTGATGTTACCTTCTGCGCCATGAAGCGCGCGATCGTGTTCGTGGTCCTGTCGCTGCTCGTTGCCTGCGGCGGCGCCCAGGTCCCGACCCACAACGGCTACAAGGGCAAGAAGCCGAAGCCCTGGGAGAAGGCCAAGGTCCTCAAGCTCGAGAAGAACGCGGCCAAGGCCGACGTGGATCTCGACTACGCCCGCTTCAAGCGCGCCAAGTGGCTGGCCATCGACACGCCCGGCCCCGGCATGTTGACCGTGAACATCGACGTGACGCCGTCGAGCGGCGGTGGCGAGGACGAGGAGGGCGAAGCGCTCGACATGGACGTCGGCTTCGAGATCCTCGACGGCGTCTCGTGGAACGTCCTGGCCAAGAGCAACCTCGAGACCGACGACGCCCACGAGCTCAAGAAGGAGCACAAGCTGAAGGACCTGGCCGAGGGCCGCTACTACATCCACCTGTACCTGGAAGGGCGCCTCGACGTCGCCGACGTCGACGTCAAGGTCGCGTTCGAGCGCGGCGAGGTGGCGTGGAAGTCCGACTTCCCCAACCAGGTCGCCTTCGCCGACAGCCTGGCCGCGGTGCCGGTGTTCGATGACAGCCCCGAAGTCGTGGTGAAGAAGAAGACCCGGGTCACCCGCATCACCGACGACAAGCCCCGGGACAAGGACAAGCCCAAGGACAAGGACACCGGAGGGGCCGGCTCGGTCATGGCCGAGATCAGCGACACCCAGCCCGACGGCGGCGGCGGCACCCTGATCACCATCGGCGGCGGCACCGCCGACGGCCTCGAGAACGGCCTGTCGGGATCGGTGCGTGGCGTCCGCGGCTCGAGCTTCAAGCTCAGCGGCTGCGGCGCCGCGACCTGCCGCGCCAAGGTGAAGGCGGCGATCGACGACGTACGCGCGGCGGGTGCCGTGGTCATCAAGCTCAAGGCTCCCTGACGCGAGCCGGCCAGCGGCATCGGCGCAGGCCGCGTGGTAGCTTGGGGGCATGACACGCGCGCTGGGAACGTCGTGCCTCGTTGTCCTCGCCTGCCTCGCCGCCTGCCTCGCCGCCTGCGGCGGCACGCAGGTGCCGACCCACAACGGCTACAAGGGCAAGAAGCCGAAGCCGTGGGAGAAGGCCAAGGTCCTCAAGCTCGAGAAGGGCGCGGCCAAGGCCGATCTCGATCTCGACTACGCCCGCTTCAAGCGCGCCAAGTGGCTGGCCATCGACACGCCCGGCCCGGGCACGCTCGACGTCCAGCTCGACGTCACGCCCGGAAGCGGCGGCGGCGGTGGCGACGAGGACAGCGAGGAGGAAGTCGACATGGACGTCGCCTTCGAGATCCTCGACGGCTCGTCGTGGAACGTGCTGGCCAAGAGTGACCTCGAGGCCGACGACGCACACGAGCTCAAGAAGCAGCGCACGCTCAAGGAGCTGCCCGAGGGCCGCTACCTCATCCACGTGTACCTCCAGGGCCGGCTCGACACCGCCGACGTCGACGTGAAGGTCGACTTCAAGCGGGGCGAGGTGGCGTGGAAGTCCGACTTCCCCAACCAGGTCGCGTTCGCCGACAGCCTGGCCGCGGTGCCGGTGTTCGACGACTCGCCCGAGGACAAGAAGCCGCCCCGGCCGCCGACCGGCCCGCGGCCGCCGCGCCCGCCGCGGCCGCCCACCACCCCCGTTCCGCCGACCGGCGGTGGCGGTGGCTCGATCGTCGCCGAGATCAGCGACACCCAGCCCGACGGCAGCGGCACCAAGATCACCATCGGCGGCGGCACCGCGGATGGCCTCGAGAACGGCCTGAAGGGCTCCGTGAAGGGCGTCCGCAACTCGTCGTTCACCCTGAGCGGGTGCGGGGCGTCCACGTGCCGTGCCACCGTGAAGGCGCCCATCGAGGACGTGCGCGCCGCCGGCGCCGTGACCATCAAGCTCAAGTAACCCGACGCCACCCCTTGCACCGAGGGTGGCTTGGCCGCAAGATCCCGTCATGGTTCGGGTTCCGACGCTCCGCCGGGGGAGGTCGGCCGCTTGGCGCGGCACGTCTTCCGCCGTCCTCCTGCTCGCCGCGCTGCTAACCGCCGCGCTCGCGGGTTGCCCCAAAAACGTCAAGCAGGACTCCAAGACCGGCGAGGACGGCAAGTCCGACGGCGCGGTGGAACTGCCGATGACCAACAACGAGGTCATCGCCAAGGGCATCGTGACCTACCCGGGCGGCGACCGCGTCGACTGGCGGGTTTTCGAGCTGCCCAAGGACCAGGTCGGCACCATGAGTATCAAGGTCGTGTGGACGCCGCCGCGTCCCGGCCTCGACCTCCAGGTCGCGGTGCTCAACCAGTGGAACCACCTGGTGCAGGAGACCAAGGCCCTGCCCAAGCGCTCCAAGAAGAAGAACAAAGAGCTCACGATCGAGAACGCGAAGGGCAAATACTTCCTCCAGATCTACGCGCCCAAGCGCGGCGACGCCGGCCGCTACACGGTGACGGTCACGTTCGCCACCGCCGCCCCGGTCGACACGTTCGACTGGCTCAAGGAGTCGATCGCTGATCCGCCCAAGCTGGCCGCGGTGCCGCCCCCGCCGGTCGAGTGCACGCCCACGTCGTTCGACAAGAAGAACCCGGCCTGCGCGTCGATCTGCCCGGTGCCGGCCGATCCGGCGTGGCCGGCGTGCGCCGGCGTGTGCCCGACGCCGCCCGACCCGGCGATCCCGTCGTGCCTCGAGTCGATGCCCTGCCCCAACCCGCCCGATCGCAAGTTCAAGAAGTGCACGGCCGCCGACTTCCCACCGTGCAAGGCGGCGATGACGCCCGAGGACAAGAAGAAGAACCCCAACTGCGACAAGTACTGCCCGCCCGACGTGATCGCCGAGGTCACCAACGAAGCGCCCGAGGGTGACAACACCACGATCACCGTCAACGCCGGCAAGACCGATGGGGTCGACAAGGGCTGGACCGGCGAGCTCCTCGACGGCAACGACGCGCCGATCAAGGGCTCGAAGTTCACGGTCACCGTCGTCACACCGCAGGCGGCCGTCGCCAAGGTCAAGGTCTCCTCCTCGGCGATCCCCGAGGGCGCGCGCGTCCGCCTGAAGGCGCCGTGCGTGAACCGGTAGCAGCTCGTAAAGGACGCCGCCGCACGTGAACGACCCGCTCATCGGCAAGGTACTCGACGGTCGCTACGAGATCCTGGCCCGCATCGGCGAGGGAGGGATGGGCGTGGTCTACAAGGCCCGTCAGACCTCGATCGATCGCGTGATCGCCATCAAGGTGCTCAACCCGCAGATGGCCTCGGATCCGACCTGGGTGCAGCGCTTCTCCAACGAGGCGCGCGCGTGCTCGCGGCTGCAGCACCCCAACACGATCCGCATGTTCGACTTCGGGCAGACGCAGTCCGACGGTCGCTACTTCCTGACCATGGAGTTCCTCGAGGGTCAGGTGCTGAGGGGCGCGATCACGCAGGGGCCGATGACGCCCAACCGCGTGGCCAAGATCCTCATCCAGTGCTGCGCCTCGCTGGCCGAGGCCCACGCCATCGGCCGCAGCCATCGCGACATCAAGCCCGACAACGTGTTCCTGCTGAACATGGCGGGCTCGCCCGACTTCGTGAAGCTACTCGATTTCTCGGTCGCCAAGCTCCTGCAGGAGAACGACCGCATGAAGACGCAGGCCGGCGTCGTGTTCGGGACGCCGCAGTACATGTCGCCCGAGCAGGGCCGCGGCCTGCCCCTCGACGCGCGTAGCGATCTCTACGCGCTCGGCATCCTCGGCTACGAGATGTTGACCGGGCGGGTGCCGTTCAACGACGACAACCCGATGACGGTGCTGCAGATGCACCTGCGCACCGAGGTGCCGCCGCTGCCGCCGAACGTCCCGGCCAACCTGGCAGGCCTCGTGCGCAAGGCGCTCGAGAAGGACCCGTCGCGCCGCTACCAGTCAGCAGGCGAGATGATGCAGCACGCCCAGCAGATCTTCGCCGAGCTCAACCAGGGCCAGAGCATCGGCGCTGGCGGCACGCCCAAGACGATGATGGCGCCGGGGCCGTTCAGCCAGGGTGGACCACCGCCCGGCATGGGTGGACCACCGCCCGCCATGGGTGGACCACCGCCGGGCATGGGTGGGCCACCGCCCGGCATGGGTGGGCCACCGCCGGGCATGGGCGGACCACCGCCGGCCGCGCAGCCCTACCAGCAGGCCGGCAGCGCGCAGAAGACGATGATGGCCATGGGGCCGCCGATTCCACCGCAGGGTGGTGCACCGGGGCCGCAGCCGCCAGGTGGATACGTCGCCGCCGGCGCCGCCCAGAAGACGATGATGGCGATGTCGCCGCTCGCCGGCGGTGCCATGCCGGGCATGGGTGGACCACCGCCGGGCATGGGTGGACCACCGCCGGGCATGGGTGGACCACCGCCGGGCATGGGTGGACCGCCGCCAGGCATGGGTGGACCGCCGCCGCCGATGGGCGGACCGCCGCCGCCGATGGGAGGTGCGCCTGGTATGGCACCGGGGCTGGGCATGCCGCCGGGCGCCGGGATGCCGCCTCCGGGTTTCGGACCGCCGGGCGGAATGCCGGGAGCCGGTCCGGCGCCGCAGAAGACGATGATGCTCCAGGGCAGCGAGGGCATCGTCTCCGTCGGTCAGCGCGGAACCCCGCTGCCACCCATGGGATCGCCCGCGACCGGTGCGTCGGCGACGTTCTGGGTGGTGAGCATCCTGGTCGGCGTCGCCGTCGGCGCGCTCGGCTACATCGTGGTCCTCCAGCTCTAGGCCGACCAGATGGCGACCGACGATCCTGACGTGCCCGACGAGCCGCGTGCCGAGGAACCGCGCGCGGCCGCGCCACGCGCCGACGAGCCCCGGGTCAAGGACCTGCTCACGCGTCCGGCCGAGGTCGAGGACAAGCTCGACGCCGCGACCCTGAACGAGCTGGCGAGCTGGTTCTCGGGCCCCAGCATCGAGGCCCTCGAAGAACAGGCCGCGCTACGGGCCGCAGCCGCCATGCCTCCCGAAGAGGACCCGGTGATCATCGCGCTCCAAGCACGGCGCCAGACCGCGATGGCAGCCGCCGATCCAGCGCTGGTGGCACGTCTGGAATCGCGGACCACCACTGACATCCGGCACTTCCACGCCTACGAGCCCCCGCCGATCATCGACGAGACCATCGTGAACGTGGTGGTCCGCGACCACCTCGATCGCCGGTTCGCCGAGGAGCCCGTCGCCGATCAGCGCTCGTACGATCAGCCGCCCGACATCGACGACATCGTCCGCGGCCACAACGCGCCGCAGGCGATCCTGCGCGACCTCTACCGCCCGGAGGCGAGCTGGGACAAGCGCTACGAGAGCCCGTTCGACGAGGTGCCCACCCTCGATCCCCAGCGCGAGATCCGAGAGGCGCTCAACAGCCGCTACGAGCTCGAGTTCCCGCCCTCCCCCTTCCAGGAGGGCGTGGCGGCGCGCGCCGTGGTGCGCGCCAACATGCGTGAATCCTGGGCCGAGCACGGCGAGACCATCCGTGCCTTCAAGAAGGCACGCGGCTACTAGCCGGGAGAGACCGTAGACCATTGCGCTCTCTCAGAGTGTCCCGACAGACCCCGCACCAACCCAGTGACCCCGTGCACCCAGAGTCACTGTTGATCGCTCGCTATCGCTCGCTGGGGAAGGATCCAGCCATGGCCCCCGTACTACCGATGCACCTCATGCGCTCCGCGAGGACCAGGTGACGCAGCCTACCGAACCCAGGGTCGTTCCCCTCGACCGGTTCGTGCTGCGAGGGGTCGGGCGCACCGATGTAGGCGTCCAGCGCACCCAGAACGAGGACGCGATGTACTTCGACGACTTCCTCGGGGTGTACGTCGTCTGCGACGGCATGGGCGGTCACGCGTCGGGCCAGGTCGCGTCGGACCTGGCCATCCGCACCATCGTGCACGCACTCAAGACCAACTCCCCGGCTCCGGCGCCCGGCCAGGACCCACTGGTGGCGGCGATGAAGGCCGCCAACGTGGCCGTGTTCCAGCGTGCGCAGATCGATCCGAGCTGCCACGGCATGGGCACCACCGCCGTCGGCTTCCGGGTCGAGGGGCCCACGCTGCACATCTGCCACTGCGGGGACTCGCGCGGCTATCTGCTGCGCCACGGCCAGTTCCATCCTCTCACCCGCGATCACTCGCTGCGCAACCTCTACCAGGATCGCCCGGACCTCATCGGTCAGCTGGGCCCGGCGACGTCCAACGTGATCATCCGTGCCGTCGGCCTCGATGCCGCGGTCGAGATCGAACACAACACGCTGCCCATGGAGCACGGCGACATCTACCTGGCCTGCTGCGACGGCCTGTCCGACCTCGTCGACGACTGGATGATCCGCGAGATCATGACCGCCGGCGATCCGCTCGAGGTCACCGCCGAGAACCTGATCCGTGCCGCCAACAACAACGGCGGCTCCGACAACATCACCGTGGTCCTCGCCCAGGCCTTCCTCGACACCCTGTGGGCCGCCCCGGCGCCGCAGTACGGCTACCACCAGCAGGCATATTGAGCCCGTTGATGCTCGGGCCTCGGGCCTCGGGCCTCGGTCAGCGAGAGAGCGAAGCGGCGCGACGGAGGCAGCTCACCGCGTCGGCGTGGCGGCCCATCTTGGCGTAGACGCGGGCCAGGCCGGACGCGGCGCGTGCCTCGAAGCCGGGTTGCTCGCCGGCGAGGCGGAAGGCTTCCTCGGCGCCGAAGAAGTCGCCGCCGAGCGTGAGCACGTCGCCGAGGGTGGCCTGCATGGCGGCGGCGGTGACCGGCGAGGACGCGCGTGGCATGCCCGAGCGGATGACGCCGGCGGCGCGCGGACAGTCGCCGAACCTGGCCAGGGCGACCGCGAAGGCGACGCGGGCGTTGCCGAAGTTGGGGGCCAGGTCGACGGCGGCCTGGAACTGCTCGACGGCCTGCTGCACGTCGTTGTTGGCGAGCGCCTGCATGCCGCGCTCGTAGTAGCGGCGCGCGACCTGGCTCATTTCAGTCGAGCTCCAGCAGGCTGAAGCGGGCCGAGGCATCGTCACCGCTGCCCTCCGGCTTGTCCGACGATGGCGCGGGCGGCGTCGCGGCCGACGGCGGAGGGCCACCGCCTTCGGGCGCCGGCGGCGTGCTGCGCACCGACATGCCGCGGGCCGGCGACGGCGCTGCGGCGCGCTCGGTGACGGACGCCCCCATGGGCGCCTGCGGCGCGGCCGGCGCCGGCGGGCGCTGCGCCATCGTGGTCTCGACCACGCGCACGCCCGCCGACGGGCGCGGCATGTCCTGCGCGATCTGCGCGGTGCGACCGCCGGTCAGCGGGTGCATGGCCCCGCCCACCCGCACAGAGACCTGCTCGCCGTCGACGACGAAGAGGTTGAGCTCGGCCAGATCGAGCCGGGTCTGGAGCTGGGCGATGAGCTGCGCGAAGCTGAGCCGCCCCAGGTCGGCGATGGTCTCGGCCTGGTGGATGAGCATCGGCGGCGGACCGTCGACCACGTACTCCTTGATGATGAACGTCAGCATCTCGAGGAGCGCGTCGCGATCGCTGTCGGCGAGCGCGTCCTTGACGCCGGTGGTGATTTCGCGGAGATCGGGGCGGGTGGGCATGACGGGCTTCCCCTGGATCAGATCGTGGCGTCGTCGAGATCGACGCCGTTGGTGAGACAGCCGACGAGCCGCGCACCGCGCAGGTCAGCCGACGAGAGGTTGACGCCGCGCAGGTCGCAGCGAAAGAGGAGAGCCTCGCGCAGGACCGCGCCGTAGAGGTTGGCGCGCCGGAAGTCGACCTCGAACAGGGCGGCGTTACTCCACTCGGTGCGCGACAGCGACACCGTCGAGCCGTCGTAGCCGTCGAACACGACCTTGGCCAGGACGGCGCGCGAGAAGTCGGCGCTGTAGAGCTCGGTCGACTTGAACGTGGTGGCCTGCAGGCGGGCGCCGCGGAAGTCGGCCTTGCTCATGCGCACGGGACCGAGGTCGCAGCGCAGCAGGTGCGCGCCCGACAGATCGATCTGGGTGAGGTCCGACTCGACCGCCTTGACCCGATTCCACAGGCCGCGGTGCCAGCGCGAACGACGCAGATCGCTCTGCCGGATCTCGGCCCGCTCGAGACGCGCGTCCTCGCCGTCGGCGTCCTGGAGATCGACGCGCTCGATCACGACGCCATCGAGATCGAGGGAGCGCAGGAGCACGCCCGGCGCGGCGAAGCCCTGGATCGTCCGCCCGGCCAGCTCGTCATCAGCGACCAGCCGTTCGAGCTGTCGCCGCGACTGCACCAGGCCAGCGTCGGCACTCTGATCGCTCATGATCAGCTCACCTCCGGCGGTGCACAAAGCGATGGTGGCAGGCTGCGCATGCGGTCTTCGAGCCTACCTCGAAAACCCGGTCAGCGGCCGGCTCACGGTCGGCGCAACGACCCGCCCGAGCGCTGGACCATGACGCGCACCGTCTCGCCCAGCATCGCGATCACCTTCTCGGTGACCTCGTCCTGGATCTTGCCCTGGTTCGCCGCCTCGGCCTTGCCACCGTCACCGCGGGCCCCGGCGCCCTGCTGGTGCTGCATCTCGGCGTGCTCGGCCTCCTCGGCCTCGGCTTCGTGCTCCTCGGTCGCCAGCTCCATGTCGACGCCGCGGCCCGCGCGATGAACACCGCGCTCGGCCTGGGCGACGTGGGTCAACTCGTGGGCGAGCAGCGCTTGCCCGGACGACGACTGCATCGGGCGGTCGGTGGTACCGCCCATGAGGATCATGCCGGTGCCGCCGATGGTGACGGCGTCGGCGTTGCGCTGCTTGTTGAACTCCTCGGCGAACGCGCCGGTGTAGACGCGCACGTGCGAGAGATCGACGCCGAGCTTGGCCTCGTAGCGAGCCCGCAGCGAGGCGTCGAGCTGCTCGCCCTTGCCGGCGCGGGTGGCGACCAGCTTGAGCAGTCGCTCGGGATCCCAGCGCTTGGCGATGTCCTTCGCGAGCTCGTCGGAGATCTGCTCCGGCGCCAGGTCGGCGAGGTCGTTCAGCTCGGTGTCGTCGGTGTCAGCCACGTCAGCCCATTATACGGGGCTACTCGTCCTTCCCTTCCCCCGATCCCGCCCACGTCGACACGTAACCCTCTGATTGTTCGTAGAATTCGGACGTCTTCTCCTGGGAAACCGCCCCGCCCAGGGCCTGCTCGAGGAACTTGGTCTCGTCGAGGCAGCTGCCGCCCTTGACGCCCTTCACGACGAAGCTGACGTCGCCGTTGGGCGCGATGACGATCTCGATGTCTTGCTTGCGCATGTGGTGCTCCTGGCTCGACGACTACTCATTCACCCATTTGCGGACCACGAGACGGATCGAACCGTCCTCCTCGTTGACCTCTTCCTCGAGCGCCCAGCCCTTGTCCTCGCAGGCCTGCTTCACGTTGTGATACTGGTAGCGTTGCGAGAGCTGGTCCTTGAACTCGGCCTCCGAGACGCCCTTCGTGGTCTCGACGCCCCACCAGTCGGCGACCAGATCGTAGGTGCCCTGCTCGTTGGCGATGACGCCGATGTCGTACTGGCCCATGTCGATCTTGATGGCGGCCTTGAGCGTGTCACCGCGGTAGCCGCGCACCGTCACCTGCTGGTTTTCCTCCGCGAACTCGGAGTTCATCTGGAGGTCGGCCAGCGCGGCCTTGATGGCCGCGAGGTTGGTCATCTTCAGTTCGCATTTGGTGAAGTGCGACATGATGCTTCTTCGGGCTCCTCTTACAGCTCGAGCTTGCGTTCACCGTCGTCGGGGGAGTTCTCGCCGGTCTTGTCGCCGAGCCCGCCCTTGGCGGCGCCGTACTTGGCCATCCAGCCGCCTTGCGGCTTGGTTACCTGACCACGTCCACGCGACGATGCAAGTCGGGCGCGGCTCCGGGCCCAGTCGCGCATGCTGTCGATCACCTCGCGCATGGTGATGGCGAGCGGCACGATCTCCTTGAGAGTGCTCAGCAGGCCGTCCGAGCTCAGATCGTTGCCGGTGTCGAAGGCGTCGTACAGCGAGGCCACCACCGCCTGCTCGATCTCGGCGCCCGAGTAGTCGACGGTGGCGTCGACCAGCTTGTCCATGTCGAACTGGCCCGGATCCCGTTTCTTCTTGCGGATGTGGATGTCGATGATCGACCGACGATCCTCGCGATCGGGCAGGTCGCAGAAGAAGATCTCATCGAAGCGGCCCTTGCGCAGCAGCTCGGGCGGCAGCTGGTGCACGTTGTTGGCGGTCGCGATCACGAAGACCGGCGTGGTCTTCTCCTGGAGCCAGGTGATGAACGACGCGAACACGCGCGAGGTGGTGCCGCCGTCGGTCTGACCCGAGCTGCCCGTGCCCGAGAAGCCCTTCTCGAGCTCGTCGATCCACAGGATCGCCGGGGCCACCGCCTCGGCGGTCTTGATCACCGTGCGGATGTTCTCCTCGGAGCTACCGACCAGGCCGCCGAAGATCTTGCCGACGTCGAGGCGGAGCAGCGGCATCCCCCACAGCGCGCCGACCGCCTTGGCGGTGAGCGACTTGCCGGTGCCGGGCACGCCGATGAGGAGGATGCCCTTGGGCAGCGGGAGGCCGAAGTCGCGGGCCCGCGAGCTGAACGCGCTGCGGCGCTTGACCAGCCAGTCCTTGAGCGTATCCATGCCGCCGACGTCGCCGAACTCCTCGCGGTGCTCGTAGTACTCGAGCAGGCCGCTCTTGCGGATGATCTGCTTCTTCTCCTCGAGGATGGTCTCGAGGTCGAAGGTGTGGGTGCGGACCATGGCCTTGGCGAAGACGTTCTCGGCCTCGACCAGGGTGAGGCCGAGCGCGGCCTCGACCACGTTCTCCATGTAGGTCGGATCGCTCTCGACCAGCTGCTGGGTCGCGGGCGGCGCGTTGGGCAAGAGCTTGCGCGCGGCCTGTTCCACTTCCTGCCGGTTGGGCAGCTCCCAGTCGACCACCGCCGAGATCGACTTCTCGAGCTCCGGTGGGAACTTGGAGAGCGGCGACAGCACCACCAGGCTCTTCTTGGTCTTGCGCAGCTCGGTGGCGGCGTCGCGCAGGCGACGCACCACCGCCGGCTCCTTGAGGAACGGGTGGAAGTCGCGCAGCACGTACAGGGCACGGCCTTCACCGCGCAGCACGTGATCGAGCGCCTTCATCGGATCCTTGACGTCGCGGGTGCCCTGGCCGTTGGCGACGACCTTGAAGCCCTCGGTGATCGACCAGACCTCGAGCCGCATCTCGCGCTCGACGCACAGCTTCTTGAGCGACTCCTCGACCCGGGTCTCCTCGGGCGACACCACCCAGATGAGCGAGTAGCGGGCGCGAATGAGATCTTCGATCTCATTCTTCGAGCTGCGTTTCGACGTGTCGGAGATCATGCGTGGTCTTCGCTTTCAGGCTTGCGCCGAGTGCTCAGTTGCCCTCGGCCAGGTCGCGCAGTCCGCGCAGCGAGCCCTTGGCGTCCTCGGCGGATCCGACCAGGGTCTCGACCGTCTCCGTGATGATACGGATGCTGTCGGGGTTTCCTCCCCCGACGTTGGGCAGCTCGTCCTTCACCAGGTTCAGGTTGTTGCGCAGTTCCGAGAGGATGTCGTTGATCTGGTCGTAGACCTCTTTGGCGACGCGAGCCATGTCGCCCGAGCCGCCGCCTCCACCGC
>SXJR01000375.1 GCA_005779305.1 Myxococcales bacterium
GGCCGATCTCGCCCAGCACGATCAGCTTCTCGGGCGTGATCGCGCCGCCCGGGATGCGCGGCACCACCGAGTACAGACCGCGCCGCTGGATGTTGGCCAGGAAGCGATCGTTGGTGTCCTGGAGCGCGGCGTGCTTGTCGAGGATCATCTCGTTGTGCACGCTGGCGAAGATCGAGGCCGCCACCGGCTTGCACACCTCGCAGCCGGCGCCGCGTCCGCGGGCGGCGACGAGCGCGGCGAAGTCGCGCAGCCCGAGGCTGGCCACGATCTCGTACAGCTCCTGGCGGGTGTAGTCGAAGTGCTCGCAGATGCCGGTGCGCACGCTGGCGCCGCGGGCCTTGAGCTCGGCGGTGAGCAGGCGGATCACGTCGGGCGTACACCCGCCGCAACCGGTGCCGGCGCGGGTGGTGCGCTTGACGTCGTCGACCGTGCCCAGCCCGCACTTCCTGATGGCGCTGCAGATCGCGCCGGCGGTGACGTCGTGGCAGGTGCAGACGTGGGCGTCGGCCGCGGGTGTCCCGCCGCTGCCAGCCGCGCCCGGGCCCAGCAGCAGCTCGTGGGGAGGTGCCGTCAAGGGCGCGCTCGAGCGGGCCAGGCCGGTGAGCCGCGCCCACGGCGTGGCGTCGCCGACCAGCATGCCGCCCAGCAGGCGGGCGCCGTCGGCGGAGACCACGAGCTTGTGATAGACGCCGCGCACCAGATCGTGGAAGACCAGCTCGCGGACGCCGTCGCCGGTCGCGAACGGATCACCGAAGCTGGCCACCTCGACGCCGAGGAGCTTGAGCTTGGCGGCGCCGTCGGCTCCGTCGAAGCGCGCGCCGTCTTCGCCGGCCAGGCGGCGGGCCAGCGCGTCGGCCATGGCGTAGCCGGGTGCGACCAGGCCGTGGCACACGCCGCGGTGGAGCGCGACCTCGCCGATCGCCGCGATGCGCGGATCGCTGGTCGCCAGCGCGTCGTCGACGATCACGCCGCCGCGGGCGCCGACCTCGAGCCCGGCGGCGCGAGCCCGCTCGTCGCGCGGCCGGATGCCGGCCGAGACGATCACCATGTCGACGGCGAGCACGTCGTCGCGTTCGTCGCGGCCGAAGGACACGCCCTCGACGGTGCCGCCGCCGGTCAGCGCCACCGGCGCGCGCCCGAGGTGGACGCGCACGCCGAGCCGCGTGATCGCGTCCTCGAGCAGCCGGCTGCCGGCGGCGTCGACCTGGCGCGGCATGAGCCGCGGCGCCATCTCGATCACGTGGGTCTCGAGGCCGAGGTCGAGCGCGGCCCGCGCCGCTTCGAGCCCGAGCAGGCCACCGCCGAGCACCGCGCATCTGCGAGCACCGCCCGCGTACGCAACGATGGCCTCGAGATCATCGAGCGTGCGGTAGACGAAGACGCCGGCCTGGTCGACGCCGGCGATCGGCGGCACGAACGGCGACGAGCCGGTGGCCAGCACCAGCTGGTCGTACGGCAGTGTGGCGCCAGCAGACGTACGCACGACACCGGCGCCGCGATCGATCGACTCGATGCGCTCGCCGAGGCGCAGCGTCACGCCGCGCTCCT
Source organism: Myxococcales bacterium (assembly GCA_005779305.1). GTDB lineage: Bacteria > Myxococcota_A > Polyangia > Haliangiales > Haliangiaceae > UBA2376. Next base: position 1,549 of record SXJR01000375.1, read on the forward strand.
GATACCAGGACGCATCAGCAAGCGACAGTGACGCCGCGTCACGCGACTCGAAGTAGCTGGATAGCTTCACGCGGTCGTACGCCGCCCGCGTCTCCTCGCCGACGACGGTGACGTCGAAGCGTCCGGGCGCGCGCTCCGCGACCGCCTCGCAAAGACGCACGCTCACCATGCCATTGCCGATGATCACGAGCCGCGCCGCGCGAGCGATGGCCATGCTTGCCGTTCTACGCGGTAGCTGTTGCCATCACGTTTCGCAGCGGCTAAAAGCGCGCCCGGAATACCCCTCACATGCAGCATCGTCATCTCGTCTCCTCTCTCCTCCTCCTCTCTCTCACCTCGCTCGCCACTGCCTGCCTCGACAGCGACGACAAGGGCACCGAGGACGACCCGTTCGGCGATCTCGACGTCGCCAAGGACGATTCGTTCCAGCAGCCGACCCACCACGGCGAGCTCGCCTACGGCGTGCCCGCCACCTCGGCGCTGGCCCGCACCGCGCGCTTTCACGCCTGGGAGTTCGACGTCCTGCTTCCCGGTCAGACCCCGGTCGCGCTCGCGCTGGCGCCCGCGGTCGCCAGCGGCCCCACCGTCGACACCGTGCTCTACCTCTACAAGCAGCAGCCATCGGGTCGCTGGGGCAGTTACATCGCCAGGAACGACGACGCCAACGGCAGCCTGTGGTCGTACCTGAGCCGCTCGCTCGACGCCGGTCGCTACCGCATCATCGTCAAGGGCTACACCGAGCGCACCTACGGCAAGTTCGGCGTGAAGCTCTCCTGCGATCGCTACGCCTGCTCGCAGCCGGTCGCGACCTGCGCCTTCGGCGACACCTTCGCCGGCATCGATCGCCAGCGCTTCGCCTTCGGCACCGACGAGCGCCTGACCTCGGCCGCCGGCCTCGACGCCACCACCCGCGCCCAGATCGTCCGCGCCATGAACGCGTCGTCCCACACCGACGTGACCACCGCCGAGCAGGCCTTCGCCCGCGCCGACGGCGGCGAGATCCGCCGCCTCGAGCTGCGCGACTGGTTCGCGGTCCGCGTCTACCTCGCCTACGAGTACGGCGCCGGCGACAACTCGTACGGCGCGATCTTCGACGAGCGCGACCTCGAGCCCGCCGCCGAGATCCACGACGGCGACATCGCCGCGTGCACGGTGCCGCCCGCGACCTGCATCTTCGGCGGCCACGACGACCTCGCGGCCCAGCCCGACCTCGCCGTCCTGCGCGAGACCACGTTCGATCCCGGCACCGACACCACGGCGATGATCCGCAGCCAGATCCTGGCCGCCGCCCAGCTCCACGTGCCCGAGCTCACCACCATGACCGCGGTGTTCGAACGCGTCACCGACCACGAGGTCCGCCGCGTCGACGTGGTCCACACCCCGACCCGCCGCGAGTTCAACGTCTACACCTTCATCCTCGGCGATCACCGCTACGGCGCTGCCTTCTGGAAGGACACGACCACCTTCGCGGTCGAGATCCACGACAGCGTCCACGAGCGCTGCGACGCCTTCTAGAAGGCCAGCGGCACGTCGACCTGGATGATGTCGTAGCCCTTGCCGCTCATCGGATCGTCGATGGGCCGGGTGTAGGACACACCCGGGCGCACCCAGCGCTTGCCCGAGAGCTCGATGTGGCCGCGCACGCCGGCGGCCGCGGTCAGGTTGTCGCGAGTGACGCCGGTGGTGTCGGCGGCGACCGCGGCCGGCGTCGACAGCCAGCGCTGATAGCGCAGCTCGGTGCCGAGCGACAGCCACGGCGTCGCATACCAGCCGGCGTGGATGCCGGAGGTCAGGTTGGTCTTGTAGGCGTCGGGCTGGACCGCCGCGCCGCGCAAGCGCGCGAGCTGGAAGACCGTGAGCTCGGCCTGCACGGTGACGCCGCCCTTCACCCATGCCAGGTCGGCGCCGCCGATGATGGCGGCGTCGTTGACGGCGAACATGGCATTGTCCATCGACGAGCGTGCGGCGATGCCGGCCTTGTTGGCGGCCGCCTGCGCCGCGTCGGGGGAGTCGCCGCCGCCCGAGCCGATGGGCAGAGTGACGGCGCCGAACAGGCCGAGCTTGACGTCCGGGGTCAGCGGCCGACCGGCGACCACACCGAGCAGCGGATTGGACATGGTCATGGCCCCGCTGCCGGTGGCCGGGCTCTCGTCGACCACAGCGATGCGGACCAGCGGCGCGAGCTTCGGCGTCACCTTGTAGGAGGCCAGGAACGTCGACGCCACCGTGGTGCCGCTGCCGGCGTCGGTGGAGTAGCCGGCCAGCGTGGTGTCCGATCGGACCACCGTCGACGGCGCCACCGGGCGGAGCTGGAACGGCAACGCGTAGGGCGGCGGCCTGGACGCGACCGCCACGATCGCCGGCGCCTCGTCGGCGTTGGCGACGCCAGGGGCGAGCAACAGCACCGCAGCGACGATCGTGCTCACGCCGGCCACGGCGGCAGCCTCGCCTGCCCGCGCGCGCCGTCCACGCGCCCAGGTCGCGCTCCACATCCGGCCCACGACCACCAGCGCCGTCATGCCGACCATGGCCAGCACGGCGACGGTGGCGAACCCCGGGCCGTAGCCCCCCGCGTGTGCCTCCGCCAGGCCCATGCCGGCCGGCAGGAAGCCACCGGCCAGCGCGCCGATCTCGCCGACCAGGCTGCCGGCGACTGCCGTCATCGACGCGAACCGGAGCGACACCAGCTGGAACACCGCGCCGTTGCCCGCCCCCATGGCCGCGAACCCGACCACCAGGATCGCGACCATCATGATCGGGTTCTCCGGCACCGTCGCCGCCGCGCCCGCGGCCGCCACGATGATCACCATCAGGCCGACCAGCACGCGCGCACCGCCGAAGCGATCGGCCAGCCCGCCACCGACCACGCGCAGGAGGCTGCCGGCGACGATCGCCGCCGCCGCGTAACGACCCACGTCGGCCTTGGCGATGCCGTATTGATCGTGGAACAGGGTGGGCAGGAAGCTGGTCAGGCCGATGTAGCCCCCGAACGTCACCATGTAGACCAGGTTGAGGATCCAGGCGTCGCGATCGACCAGGAGCTTGCCGTAGTCGCGCAGCTTCTTGTGCTCGCGATCGGGGGGCTCCTTGGCGAAGATCTGCAGCATCACCATCGCGACCACGATCGGGATCACGGCCACGCCATAGACGGCGCGCCAGCCCACGGCCTCGGCGAGCGGCGGCGCGAACAGGACCGCGAGCACCGCGCCGCTGTTGCCGGCGCCGGCGATACCCATCGCCAGTCCCCGGTGCTCGGGCGGATACCAGCCGGCGCCGAGCGATAGCGCCACGCCGAAGCTGGCGCCGGCGACACCGAGCAGGACGCCCATGGCCATCACCCCGGCGAACGAATCGACCAGCAGCCAGCCGGCGAACAAGCCCACCACGATGACCGCCATCTGCATCTGCGCTGACCGCTTGCGGCCCAGCACCTGGGCCACGAGGCCGATCGGCACCCGCAGGAGCGCGCCCGCGATCACCGGCACCGACATCATCAGGCCCTTCTGGGCCGGCGACAGGTTCAGCTCCTCGCTGATGAACGGAGCCATCGCCGCGTTCAACACCCAGATCGCGAAGCAGAAGTCGAAGTAGAGCAGCGCTGTGAGCAGCGTGCCCAGGTGACCCGCCTTCAAGAATCCGACGGAGCTGGTGCGTGGTGATTCCATGCCGGGCACGCTAGCGGCCCGGGATTTCGGTCCGGTTTCGCGATCGCGAAATCGATCGAGTATGTCGGGTTCAGGGTTGTCCGGTTCTCGGACAGTCCGCGCGAGCTGTGTCGGCGGCTACGCAGCGGCGGGCCGGCGAGGCTGGCCGGTGAACGGCCGGTTGGCGACCGGTATCGAACGGGTTTCCGGGGTGTGGCCGGATCCGACAGCGACCCATCTCGATTCAGGTAGTTGGGCCTGTCGACTTGTGGCACCAGGCTTGCTCATCCCCAGCGCGGAGGTCTCATGCGTCCATCCACCGTCGCGATCTTCATCATCTCTGTGGGCGCCGGCCTGGGTGCCGCCGGCTGCGGCGAGCCCGAGGACGGCGACGACGACGTCGTCACCGGACCGACCTGGTACCGGGATGTGGCGCCGTTGCTGGCCGAGCACTGCATGACCTGCCACAGCGACGGCGGCATCGCGCCGTTCTCGATGGAGAGCTACGAGGTCGCCGCGCCCGCCGCCGCGATGATGCTGGAGGCGGTCGAGAGCGGCGCCATGCCGCCGTGGGACGCCGAGTCGGCCGACGATTGCTCGCCGCGGCACGCGTGGAAGGACGACATGCGGCTGTCGGCGAGCGAGATCCAGCTCCTCCGCGACTGGATCGCGACCGGCAAACAAGAGGGCACCGCCGCCGAGATCCCCGAGCCGCCCAGCCTCGCGCTCGATCGCGTGAGCCACACCGCCACGCCGTCGACGCCGTACACCACCACCGGCAGTGCCGACGAATTCATCTGCTTCATCCTCGATCCCGGCGTCACCCGCCTGAGCTGGCTCACCGGGGTCGAGGTCGTTCCCGGCAATCCCAAGGTCGTGCACCACGTGGTGCTGGTCGGCTACCGCGCGGGCGCTGCGCTCGACGCCGATATCGCTGCCAACGGCATCGGCCGCCCGTTCGAGTGCAACGGCGGCGTGCTGACCAGGGAGGACACGTTCCTCATGGGTGTGTGGACGCCGGGCAGCCAGCCGTTCGAGACCCCGGGCGACCTCGGCCTGCCGGTGCCGGCCGGCACCAAGGTCCTGATGCAGATGCACTACCACCCGGGTGGCGCGACCACCAACCTGCCCGACGCCTCGACGGTCAACCTGCGGCTCGAGACCTCGCGGCCGATCAACACGTACACCATCACCGCCGTCGGCAACGCCGCGACCACGCCGACGCTCCTGTCCGGCCCCGGCGATCGCACCGGCACCCCCGAGTTCCGCATCCCGGCCGGAGCCACCAACCACGTCGAGAGCATGCGTTTCCCGCTGTCGGGCCTGCCCGCCGGCAAGTTCCGCCTGTTCGCTGCCTACCCGCACATGCACTACATCGGCGTCGAGCTGTCGGTGCAGGTCGAGCACCCGCTCAACGGTGGCGGCGTCGACCGCGAGTGCCTGGTCAACGTGCCGCGCTGGAACTTCGACTGGCAGCGTACGTATCAGTACGACGCGCCCATCGCCGCGCTACCGGCGATCTCCAACGGCGACACCCTGATCGTCCGCTGCTCGTACGACAACTCGCTGGCCAACCCGTTCGTGCGTCGCGCCCTCGAGGAGGCCGGCCTGGTCGAGCCCATCGACGTGCGGCTCGGCGAGGAGTCTCTCGACGAGATGTGCCTCGGGATCTTCGGCATCGTGGTAGAACCGACGCCATGAAGCTGCTCCTGGGGACGACGTGTGCCGCACTGCTCATCGCGTGCGGCGGTGGCGCCAAGCAGACCGCCGAGCCCCTACCGAAGAAGATGTCGGCATGTGCGGCCGCGGCCGACCATGTGGCCACCGTGCTGGTCTCCGGTGAGCAGATCCCGGCCGACAAGCGCGAACCCGTCGTCCGGGTGATCACCGAGCGCTGCGAGGCCGATCGGTGGGCCGATGACGTGGTCGCGTGCATCACCACCGCCGACATGGAGACGTTCGAGGGCTGCGCCAAGCAGCTCACCGAGGCCCAGCACCAGGCGGTCCTCGAGCAGCTCGAGCGCGAGGCGCCCATGCGACACCCGGAGCCGGCATCGGCGCCCGGTGGTGGTGGCGACGGTGGTCCCAGCTACGGCTCTCCTCCTCCTCCTCCTCCCGACGATCCGTGCGGCGGCGGCGCGTGACCGGCGCCTGATCGCCAGGCCTGTGCCGGGCATGCGATGCTCGGCGCATGAAGCTCCTCCTGGGGACCTGCGCTGCGCTGCTCATCGCCTGCGGTGGCGGCGCCAAGAAGTCCACCACAGAGCAGACGACGATGCCGAAGCAGCCGGCGTGCGCCGCCGCCACCGAGCACGTCGGCGATCTGCTCACGGCCGAGGGGGCGGCGTCCGCCGAGGCGCGCGGCACCGTCGTGCGCGTGATGACCGAGCGGTGCGAGACCGA
>SXJR01000376.1 GCA_005779305.1 Myxococcales bacterium
GACCCGGCGTCGCCGGCGCCCGTCGCGGCCGCGGCCTTGCGGGCGGCGCGGGCGGCCCGGGCCTGCTCGCGCTCGGCGGCGCGCGTCTTCTCGAGGTCCATGGCGTTGCGCGCCGCGCGCGCGCCCATGACGAAGCCGAACAGCATGCCGATCATGGCGCACAGCGGGATGAAGAAGACGTGGCCAAAGGTCATTTCTCGGCCTTCTTCAGCTCGCTCTCGAGCCGCTCGATCTCGGCGCGCATCGCCTGCTGCTTGCGCCACAGGATGACCACGAAGCCGACCGCGAGCAGCCACATCGCGGCGTAGGCGATGACCACGTGGCGGTTGTTGGTGGTGACCTCCTTGGAGGTCTGCTCGTGGATGTGGGTGCGCAGGCGGCCCTCGAGGTTGAACCACCAGGCGTCGTCCCGGTCGAGCTCGTCCTCGCACTGCTGGCGCATCGGGCTCTCGTAGGGCGCCTGCTTGGGCGCCGGCGCGGTGGGATCGGGCGGCGTCGGTGCCACCGTCAGCTTGCACGGCTGCGGCTGGGCCGCGGCAGGAGCGGCCAGCGCGGCGACGGCGAGCGCGGCGACCAGGAACGCGTGGATCGGCTTCGACATGATCAAGGCTCCAGGATCCCGGCGTCGAGGCCACGCTCGCGCAGATCGCGCAGGCGTCGCTCGTCGCGGATCGCGCTGGTCCGTACCAGCATGAGCAGGGCGTAGAAGGCGAAGAAGGTCAGGATCGAGAGCTGGAAGGTGGTCTTCATCGACGAGGTCAGGGCGCTGACCACCTGGGCCTTGGGGTGGGCGCTCTCCTGCTGGAGCGCGTCGGCGAGCTTCACCGCGAAGTACACCAGCGGCACGTTGACCACGCCGAACACGGCGAGGCCGGCGGCCAGGCGTTCGCTGCCGGCGCCGCCGAAGCGACGGACCAGCACGTAGCCGACCATGGTCAGCCACAGGATGAGCGAGGTGGTCAGGCGCAGCTCCCACTTCCACCAGTGTCCCCACGCCGCCTTGCCCCAGATCGATCCGGTGACCAGGCCGATCGCGCCGAAGAGCACGGCCAGCTCGCCGGCGGCGCGGGCCACGTCGTCCCACTTCGGGTTGCGATTCTTGAGGTAGCCGGCCGAGGCCACGCCGCACACGAACACGGTCGTGAACAGGACGAACCAGTTGGGCACGTGCCAGTAGAAGATCTTCTGGTTGAAGAAGAGCGTCTTCTCCAGCGGCGTGACGTAGAAGATCATGTACAGCGTCCCGGCCAGACCGGCGGCGGTGGCGAGCGCGAACAGGGGCACGAGGAAACGCTTCATTCGATCACCAGGGCCTCGAAGGTCCACAGCGAGACGATCACGAACACCGCGTCGTAGGCGGCCAGGAACTGGGTCCAGAACCAGGCGTCGCCGGTGGCGCCGGCCAGCAGCGCGCCGGTGGCCTTGGTGCCGGCCATGATCATCGGCACCAGGATGGGATAGAGCACCACCGGCAGGAGCACGTCGCGCGAGCGCACCCGCAGGAGCATGGCGGCGAACACGGTGCCCACCACCGAGAAGCCCAGCGCGCCCAGGGCCAGGATCAGCGCCAGGTGGAGCACGGCGGCGCCGAGGTCGACGTTGAAGAAGAGCAGACACAGGGGCAGGACCACCGCCTCGACGGCGATCACCAGGGCGGTGATGGCCACGGTCTTGCCGGCGAACACGGCCAGGCGCGGCGCCGGCGACAGCAAGAGCGCGCGCATGGTGTCGCCCTCGCGCTCGCGGTCGAAGGCCCGGCCCAGGCCGATGGTGCCGGCGAAGACGACGGCGGCCCAGGCCACGCCCGGCACGGCCTCGATCAGCGCCTTCTGGTCCTTCACGAACGCGAACGAGAACACCACCACGATCACCGCGGCGAAGAACGTCATCGTGTAGACGACCTCGCGGCTGCGCAGTTCGACGCGCAGATCCTTGGCGGCGACGGCGCCGGCCGTGCGGAGGAAGGAGGGGCCCACCACCATCGTTGTACGCCGCTGCGCGCGCGGCGGGCAACTCGCCGGCATGGTGAGGTTCTCGCTGAGCCCGTCAATCGGCATGGCGGTGGTAGACGTCACGCAGCTCCGCGTAGGTGAAGCCGCGCTTCTTCTCGACGTGGACGAGCTGGCCACGGCGCAGGATCACGACGTGGTCGGTGACCTCGGCGATGGCCTCGAGGTCGTGGGTGACGACGACGACGATGGCGCCGTCGGCGCGGGCCTGGCCCAGGCGCTGGCCCAGGGCCAGGGCGCCGCCCCGATCGAGGCCGGTGAAGGGTTCGTCGAGGAGCAGGAGCGACGGATCGGCGACCAGGGCGCGGGCCAGGGCCAGGCGCTGGACCATGCCCCGCGAGTAGGTGCGGACCGTGCGCTCGCGGGCCTTGCCATCGAGGCCGACCTGGTCGAGCAGCGCGTGGGCCCGGGCCTGGGGCTCGGCGACGCCGTAGAGGCCGGCGAAGAAGACCAGGTTCTCGACCGCGGTCAACTCGCCGTAGCAGAGCGACGCATGGGCGAGCAGCCCGATCTCGCGACGCAGACGGTCGTCGGCCCGGCGGGCCGCGTCGCCTTCGACATAGGTGACGTCGCCGCTCGACGGCCGCACCAGCGTCGACAGGATCCCGACCAAGGTCGACTTGCCGGCGCCATTGGGACCGAGCAGCGCGCACACCTCGCCGGCGGCGAGCTCGACGTCGACCCCGACCAGCGCCCGGTGCTGGCCGAAGCGCTTGCCGACCTTCTGCACCGCGACGCGCGACAGCGGCAAGGCTACCCGGCCTCGCCGCCCCGAGCCCGGTGCAGCGCCTCGAGCTCGGCGAGCAGGCGCTCGCGGGTGCGCAGCGTGTTGGCGTCGTTGGCGTCGCCGAGCGCCGCGACCTCGTCGAGGAGCTGCTCGTAGCGCGAACCCGCGACGGCCTGGACCGGGGCCGGGCGCACCAACACCAGCGCCACCGTCACCGCGAGCACGAGCAGCACCAGCAACCCGATCACGTTGCGCGACCACAGTGTCCACGCCTCCTCGTCGGGCAGGCCGCTGGCCGAGAACCGCATGCTCTTCCCGGGTTGCACCGAGATCGGCGACAGCACGTACCACGAGCCGCGCTCGTCGGTGGCCTCGCGCACGGTCTGGCGCGGCGGCAGGTCGAGCTCCATCCTGGCGGTGCGCTTGATCTCCATGCCGCTCTCGAGCGTGCCGAAGGGCAGGTCCATGTCCCAGGTGACCCGGCCGCCGCTGGTCTTGAGCGAGAAGTGACCGACGAACCCCATGCCACCGGGCGGCACCGGCTCGCGGATGATGAAGCCGCGGGTCTTGTCGACGCCGACCTTGTCGGCGAACTGCTTCTCGACGTCGGCGCCGATGAACCCTCGGGGCAGCGGGATGACCAGCTCCTCGGGCTTGCCGATCGTCCCGGGGATGAACGGCGCGAGCGACGAGTTGCGCAGCGTGAAGGTGCCGCGCGCGCCCAGGTAGAGATCGTGGATCGACGAGCGCAGGCTGAAGCCGAACAGGATGCGGGGGAAGACCAGCACGGTGGCCGCCGCGCCGCGAGTGGGCATGAGCTGGAACGGCGCCGAAAGGCAGGGCTGGTCGCGCAGGAACCCGCGCACCAGGTACGCCGTCTCGGGGCCACCGGCCACGCCGGTGAAGCGGGCCGCGCCCTGGCCCTTGGGCTGCCAGACCACGCGCGCCATCTCGTGGCGGCCACCCGTGGCTGGCAGCGTCACGGTGCGCACAGGCACGGTCAGGCCTTCGACGGTGACGAAGACGTCGAGCTCGACACCGACCGGCAGGCCGGTGAGCCTGGCCTCGCCACTGGCGTTGGTGGCGGCGACCCAGGAGGCAGCAGCCGCAGCCGCAGCGGGGGCTCCCGGGTTCGGGTTCGGAGTCGGGTTCGGGTTCGGAGTCGGAGTCGGAGTCGGGTTCGGAGTCGGGTTCGGAGTCGGGTTCGGAGTCGGAGTCGGACTCGGGCTCGGGCTCGGGCCCCGGAGCTTCACCTCCACCCTGGCGTTGTTCGCGCGCGCGGTGTTGGCGTCGACGACGACCGCGAGCGCGCCCACGGCCAGCGCGGCCTCGTCGGTGCCCTCCCAGGTCGCGGTCAGCGACTCGGCGTTGGGCAGCGGCGGCCCGACCTTGGTCGTCGCCACCACCTTGCCGGTCAGCGCGTCGACGAGCTCGACCTGGTCACCCGGCTCGACCAGCCCCGCCATGTAGACCTGGACCTCGCCGGCCGGCACCCCGCCGACGGGCTGGGGATCGATCTTGCCGAGATCGTCGACGGACGTGGTGACGTCGCGCCTCTCACCCGACAGGATCATCCGCACGCCGTGGTCGCCAGGCAGCATCACCGGCGCCGAGATGAGGCGATCGACGCCGGTGCCGCGGGGCAAGAGCGTGAGCGCGAAGTAGGTGGTGGCGCCGCGCCGGTCGAGGCCGTGGAACGAGGCCCGACCCTCGGCATCGCTCGTCACGATCGAGCCCGCGACGTGCAGATCGAAGCGATAGCCGACCAGCAGCACCGGCTGATCCTTGGGCGGAGACTTGTCGGTGAAGTCGTCGTACGACAGGCGCACGGTGACCCGATCGGCGGGATCGGTGTTCTCGGCGCGAGCCTGGCCGCTCATCGCCCGCGGGGTCGTCGGCATGCCCTCGGCCGGCGCGGTCGCGCCGCCGCCGGCTCCGGGCATCGCCGGCCCGACCGGGGTCGTCGAGCGGAACGGCAGGGTCGAGATCATGACCCGCACGCCGCCCGCCGCCGGCATCGGAAACTGCGAGGAGGTGACCTCGCCGGTGTCGGACGCCTCCGACGGCGCCTTGAGCTGCACCATGGCGTCGGGCGGGACGTCGCTGAAGGTGACGCGACCGTCGGTGTCGGTGCGGGCGCGCCGCACCATGGTGTCGCTGATGCCGTCGGGCGGGGTGATCATGATCGCCGCCTCGAGCCCAGCCATCGGCTTGTTGGCATCGCCGGCGATCACGCGCAGGATCACCGTGCCGTCGATCAGCTTGGGATCCGGCAGCGGCTTGCCCATCGCCTCGGTCGGCTGGGCCTGCGCGCGCGCCATCATCGCGATCAGCGCGAGCGCCGGGACCAGCGGGACCAGGCGCCTCACGCCCCACCCTCCGCGCTTTCCTTCTTGCCCTGCTTCTTCTTTTCCTTGGCCTTCTTCACCTTGCCCTCGAGCTTTTGCCGCACCCGCACGTCGGCGAGGATCTGCTCGCGCACGGTCAGGGCCTGGCCGGTCTCGGCCTCGATCGCCCGCAGCACCTCGATGGCGCGCGCGCGGTACACCGCGGTCAACGACGCCGCGTCGGCGGCCGACAGCTTGCCGGTCTCGCGATCGAACTCGATCTCCTTGATGGCCTTGAGCAAGCTGCGCTTCTCGCGCTCGAGCTCGTCGCCCTCGCCGCGCGGGGCGAACCAGCCCTCGCCGTCACCGGCGGTCGCCGCCAGCGCCATGCGGATGCCGAAGTAGCCGATGAGCACGATCGCCACCCAGCAGATCATCAGCATCACCGCCGAGGACGTGAGGTGCCAGCGCTGGATGCGCAGGATGTAGAACCAGCCCGGCGGAACCACGGCGACCGCCAGGAGCCAGGGCGGCAGCGCCGAGGGGGCGACAGCGCGGGCACGAGGCAGCGCCGGCGATGCTGGTGACGGCGCCGGTGCCGGGGTGGTGCCCGGCTCGGCGCTGGTCTCCGTCGCATCGGTCGACTCAGTCGGTGTCTCGGAGCTCGTCATCGAGTTTCTCGTCGTACACGTCGGCGTCGGCGGCGGACACCGGTGCTGGCTTCGCGTCCGCCGCGGAGCCCTTGCGCACCAGGCCGCGGCCGACGAAGAAGATGAGCGCCAGGCCGCCGGCCACGGCCAGGTAGGGCACGAGCCAGGTGGCTTTCGTTGGTGGCGCGACCAGCACCTCCCCGCCGTACTCGCGAACGAAGGCGCCGATCACGGCGCGCCGGGCGGTGGCCTGGCCGGCCGGGCTGGTCAGATCGTGGCCGGCGAGCAACCCCAGCACCTTCTTGCGCTCCATCGCCGCGAAGCCGCACTTGCAGTCGCGCAGGTTCTCGCGCTTGCAGCCGCCGCACAGGCACACCAGCTCATTCATGAGGTTGGCGGCGGTCGCCGAATCGGGAGGGAAGCGGTGGGCCCAGCCGGCGTCGTCGGCGTGGCCGCGGCCGCGGACCACCTCGTCTTCGTGCTCCGACATCTGCTGCGACGGCGGCCCGCCCTGCGGCGCCTGGGCGTTGGCCACGCCGGCCATGGCGCCGAGCAACACGCCGACCAGCAGCAGCACCGCGCCCACGTCGGCGGCCTTGCCGGCAGGCGTGGTGGGCCGCCGCGAGACCAGCTCGACCGCACGCAGCGGGATGAGGCAGATGAAGGTGCCGAACGCCAGCATCACGAACCCGATCCACACCCAGTTGATGAGCGGGTTGACGTAGATGCGGAAGTTGGCCAGCCCGGTGTCGACGTCGTAGCCGGTCAGGATGAGGTAGACGTCCTCGTCGAGGCCCTCGTGGATGTCGACCTCGGTGGTCGGCTCGGTGCCCTTGCGGAAGTTCCAGCGCGCCGCGGCGAGCAAGGACAGCGGGGTCCCGTCGCGATCGTAGAGCTGCACGTAGGCGGTGGTCGCGACCTTGTTGTCATCCGAGGTCTGAACCAGGCGGCGATAGACGAAGGTGTAGCCCCGCACCTTGAACTGGTGCTCCTTGGGCACCTGGGCCAGCGGCAGCTTCTCGCCGCCCTCGACCACCGCCAGCGGCTTCTCGATGGTGCGGTCGGTCATCGAGTCCCAGGCCCGGCCGGCGAAGCCGATGAACATGACGGCGACCGACAGGTGCACCAGGTACCCGCCGTAGCGGCGGCGCTTGATCAAGACCAGGCCGATGAGCGAGGTGAAGGTGTCGGAGCCGGTCTGCTTCTTACGCGCCTGGGCGCCGCGCACGAACTCCTGCGTGATCGATCCGAAGACGAACGCGCACAGGCCGAAGTTGAGCATCGGGATGGGCAGGCGCAGCGCGTCGTCGAGGATCGGGGTGAGCTGGCGCGTCGCCGGCACGAAGATGGCCAGGAGCACGACCGTCGCCACCGCGAACCCGGTCGGCCACAGGAACTGGGCATAGAGCCGCTCGCGGGTGGTGCGGCGCCAGGCCAGGAGCGGCGCAGCCCCGGCCAGGAACAGGAGCACCAGGCCCAACGGCGTCATCCACCGGTTGTAGAAGGCCGGCCCGATCGTGATGCGCTCGCCCCACATCGCCTCGGTGATGGTCGGCATCATCGTGACGAAGAGGACGAAGAAGGCGCAGGCCAGGAGCACCCAGTTGTTGAGCAGGAAGGCGAACTCGCGCGACACGAACGACTCGAAGCCGCCCTCCTCACGCAGCCGCGGCAGCCGGTGCAGCAAGAGTCCGATGCTGATCACCAGGAGCACGACCATGAAGACGATGAACTGCAGGGCCAGCGCGTTGTCCTCGCCGAACGCGTGCACCGACGCCACCACACCCGAGCGGGTCATGAAGGTGCCGAAGATGGTGAAGAAGAACGTCAGGATGACCAGGGCGAGGTTCCAGACCTTGAGCAGGCCCCGCTGTTCCTGCACCACCGCGGTGTGGAGGAAGGCCGTCATCGTGAACCACGGGATGAAGCCGGCGTTCTCCACCGGATCCCAGGCCCAGTAGCCGCCCCAGCCCAGCTCCTCGTAAGCCCAGCGGCCGCCGAGGATGAGGCCGAAGGAGAGGAAGAAGAAACAGATGAGCGCCCACACCCGCACCGACGAGAGCCACATGTCGTCGAGGCGGCCGGAGGCCAGGGCGCCGATGGCGAAGGCGAACGGGATGGTGGCGGCGACGAAGCCGATGTAGAGCGACGGCGGGTGGATCACCATCCAGTAGTTCTGGAGCAGCGGGTTGAGTCCCTCGCCCTCGACCGGCGGCTTGGTGACGTAGGTGCCGAAGGGGTTCTTGTCGAAGACCAAGAGCGTCAGGAAGAACAGCTGCACGAGCAGGATGGTCGCGACGACGTAGCCGATCATGTCCTTGTGACGGCGCATGTTGGCGGCCACCGCGATCGACGAGAACGCCGCCAGCACCAGCACCCAGAACAGGAGCGAGCCGTCGAGCGCCCCCCAGAACGCGGTGATCTTGTACGACGTCGTCATCGTCGTGTCGCTGGTCAGCGCGACGTAGCGGATCGTGTAGTCGTGGGTGACGAAGGCGTAGACCAGGAGGCCCGAGGCCAGCAGGGTCAAGCCGAAGAACGCGTAGAGGCCGTGCACCGACGCCCGCACCATGCGCGCGTCCTTGCGATGGTTGCCGACGATGCCCGCGCCGGCGGCGAGCGCGGCGATCAGGTACGCGGTGAGGACGGTGATCGTGCCGACCACCGCGACGGGTGACGAAGGAATGGCGCTGTCCATGGTCGTTTCTTGGCGATCGCGGGCTGGCCGATGGGCGAGCGGACCGTCAGTCGTCGAACAGCTTGTCCTTGGGTGCGCCCTCGTACTTGGACGGGCACTTCGCCATCAGGTTGGTCGCGACGAGCACGGGCATCCCGTTCTCTTCGACGATCTTGCCCTCGGCGACCACTTCGGACTTGTCCTTGAACGAGTCCGGCTTGGGGCCCTTGTTGCGGACCATGATGCGCTTGCCCTTGTTCTCGAGCACGAAGGTCCGCACCGTCTCCTGGTCGATCACCTTCTCGTCGATGCTGCCGGGCTCGACATAGCCGTGCACCTTGATCGGCTTGGCCACCCACGAACCCCAGGCCACCATCACCTCGTCCACCATCTTGTAGTGGCTGGTGTGGCCGCGGGCGGTGTAGCGGAAGAAGCCGACCACGCCGACGATGACGGCGATGGACAGCAGGACCTTCACGGTCGTGCTCAGGCCCCCCTCGGCGGCCGGGGCGAGGCGCGGGGCAATCGCCGGTTCGAGCGGCCTGGTCTCGGATTCGGTCGGCTTGGTCTCGGGTTCACTCATGACGGCCTCCGGCCCGCCTGGCGGGCGAGGATGGTGATCAGGCTAGCACGACGCGGGCCATGCCCGTCCGCCGGAGGCGCGGCTCGTTGCCGCGCGCGATCTCGTCGCAAGTGGCTGGACTCGGCGGGATTCGAGAAAGCAACCGCCCCGCGTTGGCGCGCATTCCATCACCCGCCCATCGCGATCATGTGCTTGGTGGGGGCACCTTCCCCCGATCGCTGGAACTCGTGGCCCTCACGTTTCCCCTGCACCGACCAGGCGATGGCCCGGCGCAGGTCGTCGTCGCGGCCCCCATTTCGGACCACATCCCGCAGGCTGACCGCGTCGTCGTGGCCGAGGCACGCGTGGAGCTGGCCGTCGGCGGTGAGGCGCACGCGGTTGCACGCGGCGCAGAAGTGCTCGGTCATCGCCGAGATGATGCCGAACTCGCGCTCCGGGCGAGCGGCCAGGCGCCAGTAGCGGGCCGGACCGGCGATGCCGCGATCGACAGGCGACGGCTCGAGCAGGCCGAAGACCTCGCTCACCGCGGCCCGGATCGTCGAGGCCGAGAGCTCGCGCCGCGCCGAGTACAAGTCGCCCGACGAGAGCGGCATGTGCTCGATGAAGCGCATCACCAGACCGCGCTGCCAGGCGAACTCGCACAGCGCGGCGAGCTCGTGCTCGTTGACGCCGGCCAGCGCGACCGCGT
This sequence comes from Myxococcales bacterium, assembly GCA_005779305.1. Taxonomy (GTDB): domain Bacteria; phylum Myxococcota_A; class Polyangia; order Haliangiales; family Haliangiaceae; genus UBA2376. Next base: position 9,662 of record SXJR01000376.1, read on the forward strand.
TGAGCTTGATGGCGAGCCCGGCCGCACTCGCGGCGTCGATGCCGTCGACGACACGCGCGAGGTCGCCGCCGCTGGTGAGCTCGGCGAAGCGGGTCGGATCGAGAGTGTCGATCGAGACGTTGGCGCCGGCCAGGCCGGCCGCGGCCAGCGGCCCGGCCAGCTCGGCGAGGCGATGGCCGTTGGTGGTCATCACCACCTCGCCGATGCCGGGGACACGGCGCAGGCGCGCGACCAGCTCGACGAAGCCGGCGCGCACGGTGGGCTCGCCGCCGGTGAGGCGCAGCCGGCGCACGCCGAGGTCGGCGAACACGGCGACGATGCGCTCGAGCTCCTCGAAGGTGCACAGCTCGGCCTTGCGCTTGTGCTCCACGCCGTCGTCGGGCACGCAGTAGGTGCAGGCGAAGTTGCAGCGATCGGTCACCGACACGCGCAGGTAGCGGATCGATCGCGCGAAGCGATCGCGTAGCGCCTCGCCGGGCGTGAGCTTGCCGTCGAACCCGGCAGGCGGTCCTGCATCCACCACGACGGGCAGGAGCGGGCGTCTCACGGCGGTAACACTCTGGTCGCGTGAGCCAGATACGTCAAGGAGGGCCCACGGTTACGCCTCGTCGAAGAGATGCCTGCGACGAGGGATCGCGTGGGCGGCGCACCGCTTTCCCTTGACAGAACATCGAAAAGGCCGCAAAAAGCCCCGCAATAAAACGGAGTTATATGCAGCAGACACCAACTTCCTCGAGTCGCCGCCCCACGTCCCCGCCGCCTCCGGTCGGGCCCGGCGCAGTGCTCGAGGGCCTCTGGGTCCTCCTCGTCCAGAACGAGGGCCAGCTTCCGACGGCGGACGCGGATGGTCGCGTCCCCATGATGGCCCGGGCCGGCGACGATGCCGCCTACTTGCTCGGCTTCAAGAACGTCGTGAAGGCGCGGCAGTTCCTCACCGCCACCGAGGTCGAGGGTGCCGAGCCGCGCATGGTCGTACGCGGCAACCGCGAGGAGATGCTCCGCATCGCTCGCACCGCCGGCGCGACCGGCGTGCTCGTCGACTACGACCCGGCCACGCAGCAGTACGCTGCGGCCAGCGCGATCTGAGCTCGCGGCTCTTGTACAACGACTTATTGAAGTCGTTGTAACCATTAGCCAATTTCTTCACTCCCGGCGGGTCCGCGTCTGACGATGCGCGGATGCCGAGTACTCCGCCGCGCGCGTCGCGGCTGCGACCGGCCGGCGCATTGGCGCCGGCGTCCCCATCTCCCGCAGCGCCACCCGCGTCGCTGGCGAGCCCGATCGTGAAGTGGGTCGGCGGCAAGACCCGGCTCCTGCCGGAGATCGCCGCGCGCATGCCGCGCTCTTACGGACGCTACTTCGAGCCGTTCTGCGGCGGGGCGGCGCTGTTCTTCAGCATGGCGCCACGCACCGCCGTGATCGCCGATCGCAACGCCGATCTGGTCGCGACCTACCGCGCGGTGGCCATCGACGTCGAGGGGGTGATCCGGCGTCTGGCGATCCACCGCGAGGCCCACGGCGAGAAGCACTACTACGCGACGCGCGCGCGCTGGAACGACGCCCACGTGGTGTGGTCGCCGCTCGATCGCGCGGCCGCGTTCATCTACCTGAATCGCACCTGCTACAACGGCCTGTGGCGGGTGAACCGCTCGGGCGGCTACAACGTGCCGATGGGCCGATACAAGAACCCGCCCATCTGCGACGCCGAGGGCCTGCGCGCCGCGTCGCGCGCGCTGGCCCGCGCCACCATCCTGTGCGCCGACTACCGCGCCGCCGTCGCCGACGCCCGCGCCGGCGACCTGGTCTACTTCGATCCACCCTACGATCCGGTGACCACGACCTCGAACTTCGTCAGCTACACCGCCGACGCCTTCAGCCGCGACGACCAGGCGACGCTGGCGACCACGGCCCACGAGCTCGCCGATCGCGGCGTCGCCGTCGTGCTCTCCAACAGCGACACACCCTTCATCCGCTCGCTCTACAGGGGCCTGCGCATCGACCGCGTCCGCTGCGCCCGCGCCATCAACAGCGTCGCCGAGAAACGCGGCGAGGTCGACGAAGTGATCGTGATGGGCGGGTTCACGCCGCGCGCCGCGCGCCGGACCGTCAGTCGCGCCCGCACCGCACGATAACAGGGGACGGTGTCAACTTTGTCGACTTTGGCGCCGTCCGACCCGGCCGGGGGGCCTTCCCCGCGAGGCACTCGCGACTGTCCACCCCTGCGAACTCGGTCGTGACCTCGTCGGCACCGTCGAGGTCATCCATCGAGGACGCACCCGGGACCTCAGCTGCGCTCGCCAGTCCGGCGACAGGAGCGAGGCACGCTCGTTGCGGTCCGGCCGTAAGTTGACAAAGTTGACACCGTCCCCGGTCGCTAACGCCGACGTCTGGCCACGGAACGGCGAGCCAGGTCGGCGAAGCCGTCCCGGCCGTCGACGAAGATGTGGGCGACGTCGTTGGTGGTCTGGCGGACCTGCGAGCGTTTGCCGCCGGTGACCAGGCCCGCGGTCCAGCCCACGGCCTGGAGGGTCCACGCGGTGATGGCCATGCCCAACCAGCCGCCGACGGCGACGCCGAGGATGCTGAGACGCAGGAGTGCGCCCAGCGGCTCGGGGATGCCGGGGAACAGCGGGCGCGCCGGACGGATCGCGCGCGGCGGAAGCGCCACCACGGCCACCTCGCGATCGTGGGCCCGCTCGGGCCGCGCCGCGCTGGCCTTGGCCAGCATGGCGGCGACCTCGCGCGGGCGCTGCGGCCGCTTCTCCGGATCGGGCTCGACCATCGCCTCGAGCACGCTGCGCAGGCCCGGCGCCATCGCCGGCACGTGTTTCGCCAGATCCATCTTGAGGCCCTTGCGCGGAACGTCCTCGGGCTCGATGCCGCCGGCCAGCGAGACGATGGTGGCGCCCAGCGCGTACAGATCGGTCGCCGGAGTGGCCTGGCCGTGGAGCTGCTCGGGCGCCATGTAGCCGTAGGTGCCGACCAGCGTCGAGCCTGCGCCCTCGCCGGCCTTGGCGTCGGCGACGCCGCCGAAGTCGACCAGCGCCAGCGTGCCATCGGCGTCGCGCACCAGGTTGGACGGCTTGATGTCGCGATGTACGACCGGCGGCGAGCGCGTGGCCAGGTAGTCGAGGATCTCGAGCCCGCGCACCAGCACGTCCCGCAACTCGGTCTCGCTCAGCCGGCGCCGCTTGGCCAGATCGCGCAGGTTGTCGCCGGGCATGCGCTGCATGACCAGGTTGAAGACGCCGGGCGGCTCCTCGAGCGCAGCGTGCAGGCGCGGGATGCCGGCGTGGCGGAGCTGACCGAGCACCTTGGCTTCGCGCTCGTGTAGCTCGAAGCTCTTCCAGCCGGCGCCGAGGCGCACGCGCTTGACCACGACCTCGGTGCGCCGCGCGACCTCGGTGGCAAGGAACGTGTCGGCCTGCGCGCCTCGGCCCAGGCGCGGCCCCAGCCGCCAGCGTCCGCCGAGCAGCGGACCGTCCTCGGCCTTGGCCGGCGGCTTGTTCGAGGTCACGGCCGCCACTCTAGCCGCTAGAGCTTGGGTTTGGTGCCAGCCGAAGAGCGCAGACCCCGTACGGCTGGTTTCGACCTCGCACACCCAGCGTCACTGTTGAAGGCTCGCCGATCGCTCGCTGGGTGACGCGCGCAGGGTGAACAGCGCCACCTCCGCCTGCGTGCCATCGCCGGCGCGCACACGCAGCCCCGAGAAGCCGACGCCGGGGGTGACGTAGAGCTGCGTGCGGGAGGCCCGCTCGCCGCCGGCGCCTGCGGGGACGTCGTAGAAGCCGCGCCGGTAGCGCTTGCCCATGCGGGTGATGATCCGATCGGTCACCCCGCGGAGGTAGATCTGCCCACCGTGGGTGTGGCCGGACAGCACCAGATCGGCGCCGCGCTCGGCCAGCCCCGGCGCCTGCTCGGGGCAGTGGCACAGGACCACGCGGGGGCCGCGCTCCGGCACGCCAGCGAAGGCCTCGTCGAGATCGTGGTGCTTCGTGATCGGATCGTCGATGCCGATCATGTGCAGTGGCGCGCCGCGTACGTCGATCGACGTGTGCCGGTTCTTGAGCACGTCGTAGCCGTGGCTGGTGAGCGCGCCGGTGACGCCGGCGCCCCACGTGAAGTAGTCGTGATTGCCGAGCGTCGCCACCACCCGTCCCCCGCGCAGCCCGGCGAGCTGCTCGCGCAGCAAGCCGACCTCGTGTTTCTTCCAGCACACGTAGTCGCCGGTGAGGGCGACGACATCGGCGCTGGCGTCGTTGGCCAGGGCTACCGCCGCGCGCACGTGCTCGCGCGGCGTCAGGTTGCCAACGTGGATATCGGACAGGTGCACGATGCGCACGCCGTCGTGGGCTGGATCCAGCCCGTCCACCACCACCTCGTGCTCCCGCAGGATCGGCGGTGTGGGTGTACGGCGTGCCATCGCGGCAGTGTAAGTCGGCAGAACCGGCCCGCAAGCTGGGTTGCAGGGGGTGAGTACGCCTGGCACATTGGTGAAGATGGGTGCATCCGCCGCCGTCGAGCCCCGCATGGCGTGTCCCGCGTGTGGTGGTCAGATCCACCCGATCGCCGGCCGCTGCAAGCACTGCAAGGCCGACCTGGCTCGTCTGCGCGCGGCGGCGCCGCCCGGACGCGGGGCCCCGCCGGCGCAGCGTCCCAACCTCGTCGCGCTGGGCGCGGCAGCGGCCCCGGCACTACCGTCAGCGGGGCTGCCCCCCTTGCGCGGCGGCAATGGACACGCGGCGCCGGTCGTGATGCCGCCGTTTCCGTCGCACGCCCCTGACGACGCGCCCCGCGCGAGCTGGTCGTCGCGCTGGCCGCTGGTGGTGGCGCTGATCGCGGTGGTCGCGATCGTCGCCAGCATCGCGCTGCTCGTGTTCGGCGGCGGCACCAAGAAGAAGCACGACGGGGCCCGCCGCAACGACGGCCCCGCGCCCGAGATGATGCCCACCGATCCGCAGGCGCCGCAGATCATGCCGCAGGCCCCGGGCGGCGGCACCGCGCCCCACGCCCAGGGCATCACGCCCGATCCGTCGACGCCGACGCCGATCATCCCCAGCATCCCGCCTCCCTCGCCCCCGTCGAGCGGTGGCGCCGGCCCGACGAGCGCCCCAGCGGACGTGCGCAGCTTCGCCACCCAGGCCATCGACGTGACCTGCCGGCGGCTGTCGTCCTGCGGCGGTAGCGATCCGATGATCGCCACCTACTGCACGATGGCTCGCGACATGGTCCCGCAGATGGACGACCTCGAGCAGATGTGCGGCGACTACGATCGCGCCGCCGCCGCCCAGTGTCTCGACGCGGTGTCGCGTTTCCCGTGCCCCGGCGGCAACGCCGACTACGCCGCCATGGCCCAGACCCTCATGGGGCTTTCGGGTTGCCAGCAGGTCTGCCCCAACGCCGCCGGGATGATGGGCAGCCTCGACTACGCGCCGTAAGTGGGCCCGGCCAACCGTTCGCGATAGAATCGGGGCGTGCACCGCCACCGCTCCACTGCCGCGATCATCATCGCGCTGGCCGGGCTCGCGGCATGCCAGGTGACGTCGAAGCCCAAGGGCAAGGGCTCCGACGGCGGCGCGTCGATCAACGACGCCGGCGTCCTGGTGGTCGGCCCGCGCACCCACACGATCCCGGGACCCAACCGGCCGCTGCGGCCGCCGGAGCCCACGGTGCCGATGCCGCACGAGATGCGCTTCAAGCTGCTCGAGCCGGGCAAGGGCGCGCGCACGGTCCTGCGCTACCAGCCGTCCGGCCAGCCGCGCGAGCTGGTGGCCCGGGCCAAGGTGACCACGCGCAGCTACGTCGACGGTGACTGGACCGACACGCTGGCGCTGGCCACCATCCGCGATGGCTTCGCCGTCACCGCCGGACCGCCGCCCGCGGGCGCGGTCGGCTCGGTGCTGCAGGTCCGCGGCCTCACCGCCGCCGTCGAGAGCGCCGGCGCGAGCCCGGCCGCGGTCACGGGCGCCGAGGCCTACGTCGCGCGGTGGCGCGCACTGCTGGAGAAGCAGCGCGCCGATATCACCGTCGACGACCGCGGCCGCTTCGTGGCCGCGGTACTCCTGTCCGATCCGGCCGGTGGCAAAGTCGACGCGCGCGACGAGCTGGTCCAGCGCTGGCTCGGCCTGGTGGTGCCGTTGCCCGACGAGGCGGTCGGGGTCGGCGCACGCTGGCGCGTGGTCACCGCGCTGCGCACCGGCGGCGCCGTGCTCAAGCAGACCGCGACGTACACGCTCACTGCCGCCGACGCCGGCGCCTGGACCGTCGCGATCGAGTCGGAGCGCATCGGCGAGCCGCAGGACATCGTCATGCCGGGCGCCCCCGACGTGATCGGTGAGGTGGTGGCGCTGCGCCGCGTGGTCAGCGGCACCGTCACCGTCGGCCCCGGTGATCCGCTGCCGCTGCGCGGCTCGTTCACGTCGGAGGTTTCGTCGCACGCGCGCTTTCGCATCCCGGGACGGACCACCGAGCGCTACAGTGAGGATCACGCGACCGTCGAGCTCGGCCCGCCGTGAGCGGGGGGCTGCGCGACAGATGCGGTAAGCGCTGATCGACAACGCGGTGGTAGGCTGCGCGCCATGTCGCAGCTCACCTCGTACGATCCCGCCACCGGCGCCGCGGTCGGCGCCGTCGACGTCACCCCCGCGGAGCAGGTGCCCGCCGCCGTGGCGCGGGCCCGCAAGGCCGCACCGGCGTGGGCCGCGCTGGGCATCGCCGGCCGCGCCGCCCTGTTGCGGCCCCTGGCCGCCGCCATCGGCGCGCGCACCGACGAGCTGGCCCGCCTCCTCACCCGCGAGATGGGCAAGCCGGTGCGCGACGCGGCTGGCGAGATCAAGAGCGTGGCCGACGGCATCGAGCACGAGCTGGGCGAGATCGAGGCCGCGCTGGCGCCCGAGACGCTCGACGACGGCCGCACGGTCTCGACCATCTACCGCGATCCGCTGGGCGTGTGCGCCGCGATCACGCCGTGGACCTTCCCGTTCGCGATGCCGCACTGGATGGTGTTCCCGGCCCTGGTCGCCGGCAACACCGTCGTGCTCAAGCCCAGCGAGGAGACCCCGCTCATCGCCCAGGCCTACGCCGACCTGGTGCGAGCGCTGGTCCCCGACGGCGTGCTCGAGGTGGTGCACGGCGCCGACGATCAGGGCAAGGCCCTGGTCGCCGCCGACGTCGACCTCATCGCCTTCACCGGCTCGCGCGCGGTGGGCAAGCTGATCATGGCCGCCGCTGCCGGTGGCCTCAAGCGCATCATCCTCGAGCTGGGCGGCAAGGACCCGCTCCTGGTGCTCGACTCCGCCGACGTCGACAAGGCGGCGGCGTTCGCGGCCCGCAACAGCTTCCGCAATGCCGGGCAGGTCTGCGTGTCGACCGAGCGCATCTATGTCGCCCGTGGGCTCGCCGACCGCTTCGTCTCGAAGCTCTCCACCGAGGCCGCCAAGATGACGGTCGGCAACGGCCTGGACGAGTCGACCCGGGTGGGCCCGCTGGTATCGGCGCGCCAGCGCGACCACGTGCTGCGCCAGGTCGCCGACGCGGTCGCCCACGGCGCCACCGTGGTGCGCGGGGGCGAGCACGACGGGCTGTTCGTGCAGCCCACCGTGCTCACTGGCGTCACGCCGGAGATGGGCATCGCCCAGGAAGAGACGTTTGGCCCGGTGGCGTGCGTGACCGTGGTCGACAGCGACGCGGAGGCGGTGGCGCTGGCCAACGCCAGCCGCTACGGCCTCGGCGCGGTGGTGTTCGGCGCCGACGACGCCCACACCGCCGAAGTGGCGCGGTCCCTCAACGCCGGCATGATCGGCGTCAATCAGGGCGTATACGGAGCCCGGGGTACGCCGTGGGTCGGCGCGCGCGAGAGCGGGTTCTCGTTCCACAGCTCGCGCGACGGGCACCGCAACTTCACGCAGACACGGGTGGTGTCGCGACCGAAGAGCTAGGTCGTCACCGTCCGTCCGGTCGAGCACCGAACCGTGTCGGGCGCCGAGGAGAGTGGGGGTATGGGGGACGCGCTCGTCCCCCATCTGAGGGACGCGAAGCGTCCGGAACGCGGCTGACGCGTGGTCACTCGGTCTGCGTCGAGGCACGCGTGCGCCGCGCTGGCGCGGCGCAGGTGGTTGGCCGCAGGCTCAGATGCACGGGACCACGGGTCAGCAGTTGTTGCCGACGATGCAGGCCCGAGCCATCGGCGTCTCGGCCACGCGCTTCGACGCGAAGCGTAGCGAGCCGAGCGCGAACACGGTCACGATGGCCATCACGACGCCGAAGGCGACGTCGCGCTTGTGGGCCGAACGGTTGTGCTCGGCCACGCATTCGTAGCTGTTGTCCCCGATGTCCATGGCTGCTCCTCCTGACAGGGACCGCCTCGACCGCAGTCCCCCAACAATTCCATGTTGGACCTGTCGGCCGCGGCGAGCAACAAAGTCACGTTCCATTGGTGGACTGATTGTTCCGGTGCAGAGTCACCCACATCGGCGCAGCTCAGCAGGCGGGCTTGATCTCGCAGGTCGAAGCGGTCTGGGCCGGGTGCGCGTGCGCCACGTTGTCGGCGGCGGCGCGCAGCGAGCCGAGCGAGAAGGCTGCCACCGCGGCGATGAGCACCGCGAAGGCCATGTCTCGCACTCGGCGCGAGCGGCTGCGGTTGGCGATCGCGTCGTAGCGGTTCTCGATGGTCGTCATGTTCATGTCTCCTTGAGAGGGGACTACTTCAAGGAGCGGGCCACGTCGCGGACGCGCGCCGATCGCCGGTTCGGCGCGGCACGACCTGGCAACCGGCGGCGAGCGAGACCAGGTTCCGGCACGTTCTGCGTGTAGTTGTCGTGGTCCGATGACAGGCGTCGACAGTTACGGTGCGTTCTCCGAGCGTCGCGGGACATCGCGGCATGTCCCAGCGGTGTCGCAGCTGGCAAGTTCGTGCGAGCGGCGCGCCCGCACGCCGACATCGGTGTCCGGCCGCATGGTCGGACCTGCCAGGTCCCCGGAACCAGGCCGAAATCACCACCGGCGAGAGTAGCCACTCCGTGCGTGAGCGGTCGTCAGTCGCGCAGGAGGACGACCGTGACGCCGTCGCCGCCCTCGCCGGGCTCGCCGGGCCGGACGCGCTTGGCGGCCGGGTGCCGGGCCAGGCGCTCCCGGATGGCGGCGCGCAGCGCGCCGGTGCCGTGGCCGTGCACGATGAAGGCGGCGTCGTGGCCGAGCAAGAGCTGCTCGTCGAGCCACTTGTCAACCGCGGCGATGGCGTCGTCGACGCGCTGCCCGCGCAGATCGAGGGTGGCGCCGGGCGTGCGCGCGCTGGCGCGCCGTTTCGCCGTCGATGGTCCACAACTTGAGGCGCGCAGCCGGCACCTGGGCCAGCACGCGTGCCCAGAGTGTAAGGATTGTCGGCGAAAGCTTGTAGCAGGAATTGAAGGAGCCGAAGGTGATC
>SXJR01000377.1 GCA_005779305.1 Myxococcales bacterium
ACCGCGCGTGATCGAGCAGACCATCCGCCAGCAGCTGCCGCCGGGCTTCCAGCGCTCGGAGTTCTTGCTCGAGCACGGCATGGTCGATCAGGTGGTGCCGCGCACCGAGCTCAAGACCACCCTCGAGCGGCTGCTGCGCTGGTTCACCGCACCGCCGGCGTCGACGGTGACGCCGAGCGAGAACGATGTCTCGCCCGAGTCGAGTGACGACTGAGCCGACCGGCGGCGACGGCGAGTACGCCGCGCTCCTGACCCGGCTGTTCGCCGCCCGCAGGGCCGGCATCGTGTTCGGGCTCGATCGGGTGGCGGCGGTGCTGGCCCGGCTCGGCCACCCCGAGCGCCGGCTGGGCACGGTCGCCCACGTCGGCGGGACCAACGGCAAGGGCTCGACAGCAGTGATGGTGGCGGCGATGGCCCGCGCGGCCGGGCGGAGGACGGCGCTCTACACCTCGCCGCACCTGGCCAGCTTGCGTGAGCGCTTCGTCGTCGACGGTGAGCTCGCCAGCGAGGCCGCGGTCGTGGCGGCGGCGGCGCGGGTGGCGGCGGCCGGCGGGGACACGCTGACCTTCTTCGAGCAGGTGACCGCGATCGCGTTCGTGCTGTTCGCCGACGCCAGCGTGGAGGTCGCGGTGATCGAGGTGGGCCTGGGCGGGCGCCTCGACGCCACCAGCGTGATCGAGGCGCCGGTGGCCGCGGTGACCGGCGTGGCCATGGATCACCAGGACATGCTCGGCGACTCCCTGGCCGCGATCGCCGGCGAGAAGGCGGGGATCTGGAGGCGCGGTCAGCGCGTGGTGATCGGGTGCGCGGGCGAGCCCGAGGCGGTGCCGTGGCTACGCGACGCCGCCGTGGCGGCCGGAGCGGCGAGCGTGCGGGTGGTCAGCGAGGAAGACGTGGCGCGGGTGGTGGCCGCGGACGTGGGTCTGCTGGGGGAGCACCAGCGCGTGAACGCGGCGTGCGCGGTGGCGGTGATGGAGGCGATGGCCGACGTCGACGCCACGATGCGAATGACAGAGGAGGCGAGGGCGGCGGCGCTGCGGGAGGTCGCACATCCTGGGCGACTGGAGATCGTGAGCGAGCGGCCGGCGGTGCTGCTCGACGGAGCCCACAACCCGCACGGCGCGGCGGCGCTGGCGCGGTTTCTGGCGGAGCGGGCAGAACGGCCGCGCGTGCTGGTGCTGGCAGTGTCGGGCGACAAGGACGTGCGCAGGATCGTGACGCCGCTGGTGGGCGTCGTGGAGATGGTGGTGGCGAGCCGCTACGACCAGCCCCGGGCGCTGGCGGTGAGTGAGCTCGCGGCGCTGGTGCGCGAGGTCGGCGGTGGGGGCGTGATCTGCGAGGAGGCGGCGACGCTGTCGGCGGCGGTGGATCGCGCGCGAGTGGTGGCGGGCGAAGAAGGGCTGGTGGTGGTGGGCGGATCGTTGATGGCGGTGGGCGAGGTCCGGCCGTGGTTCCGGGTGATGGCGAGGGATCCGATGGTGGTGAGCGATCCGGGCCCGAGATCGTAGAAGGGCAAGGGCAAGCGCAAGGGTCAGCGGACGATGTACTGCCGGTGGCGTTCGTGGGCGAAGGCGTGAAAGCCGACCTTCTGATAGACGCCGAGGGCTGACGGGTGATCGAGGGTGCACGTGTGCACCCACAGGCGCACGAGCTGCTCGTCCTTCCAGGCCTCGCGGATACCCCAGCGCAGGAGCCAGGTGCCGAGGCGGTGGCCGATGGCCTCGGGCACCAGGCCGAAGTAGGCGATCTCGCACTGTGTGGCGGTTCGGCGATCGAGCTCGAGGTAGCCGGCGGGGACGCCGTGGCGCCAGGCGACATGGACCTCGACCCTGGGATCGTCGACGATCGCGGCGAGATCGACGTCGGTCGTGCGCTTGCGATCGTACCAGTGCCAGGGCGCGCCGACCGCGTCGTAGAGATAGCGGTAGAAACGCACGCCGGGCGGTGCCGCCCGCACCACGCGCACGCCGTCGGGCGCCGGCGACAGCTCGGGGCCGTGGTCGGCGTACATCGCCATGTGGGTGGTGAGCACTTCGACGATCTCGCGTTTGCCGGCCAGGCCTTCGGGCACGGTGTCGAAGAGTGGGACCTCGCCGCTCGGCGTGACCACCGCGTCGACCAGCGTCGGCGCCGGCTCCATCTGAGCGATGTGCGGCTCGGCGCGCGAGGGAGACACGTCGAGCTTGCCGCGCGCGGTCACGGCGCGGCCGACCAGGGCCTCGCGCTCGTCGTCGCGACGACCGCCGATGCGTAGCGAGCCGCCGCCGTCGAGCTCGATCGTGCACAGCCAGTGGGTCGATCCGTCGGGGCCGAGCACCTGGTATCGACCCTGATGGAACATCTCGTAGCGGCCGGTGACCTCGACCTCCTCGTCGTCGCGGGCCGCCAGCGCCGCCGGCAGGCCGTGTCCTCGCTGCTTCATGGCCCGATTCTACCCGTCGAGACCCGCGCTACTTGCAGCGTTGCCAGCGGACGTAGCCGATCTGGGCACCGGTCGCGCCTTGATACCGCCCGCCGCCCTTGTGGTCCTCGGTGACGGTCCACGAGCGCAGCTGGCACAGCGGATCGCCCTTCACCTGGAGGAGGACGAAGCCGGACTTGAAGCGGTGGGTCGGGATGCCAAGGCCGTTCTGGACCACGGTCCATCCGCCCTTGTTCTGCCGGACGGCCTTGATCGCGGCCCCGCGGTACCACGCCGCGGCCGTCTTCTTCGCGGCGGCACACGCGACGCCGGCGCAGCTGGTGCCGGGCAGGTCCCAGCCGGGCGCGAGCTCCTTCACCCGGGCTTCGAGGGTGGCGTAGTGCGAGGCCAGCTTCGTGAACACCTCGAGACCCTCGAGGTCGGTGAGACCGGCCTGTTCGAAGATGGGCTTGAGGCGCGCCGTGATCTGATCGCGCAGCTTCTTGCCCGAGAAGTAGTCCGCCCACGTGACCGGCCCCTCGATATCGACCCAGCCATCCTTGTCGGCGAGCTGCTCGGCAGTGCGGCCGGGGCCGAGGCTTTCGGCCATCCAGGCGGCGAGGCCACGGGCGTTCTTCTTCATGACCTCGTCGGCGCGGGCGGACGCGGCGCACCATCGGGCCTCGTGCGTATCGATGCCGTGGCTCATGTACGCGCACGACGCCCCGATGTCGCTGAACTCGGGGCGAGTGCACAGAGCCGCGACCTTGGCCATCGTCGCGCGGTGCTTCGCGCCGTCCTCGACGGTCTGCCAGTGGGTGTCGACGCCCTCGAAGATCAGCATGACGCGATCGAGGCGCTCGCGATCGGTCGGATCGGTATTGACCTCCTTGCGGAACGCGACGCACGCCTTGATCCCTGCGTCCTTGGCGGCGGCGTCGGCAACCGCGCGACGGGCAGCGGCGTCGTTGGCGCGTGCGGCGGCCGCGTTGTAGACCGGGGTGAGCGCATTGGAGTACGCCGCCAGGTCGTTCCACGTCGCCATCAGGGCCTTGACCGCCGGACGCGCCTTGCCGGCGGCCGACAGCTCGTCGTGGTGCTTGCGCACGACGCCGAGCTGAACGTTGAGGCGCGTCGCCAGCTCGCCGACCTTGGCGAGGTCCGCGCCGGCGGGGATCGCCTTGCCGTCGAACAGCGCCGGGTCGCGCCCGATCTTGGCGAGGGCGCGCTCGATGATGCCGACGTTGTCGTTGTCCTTCTGTTCGACATAACTCTGGGCGAGCAGGTCCGGGGGCGCTCCCAGGGAGACGGTCGCGAGCACGGTGGCGATCAGGGCGGCGCGGAGAGGTCGCATCCGGTCGAAGGGTTGCACGAACCGGACCCGGCCATGTCCGCGTTCCCTGGACATACGTGGATCCACAGGTCCCGGCTGAGCGCGACACCCGTGGCGAACGCTGGGATCCGGACGTCCCGGTTGGTGTCCAAGCGGGAGCGGTGTCCGCGGGTCGAATAGCCAGGATGCGAGTGGTAGCCTCGGCCCCGGGGGAAGCTTCATGAGATCCAAGCTCACGATCGCGGTCGTGGTGGGCGCCGCCTTGCTGTTCGGCGTGATCATCCAGCAGAACGCGTGCAACCCGGACGACGGGTGGCCGCCGCACGACGGCAAGATCCGCCAGACCGTGCGCATCGACGTCGACGGGCTGCGCCGCGGCGGGCCCGGCACCGTGGCGCTGACCGCGATCGCCAACTTCACCAAGAAGGAGGCTGACGTCGTCGACACCGTGCCGGTGCCGAGCTTCCGCTCGGTGAGCCTGGCCCTGGTCGACGCCAAGGGCGCAGCAACCGCCATCGCGGTCCCGAAGTGGGAGACCCGCGACGGCACCACCCGGGCCACCATCAGCCTGCCCGAGGTCCCCGACGGCGATTACAAGCTGCGCGCCTCGTACGATACCAAGCTCGGCAAGGGCCACCTCGACGTCAACGTGCCGCTCTACACGCCGGCGCGGATCCACGTCATCACCGATCGCCCACTCTACGAGCCCGGCAACCTGGTGCGTTTCCGCGCCATCGTGCTGCGCGCCCGCGACCTGGCGCCGCTCGACGGCCGCCCTGGCCGCTGGATCGTCAAGGACCCCGAGGGCGAGATCCTGCTCGAGGAGGCGGCGCCGGCCGGCGAGTGGGGCGTGGTGGCCGGGACGTTCCCGCTCGACAAGGGCGCCTCCACCGGAGGCTGGACCGTGGCCTGGCAGTCGGCCGACGCCACCGACGAGGTGCCGTTCACGGTCGAGCCGTTCACGCTGCCGCGCTTCCGGGTCGAGGCCGCCGCTGACAAGGCCTACTACCGGCCCAACGACGCGCCGGTGGTGCGCGGCTCCGTGGTCTACAGCTCGGGCGCGCCGGTGGCCGGCGCCGAGCTGGCCATCGAGTGGGAGATCGACGGCGACTGGCCGCCGCCGCCGGCGTGGCTCGAGACCGTCCTGCCCAGGACCGCCAAGGTCGGCGCCAACGGCCGCTTCGAGCTCAAGCTGCCGGCGGTCCCGCCCGACCTGCAAGGCCAGGTCACCATGACAGCGCGTATCGGCGCCGTCGATCCGGCCGGTGATCGGGTCGAGGGCTCGGTCGGAGTCTTGCTCAGCGAGGACGGCATCCTGGTCTCGGCCGTCACCGAGATCGGCGACGGCCTGGTCGAGGGTTTCAATAACCGCATCTATATCCGGGTGACCACGCCCGACGGGGTGGTGGTGCCCAAGGCGTCCGTACACGTGAAGCGGGCCTGGCAGGGTTCCGACCCCGGCCTCGACGCGAAGCTCGACGAGGACGGCGTGGCATCGTTGCAGTTCGACCCGGGCGGCGCGGTCAACGTGGTCATCCCGCCCAGGCCGTACCGGCCGGCGCCGCGGCCGGCGCTGGTGTCGCGCGACGAGCCCGAGGAGCTGATCGGCCAGGAGGGCGCGTCGCTGGCCGATCAGGTCGAGATGGACCGCTGGCTCGCGGCGCTGTCGCCGTGCGCGCTCTGGTACGACGACGACGACTCCAGCGTGTCGGTGGGCATCCGGGCCACGGCCGCCGGCGCGCTGACGGTGGTGGCCGCCGGCTCGACCGCGCTCGATCGTTGCGTGGTGAACACGCTGCGCACGCGCCGGCTGCCGGCCGCGGCCGATCGCATGTACGCGGTGACCTTCGCGTTCCTCGATCCGGCGCTGCCGCGCATGGACGCGAGCGTCGACAGCGCGCTCGAGGTCCCCGAGGGCCTGGAGAACGCGGCCAGCGAGCTGGCGATGCGCGCTCGCGACTGCCTGCCGCTCGACGCCCAGGGCAGCCTGCCGCGGGCGCTCACGTGGAGCGCGCGCGAGGGCCAGAAGGACATCGTCTTCGGCGGCTGGGTCGCCGATCCGGCGGCGGGCGAGGAGGCGGCGGTGTCGTCGATGGGCTGCGCCACCGCCCGGCTCACCGGCGCCCGGGTCACGCTCGACGAAGAGGCCACGGCCGACGCCATCGGCCTGGTGCGGTTCAACATCGAGCCGCCGGTGATCGAGGGCGAGGAGCGGCCGGAGGCGACGACCATGCTCGGCTACGAGCTGCTGGTCACCGCCGACATCGTGGGCAAGCCGTCGACCAAGCTGCGGCTCACGCCCGGCGAGGTGCCCGACCTGCGCCTGCGCGTCACGCCGGTGCTGGCCAAGGTCGGCGACAAGGTGGTGGCGGAGTTGATCCGCGGCCCTGACTTCGACGCCTCGGGGCGCAAGCTGCCCAAGGAGCTGCAGCTCGAGCACCTGAAGGGCCGGGCCAAGGCCGAGCTCGACGACAAGCGCACGGCCTCGTTCACCATCCCACCCGAGGCCCAGGGCTGGATCGAGATCACCGGCGGCGGCGCCCGCGCCCTGGTGTACGTGAAGCCCGACAACGATCTGACCGTGGCGGTGACGCCCAGGGCCGAGCGCTACGCACCGGGCCAGCAGGCCGAGCTCGAGATCAAGACCGAGCTGGCCGGCAAGGGCGCGGCGGCGGCGGTCGGACTCATCGGCGTCGACGAGAGCCTGGGCCAGCTCGTGACCTTGCCCGGCGTCGAGGAGATGGCCCGGCTCAAGCCGCAGGTCGAGACCACGTCGCCGGCCTTCGGCACGCTCGACGGCCAGGCCCTGTCCCTGGGCCGCATCCGCGGCGCCAACGCGGCGGCGGCCACGGTCCTGCGCGTCGGCGCGACGCCGCGGCCGCCCGATCTGGACGCGGTGGTGGCGGCGCGGGCCGAGAGCCACTTCGATCCGATCGAGGAGCTGACCGACAACTTCTACAACGTGCTCTCCGAGCTACACGTGCAGGTCCGGCAGTGGGAGTTGACCGCGCCGGCGACCGAGCAGATGAAGCCGGCGACGATGGTCGGCCTGTGGAACAAGGCCCTCGACGCGTGCGCCAGGCGCGGGGAGCCGGTGGTCGACGCGTGGGGACGGCGCTTGCGGCTGTCGCGCTTGCCGTCGGATCTGCTGGCGCTCACCGATCCGCGCCTGGTGGTGGCGGTGGGCACGCGCCTGCCCGAGGACGTCGAGAGCTGGACGGCGTACGTCGAGAAGGGGAACAAGTGATGCGCACCGCGAACCTGAAGCAGGTGTTGTGGCTGGTGGCCGTGGTGGCCGGGGCCTCGGCGTGCAAGGGCGATGGTCCGCCCGACGGATGGGGCGGCGACTATCGCAACCGCGACAACCGCGACCTGGCGAGCATGGAGGATCCGCCGCCCGAGGAGAAAGAGGAGGACGGCGAGGACGAGTCGGGCGGGACCGGCACCGCCATGATGCTCGAGGAAGGCAAGATGGGGAAGAAGGACTCGGACCGCGCCGAGGGCCAGTACAAGATGAAGAAGAACATGAGCGACGCCGAGCTCGCGCGCCTGCAGGCGGTCGAGCGCGCTCGCTCGGCCGGCGTGCTCGGCGGCGACGGCATGGGCTCGGGCTCGTTCGCATTCGCGGCGGCGCCGCCCGCCGTTCCGGATCCCGGTCCGGGCGGCGGCAAGGGCCGCGCTTCGCGGCCCGAGGGCCTCACCCGCGCGTGGTTCCCGGAGACGTTTCTGTTCGAGCCGCGGGTGGTCACCGATGCCGCCGGTACGGCGTCGATCAAGGTCCGGGTGCCCGATCGGCTGACCACGTGGCGGGTGCTGGCGCTGGCCCACTCGCGCAGCGGCGCGCAAGGTGGCGCCGTGGCGAGCTTCCTCGGCACGCTGCCGACCTACGTCGACCTGGTCGTGCCCGACACGCTCATGCGCGGGGACGAGGTCCGGCTGCCGGTGCAACTCGTCAACACCACCGAGAAGCCGGTGGCGGCGGCGCTGGCGCTCGAGATCCAGAACGGGCAGCTCACCGGCGGCGGCGGCGGACGCACCCTGCCGGCGCAGGGCGCGCTGGTCGACTACGCGCGCCTGGTGGCGACCAACGCCGGCACCATCACGCTGCGCGCCGGGCTCGGCGACAGCGACGCGGTGGTGCGCACCATCGAGGTCCTGCCGGTGGGCCGACCCGAGAGCGTGATGCGCACCGGCACCCTGGCGGCGCCGCGCACGCTCACCATCGAGGGCCCGGCCGGATCGGATCCGACGACCGATCAGGTGCGGCTGATGGCGTTCCCGGGCGCGCTCGCGCTCCTGCGCGCCGAGCTGGCGGTGTGCACGGCGCGGCAGAGCGTCGCCGACGACGCCTACGCGCTCATGCTGGCCGGTCGCGCCAAGGGCATGCTGGCGGCGCTCGGCGACGAGGCTGACCCCGACGCGCTGCGCACGTTATCGATCCTGACCGCGCAGCGGGCGATCCGGCACGGGCGCACGCTCGACGTCGACAGCGCGACCTTGCTCACCGAGGCTGCGCTGGGCCAGACCAACCCGGTGATCGTGCGGCTGGGCGAGCGGGCGGCGGCCTATCTGGTGCGCCAGCAACGCCCCGACGGCACCTTCGGCGGCGGCAACGACGTCACGTGGACGCTCCAGCGCGTGCTGGTCACCACCGCCGAGGCGGTGCGCGCGGTGCAGGCCGACACCAGCTCGCCGGCGGCGCGTCAGCGCGCGCTCGGCGTGTCGATCGCGGCCTCGGGCGCGTTCGAGCGCCACCTGGCTCAGGTCGACGACGCGTACACCGCGGCGGCGGTCCTGGCGTCGGGCGCGATCAAGGGCCCGCTCGCCGACAAGCTGCGCCAGCGGGTGAAGGACGCGCTGGTGGCGACGGCCGACGGTGCCAAGGTGCTGACGATCGGAGACAAGGTGGTGCGTGCCGACGGCGTACGTCCGTCGGTCGCCGAGGCCACGGCGCTGGCGGTGCTGGCGCTTCAGGGCGATCCGGCGGCGGCGCCTCAGCTCGCCGATCTGGGCGCGACGCTGCTCGGCTCGTACGATCCGATCATGGGGTGGGGCGACGGCCGCACCAACCTGGTCGCGCTGCGGGCTGTGCTCGAGCTGTTCAAGGCGCCGGTGCCCGAGGGCGTGACCATCACGCTGTCGATGGACGGCAAGCCCATCGTCTCGGGCGTGCTCGATCGCGCCAAGCTGCGCCAGGTGATGGTGCTCGAGGGGCCGGCGCCCAACCTGGCCGGCTCGCACGTCTGGGAGATCAAGGCCGAGCCGGCGGTGCCGGGCCTGGGCTACTCGCTCACGCTCGAGGGCTGGGTCCCCTGGGCCAAGGCCAAGGGCGTCGAGGGGCTCGAGCTCCAGCTGCCGGAGCTGGTCAGCGCCCAGGTCGGCAAGCCGACCGATCTCGCCCTGCGCGCCGTCGCCCCCTCCGGCATGGAGCTCCACATCGAGCATTCGCTCCCCGCCGGCGTCCAGGTCGACACCCCCTCCCTCGAGAAGCTGGTCGAAGCCGAGACCATCACTCGCTTCGTCGTCTCGACCGGCAAGGTCGACCTCTACGTCCCCGCCCTCGATCCCGGCGAGACCTTCGCGGCCTCCTACCGCGTCATCCCGACCCTCGCCGGCCGCCTCCGCTCCGCTGCCTCCATCATCGCCACCGACTCCACCACCAACCACATCCCCCCCTCGGAGTGGCAGATCCGATAGGGGGGCAGGGGCCCGGGTCGCAGTGACCCAGGATCACTTCGTCATCCCGTTCGGTTACAACCTAGGAGCCTGTCCCCATCTCTCTATCATCGGGCGAGAGTGATGACCTGCGTCGGGTCGGAGGCTGATCCGCTCGGGATGATCAGCGATGGGGCGGTGCTGACGGAGGCGGGGCATGTGGTGTGGGTCGGGCCCTCTGCGGATGCGGCGGCGGCATGCCGCGCGCTCGATGTGTTGCCGGGAGAGCGAGTGGATCTGGGCGGCCGGCTGCTGACCCCGGGGCTGGTGGATTGCCACACCCACGCGGTGTTCGCGGGCGATCGGAGCGCGGAGTTTGCGCTCCGGGCGCGCGGAGCCACGTACCTGGAGATCGCGGCGGCAGGTGGCGGCATCGCGGCGACGCTGGGACCGACGCGGGCGGCGACCGAGAGCACGCTCGAGCGGCTGACCGTCGACCGGATGCAGGCGGCGCGGGCGACGGGGACGACGACGATGGAGGTCAAGAGCGGGTACGACCTGACCGTGGCGGGCGAGCTGAAGCTCCTGCGCGTCGTCGGGAGGGCCGGCGCGCGCGCCGGGATGAGCGTGGTGCCGACCCTTCTGTGTCATGTGGTTCCACCCGAGCGCAAGGCTGACCGCGACGCGTACGTGGGCGAGCTGGCCGACGTGCTGGTGCCGACCGTGGCCACCGACCGGCTGGCGACGTCGGTGGACGTCTACTGCGACGAGGGTGCGTTCACCCGCGACGAGAGCGAGCGCATCTGGCGCGCCGCCGTCGACGCCGGTCTCGCCGTGCGCGGCCACGTCGGCCAGTTCAGCGATCAGGGCGCCGCCGAGCTGTGCGCGGCGTTCGGCGCGCTGTCGGTCGACCACGTCGAGCAAGTCTCGGACGACGCCATCGCCGCCCTCGCCGCCGCCGGCACCGTCGCCGTGATGCTACCCGGCGCCTGCGTGCAGCTGCGCCTGCCGCCGCCGCCGGTCGAGAAGCTGCGCGCCGCCGGCGTCCCCCTCGCCGTCGCCAGCGACCTCAACCCCGGCTCGAGCTGCTCGTCGTCGCTGCCGTTGCAGATGTGGCTCGCGACCACGCACTTCGGCATGACCGTCGAGGAGGCCTGGCTCGGCGTCACCCGCGTCGCCGCTCGCGCCCTCGGCCTCGTCGACCGCGGCGTGCTTGCCCCCGGCGCCCGCGCCGATCTCGTGGTGTGGAACGCCGAGCAGCCGGCGGCCATCCCGTACCAGTACGGCGCCACCCTGATCGATCGGGTGGTCACGCACTGATCAGACGATCGGGACGGTCACGGCATCGTGACGCAATCGGCCTCGAACAGCGCGTTGAGGAAGAGCCGCGCGCCCTGGCCCTGTGATCCCGACCTCAGCGGCACGTCGGTGCGGTACTGGTGGCCGCCGAGGTAGCTGATCTTGCCGCCGCACGCGCGCCGCTCCTGACCGCCTGGACCGAGGATGATGTCGTCGCAGCCGTCGAGGTAACCACTCATCCACACGTCTTCATCGCCAGGACCGTTGGGGCCGGTCAGCAGCGTGACCTGGCGGTTGTTCTTGTACATGGTCCCGAGGTACGTGCTGAGGTTGTAGGCCGGCTCGCTGCCGCCGGTGGTCCCGAACGCGCCGTCGATCTGGTTGTAGGGCACGTCGGGTCGCAGCACCTGGATGGTGTTCGACGCGGGTTGATCCGCGACCTCGAACCCGGGCAGGTTCTTCCAGGTGTTGGGCCGGGGCAGGCAGCAGGCCTGGCCGCCACATCCGTTCTGCACGCACTGGTAGTCGGGGTGGGCGCAGGAATTGGTCGGGCACAGCGGCGGGACGCCGGTCGTGGTCAGGAAGTGGCCGTCGCGTCCGAGATCGTCGAGGAACGGCCAGGCTGGGTTGGGCGTGGTGTTCTCGTACGCGTTCACCGCCTGGCACTCGGCGAAGAAGTGGGTCGAGCCCTTCAGGAACTCGCGAACCTCGGCCACCACCTCGTGCCCGTGGTAGGTGAAGCGCTGATTCGTGCACTGGGCCTGCGTCGCCGGGCAGTTGCCGCCGTCGCACTCGACCCGCTCGCGCTCGTTGACGCCCCAGTGCATCGACATGAGCTGGCAGTAACGGGGCTGGCCGGCGGCGTTGAAGAGCGCGCCGTTGCGGTGATTGCTGCTGGGCGCGGCACACGTGCCCAGATCACCCATGATCGCCTCCGCGGTCAGCATGTCGGGGTTGGCGGTGCCTTCGCCGCACGGGATCTGATCGCACTTCTGGGTCGGGAACTCGGCCCCGCTGGACTGCGGGATGCCCGCGGCGCGCAGGTAGCCGGTGGCGATCGGTTCGTTGCCGTCTGCGAACACGGCGATGGTCGGGGCGGTGAACATCGTCTTGGCGGCCCTGCCGGTGTACGTCTCGGTCGCCTCGTGCACGGTGGTGACGTGGAAGACGGTCCGCATCGCCCACGGGTTCGCCGGCCAGGTCGCGCGATCGTTCCAGACGTCGATGACCGCCAGCGCGCGATCGTGATCGGCGGCGTCGATCACGAAGGGGCCGCCGCGATAGCCGTGGCGGCCCAGCGGCGCGTCGCGGGCGGCGGCGCCGGTATCGTCCCAGATCACCTTGGTGGTCGCGAAGAAGTCGGGCGATGCGGTCGGGTAGTTGCACTTGACCCCCGAGCCCTCGATCCCGCAGTCCCACGGGCACAGGTCGCCGGCGGTATCGCAGGGCGCGGCATGCCAGGTCTTGCTCGGCTCGATCATCCAGTGCACCCGGATGTCGTGGAGCAAGAGCTGGTGGATGAGGCCATAGGCCTGGAAGACGCCGATGGTCTGGTACGACAGATCCATCGGGATGATGAGGCTGCCCGCTCGCAGGTCGGGCGGGGCGGTGCCGACGGGCACGCACGTCCCGGCCACGCTGCAGGCGCCGGAGCAACACTCGCTGTTGGCGCTACAGGTCGCACCGTTCTGGGCCAGGGTGCAGGCGCCGCCGCCATCGGAGTCGGAGTCGGCGTCCGGGACCAGCTGGGTGTCGGAGCCGCCGCAGGCAGCGAGCGCGGCCACGGCGAATCCAAGGAGCGCAGGGCGAGGATCGATCATGGGTTGCTCCGAGGTAAGGCCGCGAGCGCGCGGCGAACGTCGTCGGCGTAGCGGCCGGCGGGGTGGAGTTCGAGGTATCGCGTGAGCAGGGCGCGGGCGTGGTCGGTGCGGGCGCGGCGGAGCTCGACGCGCGCGGCGGCGTAGAGCGCCGACTCGGCGGCGGGCGTGCCGGCGAAGTCCGCCGCCACCGCGGCGTAGCGCGCGGCGGCGACCCCGAGGTCGCCCTCCGCCTGGGCGATGTCACCGAGGAAGGTGCGGGCCTCGGCTTCGTCGGCGCGCCGCGGCCCGAGCGCCAGCGCGGCCTCGGTGGTGCGGGTGGCGGCCTTGTAGTCGCGGGCGGCGAACTGGGCGCGCGCCCGCGCCATCAGCACCTCCGCCGACGCGGCGTCGCGCCCGCCGAGCGGCGGCATGGGCCTCGCTGGTACCGCCGCGATCGGAGGCGTCCATCCCGCACCGGCCTCGAGCTGCGCGAGCACGACACCCGCGCGATCGAGGATCCGGACCTGGCCGCGGCGGACGTGGACTCGATCGGCGTCGACGGTGAGCTCGGCCTCGTCACCGAGCTCGATCGCGAAGCGATCGAGGCGCAGCGTGCGCTCGATCGGCACCCATCGCACCTCGGTGCCGGCGGCGATCACGACCCGCGCGGACGCCAGGCGTGCCTGACTCGTTTGTCCGGCCAGGAGCTGCGTGTTGGCTGGAATCGTCGCACCGGCGGCGACGATGGTCGTTCCCGCGCGCAGCGCGCCGCTCTCGAGCACGTCCGTGGCCGGGGCGGGTTGCAGCTCCGGTTGCGGACGCGGTTGCGGTTGCGGTTGCGGTTGCGGTTGCGGGATCCCCGACGCCTGCGCCGGCTCCGTCCCGGGGGCGGCACCACCGCGGCCGCGCGCGGTCAGCACGGCGATCAGCGCAGCGATGGCGACCAGGGCACCCACGCCCGCAGCCGCCGGGATCCAGATGCGGCGTCGCTCCGGCTTCGCCGCCGGCCGGCTGCCCTCGAGCAACGCGCGCGCGATCGCCCGCTGGTGCTCGCGCGCCCCGGTCGGGGGCACCGGCAACGCCCCGCCGATCTGCCGCACCTGTCGAAGGCGCGCGCGATCGGCGCGACAGGGATCGCAAGCGGCCAGGTGATCATCGAGCACGAGGCGCTGGGTCTCGTCGAGCTCCTCGACGTCGCGGTGGAGCCAGTCACGCACGTGGCGGCAGCTCATGGGATCCCCCGGTCGGCGAAGGCCGGGTCGCGCCGCAAGCGCTTGAGGAGCGCGCGCCGTGCCCAGAAGATGCGCGAGCGCGTGGCGGTGCGGCTGGCGCCGACGAGCACGGCGATCTCGTCGACGGTGTGGCCCTCGATCACGTAGAGCACCAGGGCGATGCGCTTGGCTGCGTCGATCGCGTCGAGGTGCGCGTAGAGGCGGGCCGCCTGCTCGCGATCCTCGGCGGTGGTCGTCGCCGGCGCGTCGGGCGCGACCTCCTCGAGCTCGGCCAGCGGCACCTCGCGCCGGTGGCGCGGCCGGCGCAGGTGCTGCTGCGCGACGTGGATCGCGATCCGGTGCAGCCAGGTCCTGATCGCAGCCTCGCCACGGAACGTCGCGAACGCGCCGATGGCCGCGGCGAAGGTCTCCTGCAGCAGATCCTCGACGTCGATCGACGGGCCGATGATCCGGGTCAACAGCCGGGACAGGCCGTGGGCGTGGGCGCGGAACACGGCCTCGAGCGCCCCTCGATCACCACGCCGGCACGCCTCGAGTTGATCAGTGGCGACCGCGGGCGCCGGCCCGCTGCGATCCGCGGGCGTCGAGGCCAGCACGATCAGCTGCAGCGCAGGGCGCAGAGAGACCACCATGTACCTTGGTGACATCAGCCGGCCGATCTGATGACGGAAAAACGCGTTTCACCAGCCGACCGTGAGTGTCAGGCCTACATGGAGGCGCCCCCGGCCCAGGTCGACCACGGTCTCGTCGTCGACGAGAAAGGTGTTCCGTTCGGCGGCGATCTCGAGGCCCGCCACCATCCCCACCCACGCCGACGTGGCCAGGGCCCGCCGGATTCCGAGCTCCGTGCCAGCGTACGGCGCCAGCACGGTGGCGCTGCCGCGGCGGCCGTCGTCGCTCTGGCCGCGGGCGCGCAGCACGGCGAACACCAGGCGCGGGCGCAGGAATCCCTCGAACCCGCCGAGCCTGCGCGCCGCCTCGACGGCGAGCGTGCCACCTTGCTCGGTGATCGCGGCGCGTCCGTGCTCGCCTTCGATCGTCCCGCTCGGCTGCCAGTAGGCACCGAGCATCGGCGTGATCGCCCACGCGCCCATCGTGGTGTTGCGGCCGACCGCGATCGTCGTGCGGCCGTCGAGGGCGCGCTCGTTGCGCTCACTCGCGACCAGCCCGGCGATCTCCATGCGCCAGCGCGGCCCGTGGTGGACCGCGGCCGGGCCCGTGCCCAGCCCGAGGACGGCCCCCGGCTCGCCATCGGGCCCGGGCCCGGGCGCCAGCAGCGCATCGAGGAGACCGGCGACCTTGAGCGCGATGGTCCGCTCGAGCTCGGCGGGCGCGATGCTGTCGTCGACCCGGATCAGCTCGATCAGCGCGCGCCGGGGCCAGGGACCGGCGGCGAAGACCAGGTGGCCGTGATCGACCGGGGCGATCCAGACCACCAGGGTCGCCTCGCCGCCGGTGACGAGCTGCGATGCCCGCTCGGCGAAGGTCAGGGGATCGGCGTCGGGCTCGGATCGGACCTCGATCGCCACGCGCGCCGAGATATGGGCCTCGATCTGGGAGGCCAGGGTCGGCAGGGCGGGGGCCGCACGGGTCTGGACGATCACGATCGGCGGCGACGCGCTTCGCGACTGTGCGGCGGCCAGCCCGGCCACCACCCACACCGCGGCGATCATCGTCACCGCCTGGAGGGCGCGAGCGCCGGGCATGTCAGCTTTCGGCGCGCCGCGGGATCCGCACCCCGCGCTCGTCGGCCGCGGTGATGGCTTCGTCGTAGCCGGCGTCGGCGTGGCGGAGGATGCCCATGCCGGGGTCGCTCCTGAGCACGCGGGCGAGGCAGCGGCCGGCGCGCTCGGTGCCGTCGGCGACCACGACCATGCCGGCGTGGAGCGAATAGCCCATGCCGACCCCGCCGCCGTGGCGGAACGAGACCCAGGTCGCGCCGGCGGCGGTGTTGACCAGGGCGTTGAGCAACGCCCAGTCGGCCACCGCGTCGGAGCCGTCGGCGGCACGTTGCGGATGGCGACGTCGGCGTCGCCGCGCACCATGACGATGCGGCCGCGCTGGC
>SXJR01000378.1 GCA_005779305.1 Myxococcales bacterium
GCGCGATCCCGCCGCGGCGCCGCGCGATCCGCTCGTCCAGCACCTCGGCCGCGCCACCGCCGCCAGCGCCGCCCCCCTCGGCATCGCGGCGGTGCCCGGCACCAGTGTCGGCCGCCTCGCCGCCGAGGATCGCCTGCCGGCGGTGACCGCGAACGCCGCGGCCCGCCTGCTCGATCGCTACGCCATCGCTCACGCCATCGTGCCGTCGTCGATCGTGGCCGCCTCGGGCATGCGGCAGCTCGCCGCCGCCGGCGACGAGGCGCTGGTGGTCGTCGACGCGCGCCGTCCACCGGCGTTCTGGGCGTCAGCCTGGCGCCACGTCAGCGACGCCGACGCGCTCATCGCGCTGGCCCCCCCGGTCGGCGCCACCGCCGAGCCGCTGGGCACCGTGCTGCTGGCCGGCGCGGGCGACCGTGGGGGCGACGCGCTGGCGGCGCCGCGGCCGTGCAGCCTCGCGCGTCCAACCGGCCGAGTGGTGCGCCTGGTCTGCGAGGTCACGGCGCCGGGTTACGTCGTCGTCCTCGACGCCTGGGCGCCGGGCTGGAGCGCCTCCGTCGACGACAGGGACACGCTCGTCGAACGAGCCGATCTGATCGCGCGCGCGGTGCGGGTAGCACCGGGCGCCCGCGTGATCGTCTTCCGCTACACCCCGCCCGGCTTCTGGCTGGGCGCGGCGATCAGCGCCGTGGCACTGCTCAACGTCGCGCTCCTGCTGGGGCTGACCCGCCCGAGAGGTCGCGGAACCGAGCGGATCAGGTGAAGAGCGCCACGCCGAGCAGCGCGGCGACGGTCCCCAGCGCGCACACCACCGACAACGCGATCCGATCGACGTGATCGCGCAGCGAGATCCGCTCGATCGGTCCCCACTCCGCCGACGACGCGTCCTCGACGACGCGGATGCCGAGGATCTCGGGATCGAAGAACGGCGGCGGCGCCAGCGAGCCCCGGGCGAAGCGGGCCCGGCGCGGCGGCGGCGGCAGCGGCAACGGCTCGTCCGAGGCGGTATCGAGGAGCGTCGCGTGCACCATACCGACCACGCTACGCGCCTGCGGACGGAGGTCCAAGAAACTGACGTTCGCCGTGGGGAAAGCTCAGGGATACAGCGTTGTTCCGACCGCGCCCGGCTCGGTCAGCTCGCGGCGGAGATCGCCGGCGGCGACCTCCCCCACGATGTGGATGGCACCGACCCGGCCGTCGGCCAGGGCCGCCATCGACTCCTCGAGCTTGGGGATCATGCCTCCGGTGACCACGCCGCCGGTTATGGCCGCCTTGGCCTCGGCCACGGTCAGCGTGCGCAGGCGCGACGTCGGATCCTTCACGTCGCGCAGCACGCCGGGCGTCGAGGTCACCAGGAACAAGTGGGCCGCCTCGAGCGCGCTGGCGAGCTGGTTGGCGACGATGTCGGCGTTGACGTTGAGCACCTGACCGCTGGCGTCGGCGGCCAGACAGGCCACCACCGGCACGTAGCCGGCGAAGGCCAGCAGATCGAGCAGCTCGCGGTTGAAGCCGGTGATGTCGCCGACCAGCCCGAAGTCGATGGGATCAGGCCCGCCGCCCGAGACCACGCGCGGCGGTCGCTTGACGCCGCGCACCACACCACTCGACGCGCCGTGCAGACCGACCGGCCTGGCGCCGGCGGCCAGGAGCTGGCTACACAGCTCGACGTTGACCTTGCCGGCCACCGCCATCTTCATCACGTCGAGCGTCGCGGCGTCGGTGATGCGGCGACCGCCGACGATCTTGGGTTCGATGCCGAGCGCCTTCTGCAAGGCCGTCGCCTGCGGCCCGCCGCCATGCACCACCACCACGCTGGCGCCGTAGCCGACGAGCCCGGCCACGTCGGCGGCGACCGCGGCGCCGACCGGACCGCCCACGATCTCGCCGCCCAGCTTGACCACGATCGGCCGCTTGACCTCGAGCGTCGCCGCCCGGCTCATGGGCCCACCTGTACGGAGGTCGCTCGCTCGCAGCCTCGCTCGCTCATGGCCAGCCTCCCGGATCCTGGAGAGACAGCCGCTCGTCGAGGCCGAGCACCAGGTTCATGTTCTGGATGGCCTGGCCGGCGCCGCCCTTGATCAGGTTGTCCGACGCGCTGAAGCACACGACCGTCCGTTTCCCGGACACTGCGTCGCCGACCGCGAATCCGACTTCGAGGTAGTTCGACCCCGACACCGCCGCCACCTCGGGCAGGCGCGTGGTCGGGCGTCGCACGAACGGCTCCCTGGCGTAGGCTTCGTCGTAGAGCGCCGCCATCCGCTTGTCGTCGATCGCGTCGGCCGGCAGCTCCAGGTACACGGTCACGAAGATGCCGCGCGAGAGCGGCGCCGACACCGGCGTGAACCGCAGCTCGATGTCCTTCGCACCCGCGGCGGCCAGGGTCTCGAGGATCTCGGGCGTGTGCTGGTGGACCAGCGGCTTGTAGGTCTTGAGGTTCACCGCGCGCACCGGATGGTGCGTGCCTTCCTGGGGCGCGGCGCCCGAGCCCGACGAGCCGGTGATGCCGACCACGTGGGCGGTGGTGCCGTCGAGCAGCCCGGCGCGGGCCAGCGGCAAGAGCGCGAGCTCGATCGTCGTCGCGAAGCAGCCCGGCGACGCCACGTACTTCGAGGCCTTGATGCGCTCGCGGTTGAGCTCGGGCAGCCCGTACACGAACGTCCCGAGCAGGTGCGGCACCGGGTGGGCGTTGCCGTAGTACTTCTGGTACGCGGCGGCGTCGGTGAGCCGGAAGTCCCCCGACATGTCGACGATCTTCACGCCCAGCTCGACCAGCTCGGGCACCTTGGCCGCGGTCACCTTGTGGGGCAGCGCCAGGAGCGCGACGTCGCAACCGGCGGCCGCCTCGCGCGGCGCGATATCCTCGAACACCAGATCGGTCAACCCGGTCAGATGGGGATGGGCGTGCCACACCGGCTTGCCGACGTGATCGATCGACGCGACCCGCACCACCTCGACCTCGGGATGGATCAGCAACCGCCGCAGCATCTCGCCGGCTCCGTAGCCGCTTCCGCCGATGATCGCCGCCTTGTACCTGCGTCCGCTCATGTGGCCTTCCGATCTAGCCAAGGGTTCTGTAGACGTTCTGTTGTAGGTTCGAGCCCATGTCGCTCGTCGATCGTGCGCTGGCCGCGGCCGACCGCCGCGCCTCGGAGCTTTTACCAGCGCTGCGCCGCTGGGTCGAGGTCAACTCCTACACCGGCAACATCGACGGCTGTAATCGCGTCGCCGACCTGCTGCTCGAGAGCTTCGCGCTACCCGGGCTGACCGCCGAGCGCGTGCCCGGCACCGGCTGCGGCGACCACCTGATCTGGCGCACGCCGGCGTGGGAGACCGCGCCCGATCGCCGGGTGGTGCTGGTCGGCCACCACGACACCGTGTTCCCGCCCGGCACCTTCGAGGTGTGGGAGGAGGACGGCCACCGCTTGCGGGGGCCCGGCGTGCTCGACATGAAGGGCGGCCTCGCCACCATCCGCACCGCCCTGGCCGCGCTCGCCGACGAGGGCGCGCTGGCCGGCCTACCCCTGGCCGTGGTCACGGTCGCGGACGAGGAGACCGGTTCGTCCGAATCACGGACGATGCTCGAAGACCTGGCCCGCGGCGCCCGGGCGGCGCTGGTGTTCGAGAGCGGCCGCGCCAGCGACGCGGTGGTCACCCAGCGCAAGGGCACCGGCAAGGTGACCGTCGACGTCACCGGCAAGGCCGCCCACGCCGGCAACAACCTCAAGGACGGCGTCAACGCGGTGTGGGCGCTGGCCCGCTTCATCGACGGCGCCCAGCAGCTCACCGACTGGGATCGGGGCGTGACCGTCAACGTCGGCCTGGTCCAGGGCGGCTCGAGCGCCAACACCGTGCCCGAGCGCGCCAGCTGCCAGCTCGACTTCCGCTACGTCCGCCAGCTCGACGGCGTCGAGCTCATGGGCGCGTTCGATCACCTGGCCCGCGGCATCGCTGCTGACTCGGGCGCCCGCTTCGCCATCTGCGGCGGCATCCGGCGCGCGCCGCTCGAGCGCAACGACGCCTCGCTCGCCCTCCTGCGTCGCTACGAGACCTGCGCCCTGGCCGAGGGCCTGGCCGGCGGCGAGGCCCCGCTCCAGGGCGGCGGCTCCGACGCCAACACCGTCAGCGCCGTGGGGGTGCCCGCCATCGACGCGCTCGGCCCGCGCGGCAAGGGTTTCCACACCCACGACGAGTACATCGAGCTGCCCACCCTGGCCCAGCGCACTCGCGCCCTGGTCAGGTTCCTCGTCGACTGGTCTGCATCATCGTAGTCGTAGTCGTAGGACCTGGACCTGGACCTGAAGGATCTCCGGCGCAACAGCGCCAGCACTCCCAGCGCGAGCCCGCCACCGAGCCCGCCGCCTCCGGCGTTGCAGCCGTCCTCGGGCTCGAGCGCCACGGGCGGCGCCGGCTGCGGCACCGGCACCAGCTCGGGCACCTGCGCGGCCAGGAAATCGCGGGTGACGAGCGCATCCGTGCGCATGTAGACCCCGACCTCGGCGCAGTCGTCGTCGGCGAACGAGGCGATGCCGACCACGCGGGTGACGCCGTCGATCTCGGCCAGGGCCGGGCCACCGGCGTCGCCGTCGCACAGACCGGGTCCGAGGCGCTGGTCGAAGCAGAGGAAGAGCGCGTTGTTGAGCGTGAATGCCGCGCAGCTCACCGATGCCTTGGGCGCCGTGTACAGGAGGTGCCCGGGGTTGCCGCCGGCGCCGCGCCCGAACCCGATCATGGTGACGGCCACGCCGGTCAGCGCATCGGCGGGCGCCAGGTTGATCGGCGTCGGCGCGCGATCGGTCACCGCCTCGCCCAGGAACACCAGCCCGACGTCGGGATCGTGCGAGAGCCCGAACCACCCGATGGCGACGGTGGCGCGCGCCGCGATGACGCGGCCGCCGCCGGTGGATCCGTCGCTGACGTCGATGGTGTCGAGGACCACCCGGGTGCGCGCGGTGACCTCGTCCTGGTCGGCCAGGCCGAGCGTGCCCGGGTGCAGGCAGCGCGCCGCGGTGAGCACCACGTCGGGCGCGACCAGCGTGCCCGCACACAGGCCTGTGTTCTGCACCGCGACCACGGTCGGGAACTGGCCGGCGGTGGCGGCGTTACCGTTGACGATCGGCAACGCGGCCAGGAGCAGGAGCGCGCTCGCGGGCATCACCGTCCAGTGTGACCAGCGCCCTGCTAGCGACGAGCGCGGACCACCGTCAACCGGTCACCGGACGAGGCGCTCGGTCCCCGGGTGCGACGTCGCACACGTGCCCCACCGCTGTCCTCGGCGCCGCAGCAGAAAGTGCGCCCGCGGCCGCACCTGGAGTAGGATCACGGCCTCGAAAGGGGGCCTCCATGCCTGCTCGCTCGTCTCGCTTCGCCTTCGTCGCGCTCGTCCTTGGCTCGGTCGCCTGGCTCGCCGCTTGCGGCGACGACGGCGGCAATAGCGTCATCGACGCGCCGAGCATCGACGGGCCCACCATCGACGCGCCCGGCTCCGACGGCCCCATCTCCGACGCTCCCGTGGCCCCGAGCTGCACCGACTACTGCACCACCATCGCCGCCAACTGCACGGCCGCCAACCTCATGTACGCCAGCACCGGCGAATGTATGGCCACCTGCGGCCGGTTCACGCCCGGCACGGTCGGCATGATGAGCGGCAACACCGCCGGCTGCCGCCTCTACCACGCCGGCGCCGCCGCCGGCAGCGTTGGCAACGCCAACACCCACTGCCGCCACGGCGGTCCCGGCGGCGACGGCCTGTGCGGCTCCAACTGCGAGGGCTTCTGCACGATCGTGCTGGGTTCGTGCACCGGTAACAACGAGCAGTACGGCGGCAGCATGTCGACGTGCATGACCGAGTGCGGCGCGTTCAATAGCACGCGTCTCTACGTCGCCAATGCGCAGGGCAACAACTTTGCGTGTCGGCTCTATCACGCGACTGCCGCGTCAGTGGACGCGAACACGCATTGCGGCCACGTCGCGACCAACAGCGCGATCTGCACCGGCCCGCCCTGAACGCGGGCGTCAGGGCAGGGCGAGATCGAAGCGAAGGACGCGATGGTTGCTGCCGTCGGTGACGAATAGATCGTCGCCACGGAGCGAGAGCCCCCTGCAAGACAACAAGGAGGTCTGAGACGGAGTTTGTGCCCCGGTCGTGAGCGTGTCCGGCTGGCCAAGCACTTGGGTAGCTGACGAAACGTCAGTGCGCGAGGCGACGGGTGCGGGATCGAACACAAGGATCCTGTGGTTGCCTGAGTCGCTTACGAGGAGCGCCCCGTCAACGACCAGAAGGCCCCCTGGGCTGTTGAAGCGCTGGGGACCCGAACCCTCGCCTCCCTGCGTCACGAAATCGGGTTGCCCGATGACGGCGTCGGCCGCCTCGCCGCTCTGGGCCGGAAATCCATTCCAAACGAGAACTCGGTTGTGACCGCCGTCCGCGATGTAGAGACGTGCGCCATCCCAGGCAATGGCTCCCGGCGACTTTACCCGTGACGCGGTCGGCGACGCTGGCTGACTGCTGTCGCCGAACGCTGCCTGCCCGAGTACCAGGTCCGCCGCCTGACCGTTGGCCGTTGGAAACGATGTCCAGACGAGGACGCGGTGATTGAAAGGGTCGGCCACAACGAGACGCGTACCGTCCGTCCACACGTGGGTCGGAGAGCTCATTTCTGCTGCCGAGGTACCGCTCGCGGAAGTCGAGAACGACTGCTGGCCAAGGACGAGCGACGCCGGGGCGCCGTTTGCGGACGGGATCCCGTTCCAGATCAAGACACGGTTGAATCCGAAGTCCGACACGACCAGCATTGCCCCAGCGATGGCCGCGCCAAACGGCCCTTTGATGACGGACGCAGTCGGCGTCGTGACCGTGGAAGCGTCGGTGAAGCTAGTACGACCAAGAACCAGTGTCGCATCCGGGTCGACACCTGGTGGTGCGCTGGAGAACGCGAGGACCCGACTGTTGTCGGAGTCCGTGACCCAGATGCTGGCACCACCAGCCGCGGCGACCTTCGGGTATGTGATTCCGTTGCTAGTGACCCCGCGAATCGTGTTCGACGTGAAGTTCGGTTGGCCGTACACGATATCGGCGGGTTGATTGTTGGAAACGAGCGGACCGCGTGGAGTCGAATCGGTCGCTGAGTCCGTCGCCGAATCGATGCTGACAGAGCCATCGATTGCTCCATCGTCGATCGGGGCATCCTCAATATCGGGCAACTCGGGAAACTTGCAGCCGGCGAGGATGAGGGCCACGGCGAGGGATGTGCATGACGTAGTCGCGAGGAAGAGCGGCGGGACGCCTATCCGGTGTGTGCCGCGGACTCGTTCGATCGGGTGCTTGTGTCGGTCAATCGTCATGGATCTCTCCGGGTTCTCCCTCGGGTGATTCGGTGCATCTTCGTGGGGCATCGGAATCCACGGCTTCATTCGTTCACCCAAGGAGGTTGAAGAGTGGAGGTGTCGAGCGCATCGGGAATGCGCCAGCCCGCCCGCTCCATGTGGCGCTCGAACTCGTCGGGCAGTTGCACATCGTGGCGCTCGACGTACCTTGGGCGTGCTTGCCGGTCCAGCACGAGACGAGGCGGATGCGCTTGTAGTTCTTCCCCGACTTCCTGATGTAGTTTAGCAAGCTCTCGGTGAGACAGATGCACCTTGGTGAGCGGGCCAGCGCTGCTTGGGAGGCGGCGACCGTGCCGATGGCGGCGCGGTGCTGGGCCAGCGTCCCGCGCAGGAGCGCCTCGCGCTGCCCGATCGCGCTGATCGCGTGCTGGGTACTCGGTCTGAGCCTGGATCTGGGTGACCGTCGCCCCGACGCCGTCGGCAGCTCCATTCTCTCCGGCTGGCGCGTGGACAGCGGGCGTCGGGTCGCCGGCATGTGCTGACTCGGCCCCCATCGGCTGCACGTCGGAGTGGGGTGCATCGGCGACCAAGTCGACGGCGTGAACGCCTGCGCCCGTGGCGTGTTGGTCGTCTGCCGGCGCGCGCCCTGTTCCTGCCCGATGGCGCTGTCCGACGAACTGTGACCCGCGAGGTCGGAGTCGGCCGCGTGACCACTCTCCACGGGCAAAGCAGACCTCGCTGCTGTTTTCGCCGGTGCTGCCTCGCCGCCGGCGTGGCCGCCGTCTGTGGCGTCCATCGGCGTTGCGACCGTCTCAGCAACAGCGCCTCCATTTTTTGGCGTCGATGTGGAGGGTGAACGGATCGTCGCCGCCATCAGGCTTCGCCCCCACCACGCCACCACCCTCGTCCCTGGCGTCCCAGTCGAGGTAGAACTTGTACGCCTCGCCGCCACCGCTCGCTCGCTCGGAGTCCGGCGATCGCGCGGACGCCGCTCCGTCGCCTGCCAGTCGTTGCGTGCGACTTGTCTTGCCCGGGACCACGTCGGGCGCAGCACCTTGCTCCCAATGCTCGGGCTCGTGGTGTTGGTCGTGGGCCATCGCGTTCTGGCAGGTCCTGTCGGCGTCGGCGCGTACGGTTGCTTCGAAATCGACCAGGGGTGAGTTGAAACGAGCTAGATCACCGCATCTGGTCGAGAATATGGGTGGTCCTCGGCAGGGTCCATCACCCCTGTCGGGTGAGCCCTCGCGGCCAAGCCCTGTTCAAGGGCCGCCAACCACCGTGGCTTCGAGCACTCGCGACGCTCAACGACCCGCCCGCGCCATCGCTCAGTACCGCCGCGTCATCCCGCGATCGACGTCAGCGGCACTCACCGGGTCCTCGCCGGGCTGGAGCAGCAGGCGCTCGACGACGTTCTTGAGCTCGCGCAGGTTGCCGGGCCACTCGTAGGACGCGAGGCGGGCGGCGGCGTCGGCCGCGAAGCCGGTGCGCGCTGGCTGGCGTCGGCGGCGAGGCGGTAGAGCATCTTCTCGGCGATGGTCACCAGATCGGCGCGGCGCTCGCGCAGGGGCGGCACCACGACCACGGCGCGATGGTCGACGGCGAGCGGCACCGGTTCAGCCTCAACGACGACAAGGCCGCGCTGATCCGCGAGCACGTCGCGCGGTGGTCGCAGCTGGTCGAGGCCGGCCCCGACCAGTGGCAGGTGCTCCGCCGCAGCCAGCTGCCCTCCCTCTCGCCGCCGACCGCTCGGACGTGACATGAGCTGCGACGACGATCTCGAGAGGTTCGAAGCGCGTCGGGCCGACGGCGCCGCGTCATGGCCGCGGTCGCGATCGCGCTCGGCGTGAGCTCGCTGGGGTGTTCGCCTTCGCCGCGTACCGCATCAGCAAGTCGGATCGTGGCGTAAAGGTGCTCCAGGCCGAGCCTGGCATGCTCAACGCCGAGGAGCTGGCCGCGGTCGCGTCATCTATCGCAGCGACGATGCCATACCGTCGCTGCGCCACGCCTGGACCTGTCGCTGATCGTCAGCGACAGACGAACCGCACGACGGTCGCGTCGCACCCACCGCCGGTCGATCGCCCCCCCCTCGACGCGGGCCTCAGTTCGCGCCGTTGCACTCGTAGACACAGTACTGGCTGTCGCCGCAGGTGGGGATCGCGTCGAGCGCCGTCGTCACGGTGGCCGAACCGTCCGGATCGACGATCTTGACCTCGAGGCGCGCCGGGATGCCCGCCACCATGCTCACCGACGACGGGCACACCGCGACGTTGGCCAGGTCCGAGAGGTCGGCCGGATCCGGTGGGGTGGCCCACCCGTCGGCGCGCTGGTGGACCCTGATCGGCCGTTGCTCGAGGCCGATCACGATGTTCGTCGACAGGTCGCGCAGCGAGGCCGTGACCTGGACCTCGCAGGTCGCGGTGGTCATCTTGATCCGCGGCGCAGCGAGCAGGATGTGTCCGCCCTGCGGCGCGGCGATCAGCGGGACCTCGCCCATCTCGGCGAGGGCAGTGAGGTTGCCGTTCTGATCGGCGATCACGATGCCGAGCTCGGTGGTCCCGTCGATCGCGCACGGCTCGGCCGCCTTCTCGAACAGCGGACAGCCGGCAGCGCAGGCCGCGGCGAACGCGGCGATGGCGCGAGTCAGAAGCACGTGACGCTCTCCGTGACCTTGGGGTAGTAGTAGAGGAACACGTTGCAGTGCTCGCTGGTCTCGACGAGCGGGCCGAACGTGTAGCAGCAGTCGTTCGCCCCCTGCGGATCGCGCGCATCGACCGCGGCGCAGCCGCCCGCGGGCTCGACCCACTGGTAGTCGCACGTCCACCAGACGCCGCCGGGGTCGGGGAGCTCGATCTCGAGGTCCGTCTTCATGTCGGGTTCGGACCAGTCCGTGGAGTCGTAGAACATCGCGGCGTCGCCGGGGCGATCCGTCGACACGCCGTCCCAGCTGAAGATGCGGAAGCGCCGGCCGCGCGAGTGGAAGTGACCGTTCGCCGCGGCGACGGTGTGCGATCCGGCGGGCATGGTGCAGGCGCCGGAATAGCTGGGCCGCGGCGTCGAGCGGCAGACCCGGATGCTCTGCTGGGTCGCGAACAGCGTGCCGAGCTCCTGTGTGTCGCCGTCGACGGAGCGATAGAAGTTGACGCCACCCCGACCCACGAACGGCGTCACCTGCTCGCTCGCGTTGACGTAGTGGATCTGCAGCATCAGCATCTCGCCGGGCACGAGGCGCATGGCGACGTCATCGGGCAGCCGCCAGTCCACGATGTGCTGCGCGGCCGCGGACTGCTGCGAGTTCGAGACCAGCGGCCAGTCGGACCAGTTCGCCGACTTCCAGCACTCGGTGTTGGCGTCGGTGCCGTAGATGACCGTGCCTTGCACGCCGCCGAGATCGATCGCGACACCCGCGGCCGGAACGAGATTCCTGATCGTCTTCACGCGGAAGACGTTCATGTGGTGACTGCCGGTGTTCAGGGCGAGCGCGACACGATCGATCATGACGTCCGCGCCGTCCGCGACATCGGGCACCGGGAAGAAGTAGCAATCCTGGATCTCGGTGCCGGCGGGGACCTCGAACTCCGGCGTGCGGATCGAGATGCCTTGGGCCGGGGTCAGCTCGTCGAGGACCCAGGGCTCGTACTCGGCCGGGTCGACGTTGTCACCGCAAGCGGAGAACATGAGGCACGCGAGGAGCCAGCGCATGGTTGCCCAGGTAGCACGCGGTGTGCCCGCGTAGGTACGTGACTGTACTCGGGTCTGCATCACAAAACTGATGGGCACCCCGCTGCAGGGGCACCGGACCTGACACGGGTGTCATGGTCGGTCGTGGCTCAACACCTCCGCGTCATCGCGCGGTCGACGTCGGCGGCACTCACCGGATCCTCGCCCGGCTGGAGCAGCAGGCGCTCGACGACGTTCCTGAGCTCGCGCAGGTTCCCCGGCCACTCGGCGGAGGCGAGACGGGCGGCGGCGTCGGCGGCGAAGCCGGTGCGGCGCTGGCTGGCGTCGGCGGCGAGACGGTAGAGCATCTTCTCGGCGATGGTGACCAGGTCGGCGCGGCGCTCGCGCAGGGGCGGCACCACGACCACGGCCTGGGCCAGACGCTCGTAGAGATCGGGGCGGACGGCCTGCACGTTGACCATGCTGGCGACGTCGTGGCAGGAGGCGGCGATCACATGGACGTCGGCGGGGACCAGCGTGCCGTCCTTGCGCTTGACGGCGCGCCGCTCGATCACCTGCATCAGCTTCTTCTGGCAACGCGGCGGCAAGGCGGCCAGCTCGTCGAAGAAGATGACGCCGCCGTGGGCGGCCTCGAGCTTGCCGGGGCGGCGGGTGCCGCTCGGGTCCTCGTGACCGAAGACGTCGGCCTCGAGCCACGCCTCCGACATCGCCACGCAGTGCACGACCACGAAGGGGCCGGTCGAGCGCGGGCCCTTGTCGTGGATGGCGGCGGCGATGCGCTGCTTGCCCACGCCGGTCTCGCCCAGGAGCAGCGCGAACGGCTTGGGCGCCGCCCACGCCACCCAGTCGCGCAGGCGGGCGGCGACGGCGCTGTCGCCGTCGAGCTCGCCGTCGTCGGACAGATCAGCGGCGGCGCGCTCGCGGCGGCTGCGCTCCGAGCTCGCCCCCATCGCCGCCGCGAACACCTGCGAGGCGGCGGCCACCAGCTCGAGCGTGCCCCGGTCCCAGGCGTGGCCGGCCACGCGATCGACCACCAGCACGCCCTCGCCCAGCACCGGCGACATCATGATCTCGTGCTCGTTGCCGCGCATGCAGACGGCCTTGCCGCTGCGGGCCACCTTCTCCAGCCGCGCCCGATCGACCGGAACCGTGCCCTGCGCGCCGCCGCGACCGGCGAGGAGGCGAATGCCACCGTCGACCGACACCAGCTGCACCCGCTCGGCCGAGACCGCGCCTCCGAGGTGGCCACAGGCCGCGTTGACGCCGTCGGTGGCGAACAGCGACGCCGCCAGGCGCGCCATCGCGGTCAGGAACCCGGCCACCTCGATCACGCCGCTGCCACTGCCGACCGGACGTGCGGTGCGCTCGGTGTCGACCTCGTGCGAGATCACCCCCTCCTCGCCGACGCACATGACGTCGCCCTCACCGACCACCTGCAGCACCGAGTTGCCGATCTCGATGCGGTCGCCGGGCGACAGCGGCCGCATGTCGACGGGCTCGCCGTTGACCTTGGTCTTGTTGGTCGAGCCCATGTCGATCAACAGCGGTCGACCGTCGCGCACGCCGATGCGGAACTGCTGGCGGCTCACCGCCGCGTCCTCCAGCCGCATGGCGCAACCCTCGCCGCGGCCGACGAGCCCCCCCTCGGCAGGAATGGCGAATTCGCGCCCCTTGTCGGGACCAGAAGTGACCATCAGTCGGGCGCCCACGCCGCGATCCTACACCCGGGCCAGCCGATCCAGCGGAACGACACGGTTGCCACCGGGGCCGGCGTCGGCCACGCTCGGCGCATGTCGGATCTGGCAGGCAAGACCTTCGTCGTCACGGGCGCCAACACCGGCATTGGCAAGGAGACGGCGCGCGCGCTGGCCCAGCGCGGCGCGCACGTGGTCCTGGCCTGCCGCTCCGAGGACAAGACCCGTCCGGTCATGGACGAGCTCAAGACCCAGAGCCCGCGCGCCAAGCTCGACTTCGTCGCCCTCGACCTCGGTGACCTGGCCTCGGTGCGCACCTGCGCTGCCGAGCTCCTCCGCCGCGACCACCCGATCCACGTCTTGCTCAACAATGCCGGCCTGGCCAGCGTGCGCGGCCAGACCAAGGACGGCTTCGAGCTGGCCTTCGGGACCAACCACCTCGGTCACTACCTCCTGACCCGGCTGCTCCTCGATCGCGTCAAGCGGAGCGCGACGCCCGGGCAGCCGGCGCGCATCGTCAACGTGTCGAGCCACTCGCACTACAGCGCCGAGCGCATCGACTTCGAGGCCGTGCGGCAGACCAGCAAGTCGGTCACCGGCCTCCACGAGTACGAGGTCTCCAAGCTGGCCAACGTGCTCTTCACCAAGGAGCTCGCCCGTCGCCTACCGGCCGAGACGGTGACCGCGTATGCGCTCCACCCCGGCGTGGTGGCCAGCGACATCTGGCAGCGGCGCGTGCCGCGCTTCCTCTCGTTCGTACCGCGCCTGTTCATGCGCAACACCATCGACGGCGCGAAGACGTCGGTCTACTGCGCGACCGCGGGCGACGTGGCCAACCACACCGGCCGCTACTACGCCGACTGCAAGGAGAAGCGGCCCAACCGGGCCGCCGACGACGAGGCCATGGCCCGCGCCCTGTGGGACCAGAGCGCGGCCTGGGTCGGCCTGGAGCCATGACCCGTTGAGCGTGCGCGTCGCCATCATCGCCGGCGTGCGCACGCCGTTCGGCCGGCGCGGCGGCGGCCTGGCCCAGCGCAGCGCGCTCGAGCTCGGCGTCGCGTGCGTGCGCGAGCTGGTGGCGCGCACCGGCCTGGCCCGTGAGATCGAGCGCGTGGTCTTCGGCCAGGTGGTGCCGTCGCTGCAGGCGCCCAACGTGGCGCGCGAGCTCCTGCTCGATGCCGGGCTGCCGCCCACCGTCGACGCCCACTCCGTATCGCGGGCCTGCACCACCAGCTACGTCGCGGCGATCGAGCTGGCCCGCGCCATCGCCGCCGGCGACATCGACGCCGGCATCTGCGGCGGCACCGATTCGGTGTCCGACGTGCCCATCGCGGTCTCGAAGCCGCTGGCCCGGGCGCTGGTCGCCAACCGCCGCGCCCGCGGCCTCGGTGATCGCGTGCGCGCGTTCGCGTCGCTGTCGACCGGCGATCTGCGGGTCGAGCCGCCCAGCCTGGTCGAGCGCTCGACCGGCCTGACCATGGGCGAACACGCCGAGGCCATGGGCAAGAGCGCCGCGGTCGCGCGCGCCGCCCAGGACGAGCTGGCCGCCCGCAGCCACGCCCGCGCCGCCGCCGCCTGGGACGAC
>SXJR01000379.1 GCA_005779305.1 Myxococcales bacterium
CGATGCGCAGGCAGCCGGCGATCGTGCGCGCGCGTTCGAGCCCGCGCGCGAGGGTGCGCCATCCGGCGTCGGGGTCGCCGAGCGCGCGCTGGGCGTTGGCCACGGTCCAGGCGTCGCCCTCGTCGCCGCCGCGCTCGAGCATCGCGGCGGCGCGTTCGACCCGGGCCCGGGCGGCGTCGAGGTCGGCGATCTCCTTGTAGCCATCGGCGAGGGTGCACAGCTCGCGGACGTCGGGTGACGGCGTGGTCGCCTCGGCGCGCTCCAGGTGGCCACGCGCGACCTCGCGATCGTCGAGGACCAGGACGTAGGCGCCGGCCAGGCGGCACCATTCGTCGAGGACGGCGCCCGCCCGGGCCCCGACCCTCGCGGCGCAGCGATCGAGGAC
The DNA here is from genome assembly GCA_005779305.1 of Myxococcales bacterium. Taxonomy (GTDB): domain Bacteria; phylum Myxococcota_A; class Polyangia; order Haliangiales; family Haliangiaceae; genus UBA2376. The sequence goes on from SXJR01000379.1 coordinate 386, forward strand.
GGTCCGGGCCAGGTCCACGTCGCCGAGCTCGCGCCGGTGCGTCATCGCCACCGAGCGGTAGACCGAGAGCTCGTCGCCGGCGTCGGCGATCGCGCGGTCGGCGCAACGCCGGGCCTCGGCGTGACCGCCCGGCCCGAGCTCGCCCCAGCCCGCCGCCAGATCGGCCCAGTCGCCGGCCCGCTCGGCCAGCGGCTCGGCCTCGCGCAGCCACCGCTCGGCCTCGGCCGGACGCCTCCGGGTCCGCCGTCGCGCCTCCTGCACGCAGTCGAGGAACGTCCTCACGGCTCGACGGTACGGGATCCGCGATGAACGATCCATGCACGACCGGGGACGCCCTGTGTAAACTCTCCCCCACCGGAGGTCCCATGTCGTTCGCACGCGCGCGCTCGTCGGTCTCGCCCTGCCTCGTCGGACTCGCCCTGATCACGCCGCTGAGCCTCGTGGCCTGCAGCGATGGCGACGGTGGCGACGACCTGCTCGACCCGCCGCCGGCGGGCCAGGGCGTCCAGTTCCGCATGGAGACCACCATCCCGGCCGGCGTCGAGGGCGAGTGGTGCAAGTTCATGACCGGCCCCGCCGCCGAGACCTGGATCGAGCGCGACGAGGTCCGCTTCACCGCGGGCAGCCACCACGTCCTCCTCTACGAGACCGGCTACGCCCAGATCCCGACCACCAAGCTCGACGGCACGGTGGTCGACACCAGCGGGATCTTCGACTGCAGCGATGGCGCCACCAACGGCTGGAACGTCACCAAGCTGCTCGGTGGCTCGCAGAACGGCACCGGCGACTCGGTGCTCGACTTCCCCGACGGCGTGGCCATGAAGCTCCTGGCCGGCTCGGTCGTGCTCATGAACGCCCACTACCTCAACGCCACCGACGGCGACCTCGTGCCCGAGGCGGCGATCAACCTGTGGACGCGGCCGGCCTCGGAGGTCACCACCGAGGGCGACCTGCTCTTCCTCTACAACCCGCTGATCAAGGTGAAGGCCAACGGCTCGGGCCGGGCCCGCTGGCGCTGCCCGGTCCATGCCGACATCACCATCGCCAACGTGCAGTCGCACATGCACAAGCGCGGCATGGGCTACAGCGCCGCCGTCACCGGCCAGGCCGCCTTCTACGAGAACGAGCGCTGGGAGAGCGTGCCGGTCAAGCGCTTCGACGGCGGCATGACCGTGCGGGCCGGCCAGACCCTGGACTACTGGTGCGACTACGAGAACGGCGAGGCCCGCGACATCTACCAGGGCGCGCGCACCACCGACGAGATGTGCATGCTGATCGGTTCGTACTACCCGGCCGACTCGCGCACCTCGGGCTGCGACGACGCCGCCGGCGGCCTGGGCGGCGAGTGGGTCGGTAACGGCACCGCCACCTGCGCCGCGACCTTCACCTGCATGCAGACCGCCTTCGAGGCCACGGACGTGGTGCGCGCGGTCACCGACTGCATCGACGCGGCGTCACCCAGCGTCGCCGTCGAGTCCTCGGCGGTGCTGCGCTGCTACGCTAACTCCGACGACCCCGGCGTCGAGTGCACGGCGCTGGTCAGCGCCTGCCAGGCGATCTGACGCCTGACTAGCCCCCGGGTCCGTCGAGGGCGCGCTTCCAGGCGGCGTGGGTCTTGGCGTCGAAGAGCACGAACCGGATCTCGTCGAGGTCGCGGCCCTCCCGGGCGACCTCGATGGCGATGCGGGCGGCGTCGCGAAGCGGGTAGCGAAAGGCGCCGCACGACAGCGCCGGCACGGCGACGGTGCGGGCGCCATGACGGACGGCGACGTCGAACGCCGCCCGGAACGCGCTGGCCAGGAGGCGGGCGTCGTCGGGGACGCCGCGGTGGATGGGACCGACGGCATGGATGATCCAGCGGGCGTCGAGCTCGAAGGCCGGCGTGGCCCGCGCCTCGCCGGTGGGACAGCGCACACCGCCGACCGACGGCAACGAGCGACAGGCGTCGATCAACGCCGGCCCGGCGGCATCGTGGATGGCGCCGTCCGTGCCGCCGCCGCCGGCCAGCGGCTCGTTCGCGGCGTTGACGACCGCGTCACAACCGGCCTCGGTGATGTCGCCGATCGTCAGCGTGATCGGCGGCGGCGACGGCGACACCACCGGCAGCTTGCGCCAGCGACCGAGCACGATCGCGTCGAGCACCCACATCGCCATCTTGCCGTCGTAGCCGGCCTCGGGCGCCCGGTACTGCTCGGGGTCGCGGTTGGCGAGCGCGCGCGCCACCACCTCGCCGAACGGCGCCGGCGCGAAGGTCACGCGGAAGATGTGATTGCCGGTCCAGCTCCGGTGCAGATCCAGCGCCTCGCCGGTCCACACCACGAACCACTTGTCCTCCATCTCCTCGGGCAGGAGCCCATCGCGGAGCCGCGTCATCTCGGCGATCGAGAACACGCGATCGACGGGGACCTCGGCGTGGCTGGCCGGGAACGGCAGGGTCTTCCAGTCTCCAGGCCGGGCGCCGGGACGAGCCATGGACCGCATCGTACGTGGGGCGCGGCGCCCGCGTCGCGCCACACCGGTGTGGCCGCGCGTTGATGGCAGACATTGGCACTGGCGCAGGTGGTTGAAACTCGCCGGCTCCACCCGCGAGCGATCGTTCACCGTCGCTGGTGCGCGGCGTGCTGGAGCACCGACCATGCGCAACCTCCCTCGCCTCCACCTCCTGCCACTCCTCCTCGCCGTCTCCGTCGGCGGCGCCTGCACCGACGGAGACGATCCGCCCAAGCTGGTGGCGGTCGCCAACCAGACCACCGCGCCCCACACCGTGACCTTCGGTGGCACCGCGTTCGGCGCGGTCCCGGCCGGCGCGACCACCGGCTACCTCGAGGTGGGCGATGGCGAACAGATCGTATTCGTCGACGGCAACATGGTCTGGCGCGACGCGCTCGGCTCCGACAACGTCGGCGGCACGTGGACGTTCTACCTGCAGACCGTCGGCACCCAGCTCATCGTCGGCCTGTCGGCCGACGAATGAGGCGGGCCCAGGTGTTCTTGACCAACCTCGCGCCGAGCACGGCGAGCACGCGACGATCGTCGGCAGTGCGGGCGTGGCGGGCGGCGCCGGCGGCGATGCGGGCGGCGCCGGTGACGTCGCCGGCCCACAGGTAGCCGCGCAGGTTCTTGGTGTAGGCCGCGAACAACGCCGCGTCGCGGTCGGCGCGCGCGAGCTCGTGGTGGTGCACACGCACGAAGCGCTCGACCGCGGTCACATAGTCGCGGTAGCTGCGTGGCAGCTCGGACAGGCCGTGGTGATCGTGCATGGCGCGGGTCAACGGCTCGGCGACCACGGCGATCCCGAAGTGGAGGGCGACGCGGAGCAGGAAGTCGATGTCCTCGGCGGTGGGCAGCGTGGCGTCGAACCCGCCGGTCGCCTCGAAGACCTCGCGGCGGAACATGGCCGATGAGGGGATGAAGGAGGGCCGTCGGACCGCAAGCGAGATCACGGCGCCGTCGACCGGGAACTGGCTGCGGCGGTGAAAAACCTCGACGGTACGACGGCTCTGGTCGGTGCGCTCGACGTCGGTGAGCACCATGCCGATGTCGGGGCGCTCGGCCAGAAGGCGTGCCTGGGTGGCGATCTTGGTGGGGTGCCACTCGTCATCGTCGTCGAGCAGCGCCAGGTAGGCGCCGGTGGCCAGTGCGAGCCCGCGGTTGCGCGCCGCCGAGACGCCGCGGTTGCGAGTGCGCTCGTAGCGGATGCGCTCGCCGAACTCGCGACGCAGCGCCTGCCCGGTGTCGTCGATGCCGCCGTCGTCGACTACGATGATCTCGAGCGCCGCGGCAGGGTAGGTCTGCGCCAGCGCGCTGGCCACGGCGATGCGGACGTCGGCGGCGCGGTTGTAGGTGGGGATGACGACGGAGACCCGGGCCGGCTCGAGGGTGGCGGTCACTCCCCGCGCCTCAGGGTGCGTTGCACGTAGCGCGGGATGCGGACGGCACGAAAGCGCAGCGTGTCGACACGGCTGCGCGCCCGGTAACGCTTCTTGAAGACGTAGTCGCGCCAGCGCTCGGCCACCTGCCACAGCGCGGCCGAGCCGGTGATGCGCGATAGGCCGGCGAGCTGGCGGGCGTGCACCCAGGTGTAGAACACGCCGGCCGGCGTGGTCCGCCGGCCGCCGCCGAGGTCGTAGAGCGTGCTGTATCCGTTGTCGAAGGCGCGCAGGGTGCGCTCGTCGGCGAGCAGGGCCATGCCGGTCTCGAACAGGCCGCGCGCCCGCTCGTCGCCGGCGGCGCGCGCCAGATCGTGGAGGCTGAACAGCGACGACATGAAGCCGTTGAGGACGTGGCGAGTCTCGCCCGGGAACGGATACTTCTCGTAGAACGGCAGACCGTGGGGCAAGTGCCCGAGCACGCCACCGCGCTCGACCGGGACCAGGAACGGCCCTGCGGCGCGGCGAGCGGCGTCGACGTAGCGCTCGTCGCCGGCGAGCTGGTGCGCGCGCATGAACAGGGCCGCGACCCAGCCCTGCACCATCGCGTTCAAGTGCGGCTTCGAGTGAGGCCGATAGTCCTCGACCTGATCGAAGTGCGGCATGACGAAGCAGTCGACCCCGTCGAGGGTCTGATCGTGCCCGGCGGCGAACAGGCCGCGAACGCGGGCCAGGAACCCGTCCCGGGCGCGCTCGTCGCCGGTGGCGAGGAAGGCGTGGAACTGCGAAAGCGCCAGGTGACAGGCGTCGATGGGGTGCCCCTTCTGGGCCTCGTCGACGTACACCGCCGAACCGAGCCAGTCATCGGTCTGCCGGACACTGGCGCGCGTGTACATGTGGTGGAAGCCGAGCCGGGGCCCGTGGTGCTCGATACACGGCTCGAAGTGGAGCGGATCGCCCTTGGCGATCGAGCCCTGGCGCGCCCGGCCGATGATGCGCGCCGCGACGTCGGTCGCGATGCGACGTGCGGACGGCCAGGCTCGACTCACCGGGCGAGGTATACAGCACGAGCGCCGCTCAGCGCGGACGCGGGAGGCGGAAGAGCCAGTGCGGACGGAGGCGATGGCCCTCCGGGACCAGCGGGTGCTCGAAATCGGCTCCCGGGTCACGCTCGAAGCCCAGCTTGCGCATCACGTTCTGCGAGCGCAGGTTCTCGGCCACGGTCAGCGAGAGGATCTCGTCGAGGGGCAAGTTGGCGAAGCCCCAGGCGATCGCGGCGCGCGCCGCCTCGGTGGCGTAGCCCGCGCCCCAGTGCGCGCGCGCCAGCCGCCAGCCGACCTCGACCTGGTCGGGCCAGAACAGCGGATGGGCGATGCCGGTGTAGCCGATGAAGGGCGCCACGCCGGGAAGCTCCACTGCCCAAAGGCCAAAGCCGTGGCGATCGACGTGGGCGCGGATGCGGGTCATCAGCGCCTCGCTGCTGGCGCGATCGAGCGTGGACGGGAAGTGCTCCATCACCGCCGGGTCGGCGCTCATGGCCGCGAACGGTTCGAGATCCTCGTCGCGCCACGGCCGCAGAAGCAGGCGCTGGGTGGAAAGCATGGTGGGCCCGGAACGTATCGCCATTCGCGCGCCGGTGCCGGCTGCGTGTTAGGACCATCATCGGAATGTCCAGCCGCGGACTTGCGCTGGTGATCGTCGCCGCCTCGGCGGCGGGATGTGGCGCCCGCGCCTATCCCGTCCCTGCGGGGGCGACCGGGGTCGGGCGCATCGAGCTGCGCGGCGCGCACTCGGTCGATGCCGACGAGGTGATCGACGGACTCGGGCTCGCCCACGCCCGCGACAACGGGCAGCCGTACGCGCGCTTCCTGGTCACGCTCGATCGCCGCCGCATCCGCACCTACTACGTGCGGCGCGGCTTCCTGGCGGTGACAGTCGGAGACGAGGTGGTGGCGAGCGGCAACCGCGCCGACGTGGTGTTCACGATCGAGGAGGGTCGGCGGGCCCGCCTGGCCCGCGTCGAGATCACCGGCGCGCCCAACGACGTGGCGCCGAGCGCGCTGCGCGAGGCGATCGCGATCGCCGACGGGGCCACCTTCGACTACGACACCTACGAGCGATCGCAGCCGCGCATGCTCGAGGTCATGCAGGAGCACGGTTATGCCCGCGCCCGGGTCCAGGGCCTGGTCATCGCCGACGTCGAGCGCAGCCAGGCGGTGATCCGGTTCGATGTCGAGCCGGGGCCGCCGGCCGTGTTCGGCGAGGTCACGATCAGCGGCGTGCCCGCCGGGCTGGAGCAGGCGGTGGCCGCGCGCGTCGAGCTGACCGCGGGTGCCCGCTACTCACCGCGCGCCATCGAGCGCACCCGGGTCGCGCTCTACGAGCTCGGCCGCTTCTCGCTGGTCCGCATCGATCCCGATCGCGACGAGGGCGAGGTGGTGAAGGTCGAGGTCACCGTCGTCGAAGCGCCCCGTCACGAGGTCCGCCTGGGCGGCGGCCTGGGCGCCGATCCGGTCTCGTTCGAGGTGCGCGGCCGCGCGGCCTACGGCGTGGCGGCGTGGCCGTGGCCGCTCACCACCACCCGCACCGAGCTGCGGCCGGCGCTGGTCTACCTCCGCGACGACGGCGACATCGCCCCTCGCGTCGACGCCATCCTGTCGATCGATCGGCTCGACCTCCTGTGGCCGCGCTATGGCGGCACCGCCGAGGCCAGCTTCTCGTACACGGCGGTCGAGGCCTACACCAGCTACGGCCCGCGCCTGCGCTTGACCGCGCGCACGCCGACCTACGGCCGCATCGTGCAGGCCACGATCGGCTGGCAGCTCGGACTGATCGCCTATCGTGACCTCTCACCCGTGCTCGACGATCCCACCATCGACCGCCTCGGCATCGGTCCCGAGGTCACCGAGCGGCTCGGCGCCTACGAGGGCAGCGTCGTCGTCGATCTCCGCGACGATCGCGTGGCGCCACGGCGCGGCGGCTACCTCGAGGTCCGGACCGAGCTGGGCACGGTCGCCGCCGGCGGCGCCAAGAGTTACGTCCGGGTCGCGCCCGAGGTGCGTGGCTACGCGTCGGCCGGGCCGGTGGTGCTGGCCGGGCGCGCGCGCGTCGGCGCGCTGATCGGCGACGCGCCGACGACCCGCCGCTTCTTCGCCGGCGGCGCCAACAGCCAGCGCGGCTTCCCCGAACGCCAGCTGGCACCGTTCGCGGAGATGACCATCGCCGGCGTGCGCGAGCAGGTCCCCTACGGCGGCACCGCGTCGGCCGAGCTGTCGGCCGAGCTGCGCTTCCCGCTGCCGGCGGTGCCGTACCTCCCGCCCCTGGCCACCGCCGCCTTCCTCGACGGCGGCGACGTCGCCGAGGCCTGGGGTGGGCTCGCCGTCGACGACCTGCACTGGGCCACCGGCCTCGGCCTGCGGGTGCCGACGCCGATCGGCGCCGTGCGCCTCGACGTCGGTTACCGGCTCAACCGCCACCAGCTCGGCGAGCCGCGCAGCGGCAGCCGGTTCGCCTACCATCTCAGCGTCGGTGAGGCGTTCTGAGGGCCCGCCGGGTCCTGCGCTGGGGAATGCGGCTGGTGCTGGCGCTGCTGGCGCTGGCGCTGGTGGCGGCGATCGCCGGCGCGATCACGCTGCACACCGCCTGGGGGCGCGACCAGGTCCGCGCCCAGATCGAGGCCAAGCTACGACCGTACTTCCCGGCCGGCGCGCGCATCGGCCGGCTCGAGGGCAGCGTGCTCGGCGACTTCGAGCTGCGCGACATCGAGCTGCGCGATCGCGAGGGCCGCCCGGCGGTGACCATCGATCGGGTCCGGCTCAACGTCGAACTCGCGGCCTGGCTCGACGACGAGGCCCGCCTCGAGTCGGTGATCGTCGAAGGGCTCGCGGTCGAGCTGCACCAGCGCGCCGGCGAACCGCCCAACGTGGCGACGATGTTCCAGCCCAACCCCGACCCGCTGACCTTCGACGTGGTCCTCGAGCACCTGGCGATCCGCGACGGCGCCGTCACCATCGAGCGCGACGGACGGATCGATCACCTCGACGGGCTAACGGTCACCAGCGCGCTGACGGTGAAGCGCGCTGGCGCGGTCCACGCCACCGCCGCGCTCGACGCGCGCTGGCGCGAGCGGGCGGTGCCGATCGCGCTCGCTGCCGACGTGGCCATCGATCCCGCGGGCGTGGTCACGGCGCCAGCGGCGCGGCTGGCCGTCGGCGACGTCGCCCTCGACGCCAGCGACGTCCGGGTCGGCGGCGGCCTCGACGTGCGTGGCGCGCTCCATCTCGACGTGCCCGCCGGCGCCGTCGCCCGCCTGGTGCCCGAGCTCGCGCTGCCGAACGCACGACTCGACGTCCATGCCAGCGTGTGGCCGGCGCCCGGACAGACGGTGCAGGTCTCGCTGCGCGGCCAGGCCGGCGGCGCGTCGATCCTGGGCGGGCTCGCCGTGCGCCCGCTGGCGGCGCGACCGTCGGTGGGCGGCACCATCATGGTCCGCGGCGCCAACGCCCGCGACGCGCTGCCCGCGCTGCCCGCGACCTCGCTCGACACCACGGCGATCGTCGCGCTCGTGTTCGATCGCGGCGCGTGGTTGACCGGCACCCACGGCACGATCGGCATCGCCGGCCAGGGCACGATCGACGCAGTGCGCTTCGATCGCCTGAACGCCGGCCTCGCCATCGACGGCCCCGAGCTGCGGCTGGTGGCCGAGGCCGACGGCGCCGGCGACACCCGCGTCACCGCCGAGGGCCGACTCACGGTGAGCGACGATGGCGACAGGCAATGGGTCGACCTGCGCGACGGCCGGCTCCGGGCCCGCAGCTCGGCGCTCGAGCGCGCTGCGAGTTGTTGCGTCGCCGTGGCCGGCGCGCTCGACGTCGACCTGAGGGTGGACGGTCGCGTGCTGACGCTGGGCGCGCCCGCCGAGGGACCAGGCCTGGCCGTGCGCGGGACCGTCGCCGGCCAGCGCCTCCGCCGCGACGACGTGTGGGTGGGAGCGATCGACGTCGCGCTCGCCCTCGACGGGATCCCCGCCCGACCCGGCGGCAGCGCGACCGTCGCGACCCGCGACGTGCGCGTCGGCGGCGCCCTCGTCCCCGACGTCACCGCCACGGCGCGCGGGCGGATGGGCGGCGGCGTCGCGGTGAGCGTGCGCGCCGACGATCGGGTTCGCGATCTCGCCGCCCGCGTCGACGCCGACATCACCTTGCCGCCGGCGGGCGCCACGGCGCCCATCACCATCGCCCTCGGCAGCTTCGAGGTGCGATCGCCGCCGGCCACGATCACCGGCAAGGGTGGCCGCGTCGTCGTCACCGACCGCACCATCGTGATCGACGGACTGCGCGGCGACGTGGCCGGCGGCCACATCGCCATCGACGTCGTGGCCCCGCGCGAGCGGCCGACCGCGGTCAGCGGCGTGATTGCCGTGACCGGCATCGACCTGGCCCGGCTGAAGCAGATGACCGGCCTACCCGACGCGCTGGCCGGCACCCTCGACGCTCGCATCGCGGTCGAGCGGGGCCGCGCCCGCGGACGCATCGAGCTGCGCGATCCGCGCCTGGGCGAGGTGACCGCCGCGCTCGACGTCGCCCTGCCCCGCCGGCCGACCGATCCGGCGGCGTGGCTGGCGCTCGATCGCCGCGCCGTCCGCGAGCTGCGCATCGAGGCCCGGGCGATCGATCTCGGGGCGGTGGCCGATGCCCTCGCGCTCGAGGCGAACCTCGACGGAACCATCGACGCGGCGATCGCGGTGGGCAGCGGCGTGGCGCCGGCGGCGCGGACCGCGTCCGTCCGCGCCCGCGGCGTGACGATGGAGGCCCTGCCGGCGCCCCTCGACCTCGAGGTGGCGATGGATCTCGGCAACCCGTCGGTCTCGCGGTTCGACGCCACGGCCACCCTGCGCACGCTCGGCACGGTGACGGTGTCCGGAGCCGTGCGCGTGCCGTTCCACGTCCTCGATCCCGAGGCCTGGGCGCGGATCGACGTCGGCGCCGTCGACGATCTGCGCGTGCGCGTCGAGCGCCTGGTGATCGGCGAGGACCTGGCCCGGCTGGTGGGAGTCCCCGGGCTGCGCGGCGTGATCACCGCCGGCATCGACGCTGAACGGGCCCTGAGCAGCTACGCCGTCACCGTGGTGGCGCGCGATCTGACGACCGGCCCGGCCATCGCGCCGGTGGGCGTGACCGTCCAGCTCAACGGTGACCGAGGCGGCGCCACCGGTACCCTCACCGCCTCGCTGGCCGGCGCGACGGTGGCGACTGCGTCGCTGTCGACGTCACGCGACGTGGTCGCCTTCCTCCGCGGCGGCGGCAGCCCCACCGCGCTGCCCTTGCGCGGCGAGCTGACCATCGCCGAGCTCCAGCTCGACGCCTTCGGGCGGTCGATCGGAGTCGCGTCGGCGCCGAGCGGCACCGTGCGCGGCACCGCCACCCTGGCCGGCACCATCGGCGCGCCCACCGGCGAGGCCGAGATCACCGTCGAGAACCTGGGCGCGCGGCGGCGCCGGCGCGCCGGCGGCGAGCTGCGAGGCGGCCTGCGGCTGCTCACGGTCAACGCCGACTACGCCGCGGGCAAGGTCCACGCCACGGCCAAGGCCGCGCAGGACGACGGAGGCACGGTCGAGCTGGTGACCGATGTCGACCTTGGCGCCCTCGACGCCGCGACGGCGTCGATCGTGGCCCAGCGCTTCGAGCTGCGGCCGCTGGCCCAGCTCGTGCCCGACGTGCTCTTCGGCGTCTCGGGCAAGCTCGACGCCGATCTGCGCCTGCGCGGCTTCGATCCCGACACCGCCACCCTCGACGGTTCGCTCCAGCTCACCGGCGGCGTGCTACCGGTACACGATCTGGTGGGCGTGCTGCGTGACACCCGCGCCACGGTGCGCTTCGAGCCGTCGCGGGTGACCGCGACCCTCGGCGGCTCGGTCGAGGCCGGCCGCCTGGAGATCGAGGCCGAGGTAGCGCTGAAAGGGATCGTGCCCCAGCGCGGCTCGCTCACCGCCACCGCCGCCGGCCTCGAGCTGATCACGTCGTCGGCGCCGCGGGTCGACGGCACCCTGCGCGCCGAGCTCGAGCGCGCCGGCGCGACCTGGAACATCGCGGCTCGCGTCCAGCGCGCCAGCGTGACCTCGCGGGTCAGCAAGGGCCGCGATCTCCACCCCTCGTCGTTGCCCCGCGATCTGGTGTACGCCTCGACCGAACCGGGCGCGACGGTGCCGTTGCCGCCGCGGGCCAAGGTCAGCGAGTTCGTCGGCGACGCTCCGACCGCGCCGCTGGCGCGGATCGCGCTCGACATCGAGCCGGTCGCGGTGGCGACACCGCTGTTGCGTGGCGAGGTCACCGGACGCCTGGCCATCTCGGTGGGGCTCGACGGTGCCACCGTCGAGGGCAAGCTCGACATCAGTCGAGGCGACGTGACCCTGCTCGAGCGCCGCTACCGCCTGCGTCGCGCGAGCGTGACCTTCGATGGCTCCATCGATCCTCGGCTCGACGTGCAGCTCGAGCGCGATCTTCCCGAGCTGACGCTGTTCGCCAACGTCACCGGCCGGGCCAGCGATCCCGAGCTGACCCTGTCGTCGGATCCGGCGACCTTCACCCAGGGCCAGCTCCTGGCCTTCGCCCTCTCCGACACCGCGTCGGCGCCAGGGAGCGAGACCACCGACGCCGCCAGCAACCTGCTCGCCGCGGTGGCCTCGCAGGCGATCGTCGGCGCCATCGCACCGATCCTGCCGGTCCACCTCGACGTGATCGCCTACGAACCGGCCAGCGCGTCGTCGAGCCGGGCCTTCGTCTTCGGGCGCTGGATCACGCGCAAGCTGCTGGTCCTCTACCGCAACCGCGCCGAGGCCCGCACCGACGAGAACGTCAACGAAGCCGAGGTCGAGTACTGGCTCAACCGCCGCGTGCTGATCGAGGCCGTGGCCGGCGACCGCGGCATCCTCGGCGCCGATCTGCTGTGGACCCGCCGCTGGTGAGGCCATCGCCGTCGCCCACGGTGAGTCCGCTTTCTGCCTGACCTACCGAGCTGGCGAGGGATCTCTGACCGACGATTTCGGGTAGCGTGGAACTCGATGGCCCGCCCTTACTCCGATCTCGAGCGCCGCGAGATCACGCTGCGCGGCGTCACCCGCACGGTGTTCTGCACCGGCGCCGGCCCGGCCGTCATCGTGATGCACGAGGCGCCCGGGCTCTACCCCGGGGTCGCCGAGTTCGGCCGCATCCTCGCCGCCGCCGGGATGCGGGTGTACATGCCGTCGCTGATCGGCGAGCCCGGCCGTCAGATCGGTCCACGCTACGTCGCCGGAAGCATCGCCCGCGCGTGCGTGTCGCGCGAGTTCACGATCTGGGCGACGTCGCGGAACAGCGCCATCACCGACTGGCTGCGCGACCTGGCCCAGCTCGCGCACCGCGAGTGCGGCGGCGTCGGCGTGGGCGCGATCGGCATGTGCCTCACCGGCGGCTTCGCCCTCGCCATGATGGTGGACGACGTGATCAAGGCGCCGGTGCTGAGTCAGCCGTCACTACCTTTCGCGGTCACCCGCGCCCAGCGCCGCGATCTCGGCATCGACGACGCCACGCTGGCGCGTGTGCGCGAGCGCACATCCGCCGGGGCCTGCGTGATGGGGCTGCGCTTCACCCACGATCGCATGGTCCCCGACGAGCGCTTCCAGCGCCTGCGCGACGAGCTCGGCGATCGCTTCCTCGCCGTCGAGATCGACTCGGGGCCGGGCAACCGCCACGGCATCTCGCGTCTCGCCCATTCGGTGCTCGTGCACGATCGCGTCGACACGCCCGAGCATCCGACCCAGCTCGCCCTCGGGAGAGTGGTGGCGTTCTTCTGCGAACGCCTCGGCGTCTCCTGATACGATGGGCCACATGGGGAGCAATTCGCACTGTGGTGCGGGATCGGCCGCGCTCGCAGCGAACACGATCAGCTGGTGACCATGGCGCACCTTCGCTCGCTCGCCGTCATCCTCGCCCTCGGCGTCGTCTCGTGCGCCAAGGCGGAGGATGGTGCCGCCATCGACGCCATGGCTGATGTGGACGCACTCGCGGCCGACGCGGCCATCGACGCGGTACCCACGTGCTCGCCGGCGTGCGAGGACAACGATCTGTGCACGAACAACGTGTGCAACGGCACCGTGTGCGCGTTCCCGGCCATCAGCTGCGACGACGCCGACATGTGCACGACCGACTCGTGCGCTGCGGCCACCGGCTGCGCCCACGCGGCGATGAGCTGCGACGACGCCGACATGTGCACCACCGACTCGTGTGACAGCGCGACCGGGTGCGCCCACGCCGCCGTCAACTGCGACGACGGCAACCCCTGCACGGTCGACACCTGCGCGGCAGGCAGCGGATGCCTGAACACGCCGATGAACCCGACCGGGACGCAGACCTTCAGCTTCATCGGCGGCGATCAGACGTTCACCGTGCCCGCATGCGAGACCTCGATCTCGATCACCGCCTTCGGCGCGCAGGGCTCGCCCGGGCCCAACGGCGGTGGCGCCGGTGGCAACGGCGGACGGGCGACGGGGACGCGCGCGGTCACACCCGGTCAGCTCGTCACCATCGTCGTCGGTGGACAGAACGGCTTCAACGGCGGTGGATCGGCGGGCGGCGGCGGTCCCCTCGGCGGCGTCGGCGGCGGCGCGTCCGACGTGCGGATCGGCGGTGGCGGCCTCATCAATCGCGTGATCGTCGCCGGCGGCGGCGGCGGCGGCGGCGGCATCGCCCAGGGC
>SXJR01000380.1 GCA_005779305.1 Myxococcales bacterium
GCGGCGGCGACCGGCGGCGGTGCCGGTTCGGGCGCGGCGGCGACGGCGGGGCGGCGGACGTTGCGCTCGATCTCGGCCCGCACCTCGGGGCTGAGGTTCTCGGCGATCTCGCGAGCCAGGTCGGCCTGACCGGCGAGCAGGAAGGCCTGGTAGGCGTCGACGAAGCGGCCGCCGCGGGCGTAGGCGAGGCCGAGGTAGTTGACGGCGCGGTTCTGGCTGGGATCGACGTCGCGGCTCTTCTCCAGCGCGCCGATGGCGAGGTCAGCCTCGCCCAGCTTGAGGTACACGAGACCGAGGTTGAGCTGATAGCTGCCGTCGAGCGGCGCGGCCTGGACCAGGCGCTCGTAGACCGGCCGAGCCTGGTCGAACTTGCCGCCGCGGAAATAGGCCAGGCCGAGCAGCGCGAGCGCCTTGTTGCTCTCGGGCACCAGCGCAAGCGCCGCCTCGAGCTCCTGCTGTGCCTGGGACAGTCGGCTCTGGCGAAGGAGCTCGCCCCCGGCGATGAGGTGCTGATCGAAGCGGTCGGCTGCGCCCAGGGGGCTGCTGGCGGTCACTGCCAGATACTAACCCCAGAGTGGTCATGGGTTGACACTCGCAGGCTCCCGTCGCGACCGAGGATCACGGTGATGGCGCCGACCTGGTCGGTGCGTAACACCCGGGCGCCGGCCGCCTCCCAGCGCGTGACCACCGACGGCGACGGGAAGCCGAAGCGGTTGCCCCGGCCGAGCGAGATGACGGCCCAGTCCGGCCGCAGGGCGGCGACCAGGGCTGGGGTCGACGAGGTCGGGCTGCCGTGGTGAGCGACCTTGACCACATCGCAGGGGTGAGCGGCGGCCGCGACCAGCGCCTCCCCCTCGCCCTCGAGGTCGCCGAGGAAGAGCACGCAGCGGCCGGCGCGTTCGACGGCGATGACCAGCGAGTTGTCGTTGACCGACCGTACCGGATCGGCGCTGGCGCGGCGACGCGGGCCGTCGCCGGGATCGTAGGTCGGGGCGAGGACCGAGATGGTGACGTCGCCGAGCGTGTGGACGCCCAGCGCGGGTTGCTCGAGGACGGTTCCGCCGGTGGCGAGCCAGTCAGTGAGCCGGCGGAACTCGGGATCGGGATCGGGATCGGGTTCGGGTCCGGGTTCGGGTTCAGCGGCGGCCCAGAGGGTCGCGATCGGGAAGCGCGGCGCGAGCGCGACGAGGCCGAGGTAGTGATCGGGATGGGGATGGCTGATCACGGCGACGTCGATGCGATCGACGCGGCGGGTGCGCAGGAAGCGCGCGACCTCCTCACCGGGGCGGGCGACGGCGCGCAGATCGTCGGCGACGCCCGGCGCGCCACCGGCGTCGACCAGCCACACCGCACCACCCGGCAGTTCGATCACGGCGGCGTCGCCCTGCCCCACGTCGAGGAAGGTGATGCGCAGGGTGTCGTCGGCGACGCGGGCGCGCGCGTGGTGGCACCACGACGCGGTCAGCATCAGCGTGGCAGCGGCGGCCAGGGCGAGCGCGCGGGTGGGTCGAAGCCAGGCGGTGCGCGCCCCCGCCCATGCCGCGTAGATCGCCGCGCAGGCGACGAGCTCGAGATTCGACGGCGGCGGCACCACGATGCTCGGGGTGCGGGCGCCGATGGCGGCGACCAGCTCGGCGGTGAGCCCGGCGATGGCCACGGCGAGATCGAGCACGGCGCCGCCGAGCGCCGACGACACCAGCGACATGACCAGGCCGGCGAGGCCGATCGGGATGGTGACCAGCTCGATGAGCGGCGTCGCCACCAGGTTGCCGACCACGCCGCCGACGGCGATCTCGTGGAAGTGCCATGCGGTGATCGGCGCCGTCGCCAGCGTCACCGCCAGCGACGTGCGCACGGCCTTGACCAGGCCCGCGACGTAGCGTCGCCACCGAGCGAGGTCGTCTCCGGACGCGTCGAAGGACGCACGCCCATTACCCGCGATCACCAGCGTGGCTGCCGCCACGAACGAGAGCTGAAGACCGGGATCGCCGATGGCCAGCGGCGTCCAGGCCAGCACGACCAGGGCCGCGAACCCGATCGCGTCGGCGGCGCGCGCTCGCCGTCCGCACAGCTCGCCGACGAGCACGGCGACCACCACCACCAGCGCCCGCACGGTGGCGATCTGGGCGCCGGTGACCAGGGTGTAGAGCACCGCCAGCGGCAGGGCGGCCGCCGCCGCCGCGCGTCGTGGCGCCAGCCGCGCGCCGAGGCCGGTGAACGCCCACAACCAGCCGACGCCGACGAACGCGACCAGCGCGACGGCGGCCAGGTGCAGACCGCTCACGCTCAGGGCGTGGAAGACGCCGGCTGCGCGCCATGCCGCCTCGGTGTCGTCGTCGAGGCCGGAGCGATCCCCGAGCACCGCGGCGCGGACCAGGGCGTTGCCGACCCGATCGCCGCCGCGGGCGGCGACCGCGGCGCTCGACGCCCGCGCGATCACCGCCGGCGTGCGCCACAGGCTCGTCCGGTCCCCGGACACCACGACCTCGACGGTCCTGGCCCGCATCTCCCACGGCGCGCCGCGGGCCCGGGCCGCCGCGGCGCGGTCGAAGGCGCCGGGGTTGCGGTAGCCACGGGCGGCGAGCACGCGGCCGGTGACGCGCACGCGATCGCCGGGCAGCACCGCGGCGCGATCGGCCGAGACCCGCAGCCGCGCGCCGCCGGTCTCGACGTCGAAGCTCGCGCCCCAGCGAGTGGCGGCGATGGGGCCACTCACCCAGCCCTCGATCACGTCAGCGTCGCGATCGTCGACGCCGACGCCGGCCGGCGCCGGCTGCGGGACCCGGGCCCGCGCGCCCAGCGCGGCGGCGACCAGCGCCGTCACCAGGAGCCAGCGCGCCGCCGGGAACCGTCGCGTCATCAGCCACGCCGCAAGCGCCAGCACGAGCCAGGGCTGGTTCGCCGCGGCCCACGCAGTGTGCCCACCGAACCACACACCGGTCGCGGCGGCGATCGCGAGCGCCGGCAGTCGTACCGGCGGCCAGCGGGTCTCGTCGGGGCCGTCGATCACCACCACCAACCACCGACGCAGGTGCGGAACCGGTATCGCGGCTGCGAGGAACTGAGGCTGAACATGCCCCGCTCTATCGACGGCGAGCCGCGCCGGTTGCGGGTCGAATCGACCTCGCCCGAATAGCCAAGCGACCGCGCTGGCTTACGACCTATGAACCGACGATCACAGTCTCGGCCTCTTCAGGGCAAGCCAGGCCACGGCGCCGAAGAAGAGGGACTGGGCGACGAGGACGGCCCAGGCGACGAGGAGGACGCGCGGGGTGTGGGCGTACTGGGGCTCGTCGGGCATGGGGATGAGGAGCGGGAGGTGGTTGGTGTCGGCGGTGGCGCTGAGGGCGTCGACGGCGGCGCGGGCGGAGATGAGCCAGGAAACGGCGGCGGTCACGCCGTGGAGGGCGAACATGACGCCCGAGAGGACGACCTGGGGCACGAGCACGATGGGGATGAGGCTGGTGGCCTTGTCGGGGGTCGAGGCGACCGCCGAGACCGCGAGGCCGAGGCCCACGCCGGCGAGGCCGGCGAGCGCGATGGTGGCGTAGATCTCGAGCCAGGCCGGCGCGACGACGCCATCGGTGGGCATCTTCACGCGGAGGGCGAGGACGCCGAGGAGGAGCGCGGACTGGACGAGGACGAGGGCGAAGAGCACGAGGGCCTTGGACGCCAGGTACGGCCCGGCGCGCAGGCCGGCCAGCCGCTCGCGGCGCAGGATCGGCGCCTCCTTGCAGATCTCGCGCGCCGAGTTGATGACGCCAAACCACACGCCGGTGGTGGCCAGCATGAAGACGAGCTTCTTGGCGTCGATGCGGTTGCCGGTCAGGCCGTGGTCGTTGGAGACCAGCACGAGCAGGAGCCCGATCACCGGCGCCTGGATCAGGAGCAGCGCCAGGTTGCGACGATCGGCGGCGATGAGCTCGACGTAGCGGCGGCAGAGGATCGCGAGCTGGCGCCAGCGCGAGAGCGCAAAGGTCCGGGCCCGCCGCTCCTTCTCGGCCTTCTGCGCGTGCGACGGCGCGGCCGGAGCGCGGGCTGGTCGCGCCACCACGTAGCTCTCGTGCTGGAGCGAGCCCTGGTAGCGCTCCTGCCAGCGGGTGGCGGTGGCGGCCGGCGTGGCGCCAGGGGCGCTGCCGTCGGTGGCGGCGTAGATGTCGGCGAAGTCGTCGACGGCGAAGAAGTCCAGGGCCTGCGACGGCGGGCCGAAGTACACCAGCTTGCCGGCGACCAGGAAGGCGATGTGATCGCAGACCCGGATGTTGGCGGTGGCGTGGGTGATGAGGACGACGGTGCGGCCGCCGTCGGCGAGACGCCGGAGGGTGTGCATGAGCTTGCGCTCGAGGCCGGGATCGAGGCCCGAGGTCGGCTCGGCGAGAAACAGCAGCAGCGGATCGGCCAGGAGCTCGCACGCGATCGACACCCGCTTGCGTTGGCCCCCCGACAGATCGTCGACCCGCTTGTCGCGGTGGGCGGTCATCTCGACCGCGTCGAGGACGTGGGCGATGCGGGTCTCGATCTCGGGCTCGGCGGTGTCGGCGGGCAGGCGGAGGCGGGCGGCGTGGTGGAGCGCCCGCGCCACGGTCAGCGAGCGGTGCAGGATGTCGTCCTGCGGCACGTAGCCGACGATCGAACGGTAGGCGTCGTAGCCGGCGTAGAGGTCGTCGCCGTTGATCGCGACCCGCCCGCTCGAGGCGCGATGGAAACCGCACAGCGCCATCATCAGCGTCGACTTGCCCGAGCCGCTGGCGCCGACGATGCCGACGAACTCGCACGGCTCGATCGACAGCGTCGTGTCGTCGAGGATGACCTTGTCGCCGACGACCCGACGCAAGGCGCGGGCGTCGAGGCGGATGCAGCCGTGTTGATCGAACGAGTCGAGGCTGTCGCCGTCGTAGGTGAGGCGGAAGGTGCCGATCTGGACCTCGTCGCCGGGCGACAGCGGGCGCGGCGACCTCACCGGCGAGCCGTTCACCCACGTGCCGTGGCGCGAACCGCGGTCGCGCAACACGTGGCGGCCACCCTCCCAGACCAGCTCGGCGTGGCGGCGCGAAACCAGCGGTTGATCGAGCACGATGTCGGCGTCAGCGCGGCCGATGGTGAGCAGGGCCTTCCCCGGCGGGGTAGCGAAGTGGTGCATGGGCGCGATCGGCGGCGCCTGCGGGTTGCGATAGACCAGGGTGGCCAAGGCCGCGGTCGCCGGATCGGACAGGCGGACCACGTCACCATCGTGGAGCACGGCGTCGTCGACGATGGCGCCGCCCAGCAGCACGCGGGCGCCGCCCTCGGCGATCACGTGGTGGGCGCCGGCGACCAGCACCAGGCGGGCGTGGACTGGCGCGATCCAGCTCGGGGCCAGCACCACATCGCAGTCGGCGGCATGGCCGATGGTCAGCGCTTCGCCGCTGACGAACACGACGCGGGAGCTGGCGCCGTCCTGCACCTCCAGGCGCGCCGGCTGCACCAGAGGGTCGATGGTCTCCGTCTGCAACCCATCGACGGTATCACCGGCGTCGCGCGGCCACGGCCGTGGCGCCGACGATCAGCGCGGCGCCGGTCAGGGTGGTCCACGGCGGGACCTCGGCGAACAGGGCGGCGCCGACGGCGATCGCGAACACGACCTGGAGGTAGCCCACGGCCATGGCCCGCGCCGCCGGTTCGCGCGCCAGGCCGTAGGTCAGGCACACCTGTCCGATCTGCGTGGTCACGCCGATGCCGGCGAGGAGCAGCCACTCGCGCCCGCTCGGAGTCACCCACTGGGGCGCGGCCCAGACCAGCGACAGCGGCGTCGCCACCAGCGGGAAGTAGAAGACGATCACCAGCGGGTGCTCGCCGGGCCCCGGCTCGGGGTGCGCGGTCGTCGGCACCGGGTTGGTCAGGCGCCGCACGGTCACATACGCCGCGGCCGAGCAGAACGCGCCGCCGACGGCGACAGCGAGGCCCACCGGATCGAGGCCGAGGCCGCCGCCTCCAGATCGCGCCACCAGCACCACGCCGGCCATGCCGAGCGCGAGCGCGACGGCGGTACCGGCGCTCAGGCCCTCGCGCAGGAACAGCCAGGCCAGGACCGCCGTCCAGATCGGCGCGGTGTGGTGCACCGTCGTGGCCTCGGCCAGCGGCAGGCGGCCGAGCGTCCAGTAGTAACAGGCGAGGGCGATGAACCCGAGCGTGCCGCGAAGGACGAGCGACGGCCGACGATGGGGCGTGCCCCACGGCGAGCGCCCGATGCGCCACACCATCACATACGAGAGCGCCAGCGTGAGGGCAGCGCGGACGAAGACGATCTCGGCGGTGGGCAGGCCGTGCTCGGCCTCCTTGACCAGCGCGCTCATCGCCGAGAACGCGAACGCCGCGGCGACCATGAACGGCACGCCGCTGCGACTGCGAGACTCGGACACTCCGCCCAGGCTACTCCGGCTGCCAGCGCAAGCCGAGGCCGACGAACAGGGCCTGGCCCGAGAAGCTCGCGTCCATGCTCTCGATGCCGGTGGTGGAGCGCGAGGCCAGGTGCAGGTACTCGGCGAAGGCGTCGATCGTGAGCGCGCGCGTGGCGGCCACCGAGGTGCCGGCGGTCAGCGACGCGCGCGTCGCGTCGGGAGAGGAGGGTGACAGGGTGTCGTCGGGCGCGGGCGACGGATCGTAGGCGACGCCGGCGCGGGCCACGGCGCGGGCGCCGAGGCGAGCCTCGCCGCCGGCGCGGACGGCGAGCGTGGTGTGCCAGCGGGTGGCCTGGTGCACGTCGGGGGTCTGCTCCTGCGCGAAGTCGATGCCGAGCTCGTCGTAGGTGCCCCACAGGGTCAGCTCGAGATCGGCGAGCGCGGCCCAGCGGCCACGGGCCCAGCGGGAGCCGAGCACCACGCGATCGGGCAGCGTGATGGTCGCGCGCGCCTCCTGATCGGGCGCCTTCTCGCTGAAGGCGTCGGGTACGGTGAAGTCGGCGCCGCCTTCGAGCGGCAGGCGGGTGCGGCTCTTGTACGTGAGGCCGACCGCGACCTCGGGCGAGGGCTGGCTCCACGCGGCCAGGTGGAGGCCGATGCCGGTCCCGGCCATATCGATGGCGACGTCGCCTTCCATGTCGATGAAGTCCATCTGGCGCGCGACCCGCAAGCGACCGCGATCGATGTGGGGCCCGCCGGCGACGCGGACCTTGCCCAGGCGATACGCCACGAACGGCGCGATGCGGAACACCTCGAGACGCGAGCGCACGATCTCGAAGCGGCCCTGCCAGTCGACCGGCCACACCACACCACCGCCGAAGGGCACGCCGACCGCCACGCCGGCGCCGAGCTTGCCGTCGGACCAGGCCAGATCGATGTGGGGCGGCGTGGCCCACGGGTTCTGGGTCTGCGAGGTCCACGCGCCCGCGGCGTTCTCGCCGCTGGAGGTGATCGAAGGGCGGGCCAGCACCAGGCCGAAGCCCAGGCGCAGGCCGCCGCCGTCGGCGAGGGCGGCCGGGTTGGTCCACGCCGCGCCCGACTCGTCGTCGCGCGCGGCCCCGGCGCCGCCGGTGCCGGCGGCGGTGATGGTCTGCTCGGCGATGGCGAAGCCACCGGCGGCGGCGGTGCCGGTGGTCGCGGCCATGACGGCTGCGATCGCGAGAAGCCTGGCGACGGCGTTCACGGCAGCACCTCCCCGTTGAGATACGCAGCCAGGTCGCGGCCACCGCGCCCGGCCTCGGGTTCGACGGGAATGACCAGGAAGGCGTGCTCGGCGATGTAGTCGCGCCGCGGCGCGCCGGTCACTCGCTCGAGCGCGCGGGTGTAGTCGTTGGGGATGATGAAGTCGAGGGTCGCCATCTGCAGGAGCAGCGCACGCGCGCCGGTCGCTTCGCCCAGGTTGATGGGATCGACCGCGTCGACCACCCAGCGCGCGACATTCAGGAAGCGCTCGCCCTCGTAGGAGGTGCGCGGCACCTCGAGGCGGGTGAACAGGCCATCGACCTGCTGGCCGAAGACCGACGAGTCGTCGAACATGTCGACCAGATCGGCGCCGGGCACGTTGAGCACGGCGCGGCGGATGTCGGGCGCGCCGGCGAGGAAGCTGGCGCCGAGGATGGCTCCCAGCGACTGGCCGGCGTAGAAGACCTTGCTGGTGTCGACCGGCGCGCCCAGCACGCCGCGCCAGTCCGCGGTGCGCAGCGAGCGCTCGAGCGCCCCCAGATCGACCAGCGACTGGTCGAAGTGATCCTTGGTGTTGACGATGTGGTCGACCTCGAGGAAGGCCGCGCCCGACGCGACCGGGTAGTTGAGCACCGGCCACATGCTGAGGCGGTTGCCGTTGCCGCTGGCGTCGACGCAGCGGCCCTGCGGGTTGCACGTCGAGCCGCTCTGACACGGCGGCAACGACGTCACCTCGCCGGTCTGCGGGTTGACCACCGAGATCGGACCACCGGCGATGCACTGGGTCCGGGTGCCGTGGAACGGCAGATCGATCGCGACCGTGGCGAAGCCCTTGGCGCCGAGGGCGTCACCGACGGCGAGCACGAAGCGGCGCTCGGTCATGACGCCGTGACCGAAGATGACCACCGGCACCGGCCGGCCGGCAGGCAGGTTACGCGGCACGGTGACGGTGAACCCGACCTTGTCGACGCGGTGACCGCCGTCCTCGCGCAGGCCGCGGGTGGTGTCGTCGAGGTAGTACGGCGACTCGATGGCGCCGTGGACGACGCGCTCGACGTTGAAGAGGGCGGTGAAGCCGAGGGGGAAATCCGCCACCGCCTGGGCCGCGGTGCGGGTGACCAGGTCGGTCGGCGCCGGCGATACGCCGACGGCGGCCGCGCGGCGCACCATGTCGTCGATGCGCGGCTTGACCAGCATGGTGGTGAATGGCCACGCCGCCACCACGCGCTCGCGGCCGATCTGCCCCAGCAGCGGGCCGAGGCGGCCCCGCGCGTCCTCGATCCGGACCGCGTCCTCGTCGGGGACCACGCCCACCTTCGACGCGCCGGCCTCGAAGATGGCCGACTCGGCCTTGAGCAGCGCGCCGGCGGGCATGGCGATGATGGGCTGGCCGGTCAGGTCCTTCACGCCGTCGGTGACGACGACGGCGTAGCCGGTGCCGGCGGCCAGGGGCCTGCGATCGGGCCGGATGGCGACGCCCTGGCCGTCGGCCATCACGCGCACGGTCGCCGGCTCGCGCACCGGCGGGGCCGCCAGGCGCCAGAGCTGCACGGTGGAGGACGTCACCGACGCCGGCTGCACCGCGCCGGTGAGCTGGAAGATCAGCTCCGACGACAGAGCGAAGCCCTCGTAGGCGCGCAGGCGATACTTGACCTCGGCCTCGACGGCCGAGTCCCAGGGCGCCGCCGGCAGGTCGACCTTGCCGGTCGCGGGATCCATCACGAGCTGGATGGGCAGGGGCATGCGCTGCGAGGACTTGTCCATGGCGAGCTCGACGCGGGTGGTGACGGTGAAGCGCCACAGTGCCGCCACGTCCTTGCGGTGCACGCCGCGCGACTCGAGCCAGTCGAAGTGAGGCAGGAGCTCGAGGCGGAGTTCCTCGAGCTTGCGGGCGTTGTCGGCGCGGGTCGCGGCGTCGTTGCCGGGGAAGGCGCGGGCGTGCTCGGCGGTGTCGAGGGGCTCGGTCTGGCGCAGGAAGTAGAAGGCCGCGTCGCACTCGACTTTCTCGCCGAGCTTGCCCTCGACGCCGTCGGCTTGGCCGCGGAGGACGACGAGGTACTGCGCGCCGCGCTCCCAGCCGTGGCGGGGCGCGTCGATCTTCAAGGTGCCCTCGTCGGCTGAGAAGGAGACGCGGGCGTCGGTCACTCGCTGCGGCGTGCCGCCCCACTTCCAGACCTGCAGGGTCTCGTCGGTGATCGTGCCGGGCGCGATCGGCGCGGTGAACTCGACCTCCGCCGCCGACGCGCTCGACCAGCCGTCGAGCGTGTTGAGGTAGGTGTAGAGCTCGGCCTCGGCCGGTGTCAGGGTGTCGTCGATGGGGAGATCGAGATGACCGGCGGCGTCGTCTCGCAGGACGTCGGTCGGCATCGGGATCACCTTCGCGTCCGGATCGAACCGGGCGTGGATCACCGCTGGCGGATCGTCGGGCTCGAACGAGACGCAGCCGGCGAGCACAACCGCGGTTGCGGTGGTGCACGCAAGAAGACACAGACACGACGCGGGCGCGCGCACGTGGTGATACATGGCCGAAGCCTCCCTCGCCGAGCACCCTACATGAGGCTCGACCGGCCTGACCAGCGTTTTTGCGCAGTGCGTTAGCTACGTAAGAGCGCCCACAGCCACTACTTCTGCGTCGGAGCCACTGTGGGCGACGCGATGCGTCCAGATCACTATCGAATCTCGATCGATAGCGGCGAACGAGCGCGCCGAGCCTGGACCCAGCGCGCGATCGACCTCATCTCGACATCACTGGAGACCGCCACGCAACCGCGGGTCCATCCGAAGGTGACCGCGGCGCGACCGAGCGCGCGCAGGCGGCGATCGGGACCGTGAATGCCGATCGCGCCGCCGGTGATGCCGCGCTTCTGCTGCGCCGCGGTCGGGAAGGCGATCGGGATGAAGGTTCCGTAGTCGGAGGAGCGTCGCGGCGCGGCCAGCGCGTACCTGCCCAGCGGAGTCTTGCCGTCGCCCTCGCGCTGCTTGCCGGCGCCGTTGCCGCCGATGGCCACCGGGTACGACGCGACGGCGGCGCCGTGCTCGCACAGAGTGAGCACGCGCGCGGCGGTGTCGACGAGGATCTCGGTGCCGGCACCGACACAGGCGCTGCTGATCTCGCCGTCCTCGGCGCGAGCGTGGGGCGCTATCGCCGCGACGAGCGCGGCGGCGGCGACGATGGCGGCGACGGCGCGGCCCATTCCTCAACCCTACCCCACCAACACCACAAGTGACGTTGGTAGGGTGCCTCACATCGGGCATAGTAAGATGGATGCAGGGTAGTCCCCCGCCGCCGCACAGCCGGGCCACCCTCGTCATCGGGTTGTACGGCGCGCTCGCGCTCGGCGGGCTCCTGCTCTCGGCGGGGCGCGGCGATGCCGACGTCTACCGCGCCGTCGAGGTCCGTGCGATGTGGTGGCACCTGGTCTCGCCGTTGCTCGGCGTGGCCGTCGGGCTCGCCGTGGTCTACGGGAGCCGGGTCGTGACCCAGCGCTCGTCGTGGGGCCGCGCGCTCCACGACGACTTCTACGCGCTGCTCGGCGACCTGAGCGGGCGCGAGATCTTCATCCTCGCCGTCGCCAGCTCGGTCGGCGAAGAGGTCTTCTTTCGCGGCGCGCTGATGCCGTGGCTCGGGCTGGTGCCGCAGGCGGTGCTGTTCGGGCTGCTCCACGTCGGGCCCACCCGGCGGTTCCTGCCCTGGACGGCCTGGGCGCTGGTCATGGGCCTGGTCTTCGGCGGGCTGGTGACGCTGACCGGAGACCTGGGCGGGGCCATCGCCGCCCATTTCACGATCAACTTCATGAACCTGCACTTCATCGCGCGCGGGCCGGCGGCCGTCGCCGCCCCCGAATAGTCGGATTATTGCCCCCCGGGGCAGGCTTCCCTAGCCTCGGGGCATGCTGCGATCACTCGTCCGGGTGCTGGGTGCGACTCTCGTCGTGGGCGTCGTCGGGCTGGTGGTTCCGGCCCGGCCTGCTCACGCCGACGAGACCTCGACGGCTGACAAGCTGCGCATCCTCTACTCGAGCCGGTTCACGTTCACCGACGATGGCTTGCCCCTCGTCACCGTCGAAGTGATGAGCGGACAGGAACGGGTCACGCTGTCGGCGCCGGGCGGGCTCGTCATCCTGCCCGACGGAGACGGCGGCAGCGCCACGCGCATCGACGGCGCGAACAGCATCACCGTGACCAGCCAGGACGCCGCGCCCGCCGAGATCCGCGAGTGGACGGTGGTCGAGCGGCTCGCCCCCGACGACGCCAGCGGGATCGCGACCGGGATGGAGACCTGGCGCAGCCGCGGCCTCGATCCCCACAGCTTCGAGATCGGAACGCTGTTCGCCGTCGACGGCGAGGTCATCGATACCCGCGAGCACCTGGTCGCGGTCGCCCCGGTCGGCCCCGGCAAGGGCGCGGCCAAGGCCAAACAGATCGCCGACGTGCACGACGTGGTCACCACCGTGCACCGCGAGCTGGTGCGGCGACCGCGGGGCACGATCGTCGCGCGCGCAGGTGACGTGACGGTGATGAACCCCTCGGTTGTGTGGTTCCGGCCGGCGCGCGCGGGCGAAACCATCACGGTGAAGGACGTGCCGACCAACACCGGCGGGTCCCAGCTCGTCACGGGACACGAGGATCGGCGCTACTGGGGCGCGGTCTACGTGACGTTCGGCTCCGACGGCGCGCTCACCGCGGTCAACGCCGTCGGCGAGGACAAGCTGCTGGCCGGGCTGGTGCCGTCGGAAATCTTCGCCGACGCGCCCGAGGCCGCGCTCGAAGCCCAGGCGATCGCCGCGCGCACCGAGCTGCTGGAGAAGATCGGCCGCCGCAACCTGACCGAGCCGTACCTGCTGTGCTCGACCCAGCAGTGTCAGGTCTACGCCGGCGCCGGCAAGGAGCACCCGAGGACCACGCGGGCGGTCGAGAAGACCCGCGGCATCGTCATGCTGCGCGACGGCGGCGGGCTGGTCGATGCGCGCTACAGCGCGTCGGCCGGCGGACGTACGGAGGACAACGAGGCGATCTGGGGGGGCACGCCCGACCCGTCGCTGCGCGGGCGCGCCGATACGGTCGACAAGAAGCTGGCCGAGCGGTTCGCTGTGATCGACGACAAGAACCTGGACGCGTTCCTGGCGGCGTCGCCTGGCGCGTTCTGGAGCGGCTCGACGAAGTGGGGCAAGAAGCACTTCCGCTGGACGCTGGAGAGCAGCGCCAAGGAGCTGTCGGCGCACGTGGCGCGGGTGCACGCGTCGGTCGGCACGGTGACGGCGCTCGAGGTGGTGCGCCGCGGGCGGAGCGGCCGGATCCAGTCGATACGGATCCGCGGCACCAAGGGCGTGGCGGTGACGGATGGGGATCTGGCGATCCGGCGGCTGCTGGGCGGGCTCAAGTCGACGCTGTTCACCGTCGAGGCGCGCGGGCCGGCGGGGGCGCCGACGAAGTTCGTGTTCAGGGGTGCCGGCTTCGGTCACGGCGTGGGCATGGATCAGGTGGGCGCGATCGGCATGGCGGACGCGGGTAAACCGCACGAGGCGATCCTCGGCAACTACTACCGCGGCATGCACCTGCACCGGCTGTACTGATCAGTCGGTCCAGCGGCCGCTCACGGAGGCCGAACCGTCGAACGCGTTGACGTGCACCTGGCGCTTGGTACGATCGCCGACCGCCCACACGACCTGCCAGGCCGAGCCGCCGCCGCGCGCGGTGGGCGTGATGCCCGGGTGCGACGCGCGCCAGGTCTGGATCTCGCCGACGGCCTCGGCGATGGCGATCGCCTGATCGGGCGTGGTGACGGTCAGCATCGTCGCCGGCACCAGCGACGCGATGGTGCGCCGGGTCGGCTCGCGGCCGCGCCGGGGCACCTCGCGCACGAGCTCGTGGCAGGCCTGCGCGCCGAGCTGATAGGTCGAGGAGTAGTCGAGGTAGCCGGACGGGACGGGGCCGGAGACGTGGAACCCGTAGTCCAGGTCGGGCACCGCGAACGTGGCGCGGCCGCGCGCGTCGGTCTTCTTTGCCATCGCCAGCATGCCGGCGCGGTGGCGGTGGGTCGGCGTACATCCGGCGTCGCGCGTGCAGGTCTGGTCATGGGTGATCTGGACGGTCACACCGGGTAGCGGCTTGCCAGTCAGATAGTCGACGACTTCGACGATGATCCGGGGCTTGCGCGAAGGCGGCGGCGGCGCGGCGGCGGGATCGGGCACGGTCGGGCACGCGAAGGTGGTCGCGGCCGAGCCGCAGACGAGCGCGCCCAGCACCATGGCGACGCGTCTGGTCGGCATACCGACAGAGTCTAGCACCGCGATCAGGAACGCTCGAACAAGCGGATCGGAGCGCCCATGTACCGGGTCTCGGTCCACGCGCGGAAACCGAGCTTCTCGGCGACACGGATCGACGCGGCGTGATCGGGGTCGATCATGCACACGGTGCGCGTGCCCCGACCAAGGTCTGGGAGATTGGCGTCGCCCCACTGCGTGACCGCGCGCATGGCCTCGGTCGCCAGGCCACGACCGTGGGCCCACGCCGCCAGCGCCCAGCCGGCCTCGGGTGCGCCGTCAAAGCCGGGCGTGACCTCGCGGCGGAAGTCGGCAAGGCCGGCCTCGCCCACGAAGCGACCGCTCGCCTTGTCGCGCAGGACCCAGAAGCCGTACCCCATGACCGCCCAGTGCCCCAGGTACGCGAGCATCTTGGTCCAGACCTTCTCGGCTGGCTGGGTCGTGCCGCCGATGTGTTTGACCACCACCGGATCGGCCCACATCGCGGAGCATTCGTTGAAATCGCCGGTGGTGTGCCCGCGTAGGACCAAGCGCTCGGTCTCGAGGGTCGGCGCCGAACTTCGCAGCATCCGCTGGATCGTGACACCCATTCCGTCGATGGGTACAGGTCCATCGCCTCCCGGATTGCTCGACATGCAGGTGCCGTCGCTTCGCGCTGCGACGTTTGCAGCTTGAGCCCACGCCGAAAAACGGCTACGTCGGAGGCTCATGCGCAGGCGCGTCGCTCGCATCATCCTCAATCTGACCGTCGAGCTCACCGCCGGCGGTCGGTTGATGCGCGCGGTGTCGCAAGACGTGACGCCGTTCGGGATGTTTGTCCGGATGCAGACTCCGCTGCCAGTGGGCACCGTGGTGGAGCTGGCGATGTCTACGGGCGGGGTGAGGTTGAGCACGGTGGCCACGGTGGTCCATGCGCTCGATGAAGAGGAGGGCCGGCAACTCGGGCGCAAGCCGGGCGTCGGCGTGGTGTTCCGCGACGCGCTCCGCGACCAGGCCGACCTGGATTTCCAGACCGAGCTGATCCGCCTGATCGAAGCGAACCCGCAGATCAACCCGGTCACGGACGAGCTGCGCATCGTGGTCGCCGATCCGCAGACCCGGCTGCTCGAGCGCCTGTCGACGACGCTCGGCAACGCCGGCTTCGCGGTCTACACCGCCACCAATGGCATGGAGGCGCTGGGCGCCGCGCTCAGTCGCGATCCCGACGTGGTGGTCGCGGAGCGCGACATGCCGGTGATGGACGGCCTGCGCCTGCTGGAGGAGATGGGCCGTCACCCCGATCTGGCGCGCGTGCCGGTCGTCCTCATGTCAGAAAACGCGACTGACCTCGTGCGACTGCAGGCGATGCAGCTCGGCGCCTCCGAGGTGCTGCCCAAGCCGTTCACCGCCCTCGAGCTGATCCTGCGCGCCCGGCGCCTGGCCCGTGGTGGTCGCCGCGACGGCGAGCAGGTGCTGCTGCGCGGCGCGGTCGCGCAGCTGGGGCTACCGTCGCTGCTCACGATGCTCGAGCAGGAGCGCAAGACCGGGGTTCTGCGGTTGACACTGGACGATACGGTAGCGTGGCTCTCGTTCGTCGATGGCCGGCTGGTGCGGGCCCGCGCATCCGACAAGCGCGACGACTCGCGCTCGACGTTGATGCGAGTGTTGAGCTGGACGACCGGGCACTTCGAGCTGAGCGCGGGCGGCGCCGAGGGCGACGCCGAGCTCGATGATACGGTCACCCACCTCCTGCTCGAGCACGCACGTGTGACCGACGAGAACCGTGGCCGTGCGTAGTCGCATGGGGCCGCTAGGGCGCGGAGAGCGCCCGGTAGCCGCCCCCGTTGAAAACGCTGGTGAAGCCGGCGGCCTCGAGGCGTTGCTTGGCGACCGCGGCGCGCGGGCCGGTGCCGCAATAGACGACGATGGGTCGCCCCTTGTCGCCGACGGCCTGCTCGATCTCGGCCAGCCTCGTGCCGATCTCGTCGACCGGGATGTTGCGAGCCGTGGGGAGGTGGCCATCGGTGAACTCGTCAGCGGTGCGGACGTCGAGCGTGAGCGCGCCATCCGCGACGAGCTTCTTGGCGGCGGGTGTGTCGATGTCGCCTGACGCTGCCGAGCTCTGATGGGCGGAACCAGAGGCTGGGGAGGGCGACTTGTCGCCGCCGCAAGCGACGGTAGCGGTGAGCAGCGCGAACAAAGCGAGCTTGGCGAATCCGAGCGAGCGAGCCATGCTGCACGCTATCTTGCGGTTGGCATGACGTCGAGCCGCCTCGTGATGGAGCCGTATCTCGCCCAGTGCGCCCGCTGGCCGGCGCGCGGCCGCCACGTGATGGCGCAATTCGATGAGGACACGGTCGTGGTGTATCAAGCCTATCGTCCTTCGATCGGCCGGTTCGCCTCGGAAAACGGGTTCTTCGGTGGTGAGTTCTCGCTCTCCCGAATGAGCTGGGTGAAGCCCAACTTCCTGTGGATGATGTACCGGTCAGGATGGGGGTCGAAGGACGGGCAGGAGGTAGTGCTGGCGGTCTGGCTGAAGCGGACGGCGTTCGATCAGATTCTGGAAGCCGCGGTGCCGTCGAGCCACGACACCCGGCGCTGGGCGGACCGGACCGAGTGGCAGACCGCCGTGGCTGCGTCGGACGTTCGGTTGCAGTGGGACCCTGATCATGGGCCATCGGGCGCCCCTCTCGAGCGGCGCGCGGTGCAGATCGGCCTGCGCGGTCCGTGGCTGGCGAAGTACGCCAGGCCGTGGATCGTCGCGATCGAGGACGTGAGCGAAGTGTGCCGCGAGCAGCACACGCGCTGGCGGAAAGGCGGCGATGGCGACCTGGTGATGCCGCGCGAGGATGTCTATCCGGTGACGCCAGGAGGTGCCGCGTCCTTGGGATCGGATTGAGCAGGGTCTGGGGCGGGGAACTTCTGGGTGCGCGATCGCGAGATGGTCTGCAACGCCACGCGAACCAGCGTCTCCAGCGTCGCCTCGCGACCCACGTGAGTCAGCGCGCGGCCGACGGCTGCCGAAGCATCGCTGGATCGGAAGCCGAGCCCGACCAGCGCCAGCCGTGCTGCCGCGGCATGGTTGCCGTCATCACCGTCGCCATCGGCGCCCCCCGGTGGCAGTTGCGTTCCATATCGCCGCCCGTCGGCGTGGGCAACCTGCAACGAGCCCGGCGCGCCCGCGATCGTGATGCAGCCATCGTGATGCAGGCTGTGATGCAGCTCGCACAGCGTGATGAGGTTCAGCGCGACGTCCTCGCCGCCCAGCGCCCGCGGCTTGATGTGGTGAACGTCGACGAACTGCGACGACGTGCAGCCGGGCACGACACATCGGCGATGGTCGCGGGCGAGGACCAGGCGCCGCACGCGCGACGGTATCGTCCGCGTCGGTTCAGGTGGTATCGCCGCGCCGTCGTCGACTCGCCCGAGCACCACAGCGTCACAGTAGGCGCGCTCGATCGCCGAGGGCGGTAGCTCGATCGAGCGGCCCGGCGTGTCTTGCCAGCCGCGCTGGCAGTACTCGCAGACGACGATCGCGATCTGGTGGGGTGGCCGATTCGAATGCACCGCGGGCTCATCAGGACCGTCGCCCTTGGCCGGCGCCGTCTCGGTGGCTGGACCACCCAGTACGGCGCGACACGCGACCGCCATGAACTCCGCGTCGCTCATGCGCTGACCGACCTCGCGCTCCAGGTGCCTGCGCGCCTCCAGGAACAGGGCGTACGCCGCCGGGGGCAGCTCCATGCGCACGATCCGCGGATCGAGGTCGGGATCGGGTCGCTGGTCAGGACGATCGCCGCGCTTCCGGCCACGGACCGCCTGTTCGACCTCTCGTACGGTCAGACCGTCGACGTGCGCGAGCCAGACCTGCTCGATCTCCGGCGTCGCCACACGCACGAGCTCTCGCACCTTCGAGAACGAGACCTGCCCAGCCTCCAGCGCCGCCGCGGTCTCCGGCAACTCGGCCAGGGCCTCGGCGACGCGCATTCGATCGCGCCCTGTGGACGGCGCATACCCGAGCACCCGCTCGAGGTACTCGCCGAACGAGCCGAATCCCAGGTGCCGGTGGATCGCGGCCTTTCGCGCTGCCACCAGCAGCCGTGCTTCCTCTGCATCCAGCACCGCCCGACGGGCCGCGAGCCGGCGCATGCGTCGATCGATCTCTCGCCAGTCGCGACCCACGTGAGTCGCCGACTCCGCCGCCCCACCCGCCCCTGCCTCGTTCTCCAACACCTTGCCGCTGTCCTCGAACATCCACGCCTCCTCCACGCGGTCGTCAACCGCGGGCGCCCCTCTAGCACGGGTCACTGACGGTCGACCGCAGCTCCGTCAGGAACGAGGCGGTACCTCGATCTCCCATACGCCCTCGCTTCCAGCGATCTCCCGCACCGCGACCTCGACGCCGATGAACTGCTTCAACAGGTCGACCTGGGTCGTCGTGTGCAATGTTGGCTGCACCGTCCTGAACCGTCCCCCGCCGCCCAGCGCCAGCGGCACGAGCAGCTGATCAGCCAGGTGCGCGCCCACGGGCGGCACGACCGCCAACCATGCCGCGGCTTCCTCGGCCGCCGCCAGCGCCACCCGCTCCGCGGCCAGCCCGCGCTCGCCGAACGCGACGAACATCTCGGTCACGTACTCGCATTGGACCTCGATCGATACGACATTCCCCGGGCCCGGCGAGCGCGCCGCCTCGACGACGCCGCACGCCGACGCGTCCCAGCCCAGCCGGTCGCACGCGGTCGCGATCTCGCGTTCGGCCACGTGCCGTGGCAACGCGCTGATCAACGCGATCGCCAGCCGAGACCGCACCTCACCCCGCTCGCACAAGTCGAGCGGCGCCAGCCGCTGCGAGCCGCCACCTTCGATGACGATGCGCATCCGCCCGCCACCGGCCGGATAGAACCCGGGCCGATCCAGCCGCGCCTCGATCCGCGCGCCGAGCCGCCGCAGCATCGGCGCCAGCACACGCACGAAGTAGTCATACGTCGGCGCCGACGGGTTATGCGTGCCGCCCTCGATCGTGACCTCGAACCGGCCCTCCCCGACCAGCAACGCCGGCAACAGCGCCTGCACCACCAGCAGCGTGCTGCCGGCCGATCCGATCGAGAACGCGTGCTCGCCGGCCCGCATCGGCCCCGGCGTGAACACCAGCTCGCGCGAACCGAGCTCGGCACCAGACACCTCGGCGCCCGACAGCACCCGCGCCGCGTTGACCGCGGTGAGGTGCTGGCGCAAGAGCCCTGGCTTGGCGCGGCCGGCCCGGATCTTCACGACCCGGATCGGCCGCCCCGTCGCCAGGGCCAAGGCCAGCGAGGAGCGGAGGATCTGCCCTCCGCCCTCGCCGTGAGAGCCGTCGATCGTCAGCGTGTCCATCGCGCTCGTCGCACTCATGACGCCTTCATCATCCCTTCACGCACAAGACCTGACGCAGCGTGTGCACGACCTCGACCAGGTCGCGCTGCGCCTCCATCACCGCATCGATCGACTTGTAGGCCGCCGGGGTCTCGTCGATCACGTCGGCGTCCTTGCGGCATTCCACGCCCGCCGTCGCTGCGGCGTGGTCCTCGACCGTGAAGCGCCGCTTGGCCTCGGTCCGCGACATGGCGCGGCCGGCGCCGTGGCTACAGCTCTCGAACGACTCGGCGTTACCCGTGCCGCGCACGATGTAGCTCTTCGCCCCC
>SXJR01000381.1 GCA_005779305.1 Myxococcales bacterium
CGGTCAAGGCCATCAACGCCGCCCGCCTCGCCCTGCAGGGCGATGGCAGCCACAAGGTCTCGCTCGACAAGGTCATCAAGACCATGCGCGACACCGGCCGCGACATGTCGAGCAAGTACAAGGAGACCGCCCGCGGCGGCCTCGCCGTCAACATCATCGAGTGCTGATCCAATCGACTAGGCGATATGTCGGGCAGGCCGGGGACGGGCGCGGAAGGCGACGGAATCAGCCGCATCGCGCGTGGCATCGCGGGTGCAACGAGTCCGCGCATGAAGAGCATCTCGCGTTCGTTCGCCATCGCAGCCGCGCTCGGCACCTTCGTGGCAGGGCCTGCCACCGCGTCGGCCAGTGACGACACTGCGGTGGCCAAGCTGGTCACCAAGCTGACCTACCTCATGGACCAGCAGCCGTTCGGCGACCCCAAATGGACGTCGACCTCGGACGACATGGGCAAGCGGGATCTCCCCGAGACCTGCTTCGAGACCATCAGGGCAGCCGGGCTCGAGCCCGACCACAAGGTCTTCTCCGAAGGAGCGATTCGCTTCAAGAACCACCAGAAGGAAGGCGACAAGCGCTTCATCCTCGGCAGCGACGTCGAGGGCATGTGCAAGCGCTACGAGGCGATGTACGTGCACGAGTACGTCGAGACCGCGCTGATGGGCGCGTACCTGGCCAAGGACGCGATGAAGCGGCCGGTCGAGGGCTTCTACGAGGGCGAGGCGCTCGCGGTGGGCAAGGTCGGCGAGTTGTGCGCCAAGAAGGTCGACGCCGCGCTGGCCTATGGCTTGCCTGCGACCGAGAAGATCGAGTCGACCCGCTACGGCATGCCGGCGATCGAGCTCGGTGCGGCCAGGGCCGCGCTGTGTCAACCCGCCATCGACTTTGCGGCCAAGCGCATCGTGGAGATCAAGCAGCTCGCCGGCGGCAAGCACCAGGCGATCGTCGACGTCTACAAGAAGGCCGGCATCAAGGGTAAGCGGCTCGAGCTCTTCGTCAGCTACGGCATGCCCGACAACACCGGCTTCTACGCCGCCGGCTGCGAGACCTCGGTCGAGAGCCTGCCCGCACTCAAGAAAGCCAAGAAACTCTTCGTCTGGCTCGAGGGCAACGATGGATACACCATCCGCAAGTTCACCTTCAAGGGCGACAACTACACCGAGACCGAGCACGATTACTCGACCAAGGAGGCCGCCTACCGCGGCTGCCGGTGAATCTTCGTATCGTGGGCCTCGTCTCGGCGGTACGATCCGCAAGAGGGAGGCACTCATGAGGATCCTGACCGGTTCCCTGGCGCTCGGGCTCGCGTTCGCTCCATGGCTCGCGGCGTGCGGCGCCGGTGGGTCGACCGACATCGACGCCACGCTGGTGTTCGCGGATCGCTCCGACTCCGAGATCGCGCGGTTGATCTCGGCCGCCGGCGGCGCCGACATGTTCCAGGCCCAGAGCCAGGTCGATCAGTTCGGAGACACCTTCGACGCCGAACCGTGCCCGGCGATCGCGATCGACGGCAACACCGCGACCGTCACCGGCGGGTGTACCCGCACCGACGGCACCCAGATCCTGGGCTCGGCGGTGATCGTCAACCCGGCGTCGTGGGATCAGATCGACTGGAGCGGAGGCGACAGTCGCTACGAGCTGCACCAGCTCGGGTTCGTCTCGTCGGGGTTCAGCCAGACCTACGACGGGTTCATCGAGCGCCGCGACACGTTCAGCACCTGGGATGCCGACCTGACCGTCGACTCGTTCGGTGTGGTGGTGCGCTCGGACATCTACTATCACTGCACCAATCCACAGAGCCCGAGCTGCAAGCTCAGCAACAGCGGGGTGGAGCTCGTCGGGGTCGGCGGTGCCCAGGCCTCGGGCACGGTCGAGATCGAGGGTCAGTCGCAGGTCTCGGACTTCACGCTGGTGGGCGTCGACCGGCTCACCGTGCACATCGCGGGTGGCTGCGTCGGATGGCAGATCGCCGGCACCGACCGCCGGAGCGCCTGCACCAACTGAGCGGCTCTGGCAGTGACCCTGAATAGCGTAGCGATACCGGCGTGTTGGGGCCCGTGAACCTGTCCCCTTGACGGTCGGGGGCGGCAACTCCAGACTGCGCGGCCCATGTCTGGTCAGAACATCTACTTCGTGAGCCTGGGGTGTCCCAAGAACCAGGTGGATACGGAGGTGATGCTGGGGCAGGTGCAGGCGGCGGGGCATGCGCTATGCGATGAGCCGGAGGACGCGGACGTCATCGTCGTGAACACGTGCGCGTTCATCGATCAGGCCAAGGCGGAGAGCATCAACACGATCCTGGAGATGGCCGAGCACAAGAAGGACCGGGCCAAGAAGCTGGTGGTGACGGGGTGCCTGGCCCAGCGGTACGCGGACGAGATCGCGACCGAGATTCCGGAGATCGACCACATCCTGGGCTCGAGCGACTTCATGTCGATCGCCAAGGCGATCGCGCCGGCGGCCGCCAGGGGTGGCCGGAGCCAGAAGAAGAAGCTGCCGGTGGTCGAGGTCAGCGCGACGCCGGCCTACGTCTACGATCACGACACCCCGCGGGTGCGCATCGGTGCCCGTCACACCGCGTACGTGAAGATCGCCGAGGGCTGCGATCGGCCGTGTTCGTTCTGCATCATCCCCAAGCTGCGCGGGCCGCAGCGCAGCCGTTCGATCGACGACATCGCCGCCGAGGTCGCGCAGCTCGGCGGCGAGGGCGTGAAGGAAGTGAACCTCATCGCCCAGGATCTCACCCGCTACGGCTGGGATCTCGAGGGCCGGCCGACCCTGGCGGCGCTCCTGCGCCGGATCGCCGGCACCAAGGGCATCCACTGGATCCGGCTGCATTACACCTTCCCGAGCGCGTTCACCGACGAGCTCATCGACGTGATCGCCGGCGAGCCGACCATCGCCAAGTACGTCGACGTGCCGCTCCAGCACATCGACGACGGCATGCTCAAGCTGATGCGGCGCGGCCACTCGGCGCGGGTCACCTACGAGCTGGTCGAGCGCCTCCGCGCCCGCATCCCCGGCGTGGTGCTGCGCTCCACGTTCATCGCCGGTCACCCCGGCGAGACCGACGAGATGTTCGGCTCGCTCAAGCGCTTCCTCACCGAGGTCGAGCTCGATCGCGTGGGGGTGTTCCCGTACTCGATCGAGCCGGGCACGACCTCGGCGATGTTGCCCCATCGCGTGCCCCAGGAGCTGGCCGACGCCCGCGTGGCCGAGCTGATGGCGCTCCAGGCCGAGATCAGCAAGAGGAAGCTCGAGCGCCTGGTCGGCCAGGAGCTCGACGTGCTCGTCGACGGCGTCTCCGAGGAGACCGACCTCCTGCTCGAGGGCCGCTTCTACGGCCAGGCCCCGGGCATCGACGGCGTGGTCTACCTTGCCGACGGCACCGCGCCCTCGGGCAGCATCGTGCGGGCGCGCGTGACCCAGGCCTCCGAGCACGACCTGGCCGCGTCGCTCGAGCTGTGAGCCGCGCGGCTCGCCGCGATCAGCAGCCCTCAGGGGCGAGGGCGCCCTTCGGCGTACCGGCGTCGCCCTTGACCGCGCTCTGGGTGACCTTCGACTGACAGTCCCAGGTCAGCGCGGCCTTCTCGCAGGCGCTGCAGGTCAGGCCCTCGATCTTGACCACGCCACCGCCGCTGACTCGCACGCCGCCACCGGCGGCGTCCTTGACCACGAGGTGCTGGAGCGAGCTGGCAACCGTGCGGCCGTAGAGCTCGACGCCCTTCCAACCGCCGGTCTCGTGGCGCGTGCTCTCGAGAGTCACCGGCTTGTCGGCCGTCCCCTGGACCACGAGCGTGCCGTCGCCGGAGTACCCGACGTACACGCCCGCGTTGTCGGTGAACGCGTACGTCGAACCGGCCGGCAAGGTCAGGGCGCCGCCCTCGACGTAGAGCTCGCCGTCGATGATCACGGTGGCGCCGGGCTGGATCGCCCAGGTCGCGGCCTTGTCGACGCGTCCTCCGTGGACCAGGAGCTTCTGCGCGTCGTAGGTGTTGGCCGCGCCGAGCGCGCCCAGGTGGCGCGGGAAGACCACCAGCGCGTGGTCGCGGTTGCCGGCGAGCTGGTTCTGGTCGAACCCGCGCAGGTCGCCCTGATCGTCGACCGAGATGCCCACGACGTTGTCCTTGATCGTCGACGAGGTGATCGACAGCTTGCCGCCCTCGGCGCGCACGGCGCCACGGCCGTCGGCGCCGCCGTGCGAGATCACGGCATGGTCGAGGGTGAGCGTGCCCCGCGCGTAGCTGATGATGCCGCGCTCCCAGGCCCCCGGCTCCGGATCGCCGGCCGCGACGAAGGTCACCGGCGCGTCCTTGGTCCCGGCCACCTTCAGCTCGGCGTCACCGGTGTAGCCGACGTAGATCGCGCCGCTGGTGTCGATGCGGAACTGGTTGCCGGCGGCGACCTCGATGGTGGCCTTCCCGGCCTTGCCGTCGATGTAGACCTCGCCGGTGACCTTGATCGGCGCGCCTGGATGCGACCAGGTGCCCGAGGTGCTCACGTTGCCGGCGCGCAGCTCGACCAGCGCGTCGGCGGGGAAGACGTTGCCGGCGCCGAATCCGACCATCGCGGCAGGCGGCACCGTCATGGCCAGGGCGCCGGGTTTGTCGAAGGTGTTGCCGGCGAAGGCGGCGAGCGTGCCCTCGTCGGAGATCTTGATGCCCACGTCGCGAGTGCCGCGAATGAGGCTGTCCTTGACCGACAACTCGGGGGCTTCGCTCTCGAGTCCAATCAAGGCGTATTCGATGACCAGCCCGGTCACCTGTGAACGCGCGGCGCGCGAATAGAGGTGCACGCCCTTCCAGGTGCCGGGCGCCTGATCGCCGCCGGACGCGAACGTCACCGGCTTGTCCTTGCTGCCGTTCACGATCAGCTTGGACGCGTCGGTGTAGCCGACGTAGAGGGCGGAATCGGCGGCGAACTTCAGCGTCGCCCCGGCCTCGATGATCAGCTCGCCCTCGACGTAGTAGTCGCCCTGCACCGTGGTCGTGCAGCCGGCGGGGATGGTGCGTCGCAGGCCCTTGTCGGTGTCCTTCAGCGCGGGCGGGCACTCGTTGACCTGTTGCAGAGGGCCGCCGGCCTCCGTGGTCGCCGACTTCGTGCCGTCGCCGGTGGGGCTCCCTCCGCCGGCGGTGCCCGCGGAGGCGCCGGAGGCGCCGGAGGCGCTGCCCTTGTTCTCGGTCGACTTCTTCTTGCAGGCGCCGGTCGCGACCAGCGCCAGGAGCAGGACGAGGCTGTTGCGCATGTGGCGGTTCTTACCACGCACGCCGCCACGGACTTGGCGCTGTGCGATCCTGGGGGCGCGTGAGCGATGGAACCGAGCGCGAGCTCGAGCGGGTGGCCGACGTGCCGCCCCTGCCCGAGCGGCCGTTGCGGCCGGTCGGCTGGCTGCTCGCGCCCGAGCTCCTGGCCCAGCTCCGCGCCATCCTGCACCGCCGCCGCAACGATCCGCGCGACTGGATGCCGGTGGTCTCGGGCCACGCTCACGTCGAGGACGGCGCGCCCGACGCCGGCCGGGTGATCGATGTGCGGGTCACCGCCGTGGGTGGCGTCGCCGACGAGCACGCCGCCGAGGGCGAGGCGCCACCGCCACGCATCGTGCCGCCCGAGAGCGGCGAGCTGTGGTTCGACTACGTCGCCGACACCGGCGACGGCGGCATGGCCATGTTCACGGTCGCGTACCTCTTGCAGTCGGAGCTCCGCCTCGACGCGGCCGCCGGCGATCGCGATCGCACCGACGGCGCCGCGATGACGGTGGCGGGCGCGCCCGGCGACGGCCCCGCGCTCCTACGCCGCGGACAGTTCCTGATGTTCGGCGGCGACACCGCCTACCACGTCGCCGATCAGGCCACGCTGGCAGCGCGGGTGCGGGCGCCTTTCGCGTGGGCGGCGCGGGCGCTGGCGGCGCGCGGCGCACCGCTCCATCCCCGTCGACGCCTGTACGGCGTGCCGGGGAACCACGACTGGTACGACGATCTCGACGGCTTCGGCGCGCTGTTCCGCCGCGAGCTGCCCGGCTCGGTGCCGCGGCCGCGCCTGACCTGGCTGTCGGCGCTGTTCGGGCTCGAGAACGTCGGTGAACACGGGCCCTGCCTCGATCTGGCCGGCTTCGAGCGGGTCCAGACCGCGTCGTACGTCGCCATCGAGCTGCCGTGGGACTGGCAGCTCTGGGGCCTCGACGTCGATGTCGGGATCGATCCGCGCCAGGAGCTGTACTTCCGCAGCCTGCCCCGCGACCTCAAGCAGATCGTGTGCACGGCCTCGCCGGCCCTGGCCCTGGGCGCCGCGTGGATCGAGCCGGCCCACCGCGAGGCCCTGGCGCGCCTCGATCTGCCGCCGTACTTCGACGAGGGCGCGCCGCCGCCGCCGCCGGGCGCCTGCCGCCTCGATGTCGCCGGCGACATCCACCACTACGCGCGGTACCAGGCGCCCGCCGCCGAGCCGCCGCCCGCCGCCGCCGCGTACGCCAGCGTGGTCTCGGGCCTGGGCGGCGCGTTCCACCATCCCAGCTTCCCGGTGGTCGGCCCGCGTGCGCCGGTCACGATCTTCCCGCCGCCGGCGGCGTCGCGGCGGGCGGTGGCGCGCCGCCTCTTCAATCCGGTGTGGCTCTTCCGCGGCGGGCTCATCCGCGTGGTGCCGCTGGTGTTCTGCATGTTCCTCGCCGCCGCGGCCACGAGCGCCACCGGCACCGGGTGGCTCTCCGATCGCATGCTCGCCCACGTCGGCATCGAGCACGAGGCGGGGGTATGGGACGGCGCGCCGGTCGCGATCCCCGAGCGCGCCGGCGCCGACGTGCTCTCGACCGCGGGTTGGTTCCTGGGCTCGCTGGCGGCGGCGGCGGCGCTCGTCATCGTCGCGCTGTGGTGGGCCGGCCGGGTCGCAACCGCCCACGCCCGCGATCCCGATCGCAAGCGATCGTTCCTCGAGGTCCGGCGCGCGATCGATGTCCTCGATCCGTGGCGCGGCTACTGGCTGGCGTGGTCGATCGGCGTGGCCGGTCTGGTCACGCCGTTCGTGGTGCCGGTCGCCCTCGACTTCGACGAGCCGGGCGCGATCTGGTTCGACGTCGTCTTCTACCTGGTGGTCATGGTCGCGCTCGGCGGCGGCGCCGCCTTCGGCGCGCTGTTCGGCGCCCGTCGCCATCGCTGGCCGCGGCGGCTCGCGCTGGGCGTGCTCGGCCTCGCCCACGGCGCCGCCCAGCTGGGCACGCCGTTCGTGATCGCCCGCATCGCGCTGTCGGCGTGGTGGGCGGTGCCGGCGATGATCGCGGTGACCGCCGCCGGCCTGCCACTCGGGCACGCGGTCTTCGCGCGCGGCGGCCGCGGCCACGCTGCCGTGCTCGCCGCGATCGGCCTGACCTTCGCCGCCGCGACCCTGGCCGTGGCCGTCATCGCCGCCGACGGCGTCGCGGTCGTGCCCCACGGCACCGTCGAGTACGTGATGGTCTGGCTGGGCGGTGCGTTGTGCGCGATGTTCTTCGGCTGCGCGCTGTTCGGCTGGTACCTGGCCATCGCCGGCGCTCTCGACGGTCACTTCAACGAGATGGCGGCCGCGGCCCTGGTCGATCGCTACCGCCAGTTCATCCGCTTCCGTCTCACCGCCGACCGCCTCACCGGCTACGTGATCGGCGTCGACGATGTCGCGATGGATCCCGCGGCGCTGCGACCTCGCTTGGTCGATCGGTTCGACATCGGTCCGCGTTGACAATCCGGCCGGTCCGCTTGTGGACGACGGGGGTTTCTGGCCAACTGCGCCCACCTCTCTCAAAAGGAAGCTCTCGATGAAACGCATCATGATCGCCATCGCACTCGTCGCCTGCATCGGCGCCTGCAAGAAGAAGGAAGAGACCGGCGCCGGCAGCGCGTCGGCGAAGGCCTCGGGCTCCGGCTCGGCGTCGGCCAGCGGCTCGGCCGCGGCCAGCGGCGGCTCGGCCGCCGTGGACCCCGCCGGTGGCGGCTCGGCCGTGGCCAGCGGCACCGCTCCCGACACGGCCGGCGGCGGCGCTCGCCCGGCCAGCGTCACCGACGAGATGGTCGCGGTCGCCGACAAGATGGTCGTCGCGATGGAGGACATGGGCAAGGAGCTGAATGCCGCGGGCAGCGACTGCGCCAAGGGCGCGGCCGCGATCAAGGGCGGCATGGAGAAGCTCAAGCCGATCGCCGAGCAGGGGAAGAAGTTCAAGGAGATGGACGACCCGGCCTCCGAGGAGTGGTTCAAGAAGACCTACATGCCTCGCATGATGGGCGCCATGGGCGGCATGATGACGCTGGGCCAGGCCTGCGCCACCAACGCCGACTTCCAGGCCGCCATGCAGCAGATGGGCGAGCTCGACATGTGATCAGCGCGGCGGAGCACCGGC
The DNA here is from genome assembly GCA_005779305.1 of Myxococcales bacterium. Classification (GTDB taxonomy): domain Bacteria; phylum Myxococcota_A; class Polyangia; order Haliangiales; family Haliangiaceae; genus UBA2376. Next base: position 8,357 of record SXJR01000381.1, read on the forward strand.
GGCGTCCGCGAAGCCTGCCAGCCAGGCCCGGAACGCCGCCGGATCCGCCGGCACGTCGTGAGGCACGACCTGGACGCCGCGCGCTCCGACGACGCGGGCGCTCAGGCCTTCGAAGATCGCGGTGAACCACAGGGCCGATTCGGTGTCCCACGGGACGCTGCGTGATGCCCCGCCGGCCAGCTCCCACACCCGAGCCTGGGTGCGGTGGATGGTGAAGGCGTGGCGGCCGTCCGGCGAGAGCACGCCGAGCATCGGTCTCTCGTCGCTGCGCAGGGTGGCCACGGCGCGGCCGTCGGCGACGTCGAAGACGGTGAGGCCGTCGCCGCAGTAAGCGATGAGGCGGCCCGACGCGATCATCTCCGGATCGCAGTCGAGGTGGGCGTCGTCGACCTGCCAGACCACGGCGCCCGACGCGATGTCGACGATGCGCAGGCTGGGGTCGGCCACGGCGACGTGCCGGCCGTCGGGGCTCGCCACCGCGGCGGCGGCGGCGTGGAGCACGTTGTTCCCGAACCGCACGATGTCGGGGCGGGGCGCCGGCGTGTCGGTCACCGCGGTGCGCAGGCGACGCACCGGCTGCCAGCGCGCGTCCCACACGGTGACGTCGCCGTGCGACGTCGTGGTGACCACGTTGGGACCGGCGACCGTGACATCGAGCAGCCAGTCGGTGGCCAGCTCGTGGGTCGAGCCGTCGGAGGCGTCCCACACCACGCTGCGGCTGCCGACCATGCCGATCACCCAGGCGCCCCTGGGGCCGGCCCAGACCCCGATGGCGTGGGCGGGCATGTTCATGGTGCGCTCCTTGCCGGTGGCCAGTTCGCGCAGCCGGGTCGAGCCGTCGGGACCGACGATGGCCAGCCAGTTCTCGTCGCCGGAGATGGCCATGGCCTTGACCTCGGCGGGATCGAGCTCGAGGGCGTGGCCGGCGGGGCCGTAGAGATCGATGCGCTCGACCGGCGAGCGGGTGCGGAACGCGTACCAGCGCCCCGACGGCGACGTGGCGAGCAGCGAGTGTTCGTCCCAGTAGACCACGAACCGCGACGAGGCGCGCTCGCGGTCGATGATGCGCAGGCCGCGGGTTCCGACGCGGGTCGCCAGCCAGTGTTCGCCGGCGGCGACATCGTCCGAGCCGATCTCGATGACGTGATCGGTGTGGTGATCGAGATCGACGAGGTGGACGGTGGTGCGTTCGCGCACAGCGAGAATGTGGCTGTCGCCGAGGAACCCGACCAGCCGCGCTTCGGGGCTAGAGGAGACCGCCTGATAGCTGTCGCGCTCGAGGTGGTAAGCGACGATGCCGCCGCGCTGAATGATCACGAACGCGCCGTCGGGCGACACCAGGCTTCCGTCGAACGCGCGGCTCTTGCCGGCGACGCGGAGCTGACCGGCGACGAGCTCGACGCGCTCGTCCGACGAGGCCGAGTACGGCTGGGGGCCGGGCGCGGCCGCCTTGGCGCTGAGGATGACCCGCGTGGTCTCCAGATCGACGACGTAGACCATGCCGGTCTTCGCCGCCCCAGGCGCGCTCGAGTCGCTCTCGACGACGTGGCGATCGTCCCAGAGCGGGTAGGTCTCGTCGTGCTGGGTGCGCACGCCGAGGGGGCGTTGCTCGGCGCCTCCCGCAGCCGGGAACACCACCGGGCCCTGGTCGTAGATGACGACCGAGCCGTCGGCGCGCGGCCACATGCCGCTGATCTGCGGACCGGCCTGGCGGAGCGTGCGCATCGTGCCGCGCGTGGTGTCCCAGTGCAGGATCCGGCCGCTGGTGTCGGCGGCGGCGAGCCAGCGTCCGTCGCGGCTGAGCGTCAGCAGGTTGGGTGAGCCGCTGGTGCCGTCGAGGGGGCGCATCGCGGTCTGGCCGTCGCTCCACACCATGACCTGGCCACTGGTGAGCACCGCGGCGAGCACCTTGCCGTCGGCCGAGACGTCGAAGCGATCGACCTGGCCGACCTCGAGCGACCGCGGTAACCCGGTGCCGACGGCGGTGGCAGCGACCAGCATGGCCGGAGTCCAGTCGTCGATCTCCGCCGGCAGCCGGGCCAGCGTGGCCAGGGCGGCGTAGGGATCGCGATCGGCGAGGCCGTGGGCCTCCTTGACCAGCAGCGCGGCGGCCTGGCTCACGGCGGCGCGCCGGTTCTGCTCGGCCTGGTCGCGCGCGGCGATGGCCTGGGTCTTCTCGCGCTGGGCCTGGGTGCGCGCGTCCAGGATCTGATTGATGGCGATGGCGCCGGCCACCGCGATGGTGGCGAACGCGATGGCGGCGACGCTCACCGCGGCGCGGTTCTTCCGCACGAAGCGGGCGATCAGCTCGCGGCGGGTGTAGGCGTGGGCGGCGACCAGGCGACCGGTGGTGAAGCGCTCGAGCTCGGCCACCAGCTCGCGAGCTGTGGGATAGCGATCGGCGGCGTCGCGGGCCATGGCCTTGTCGACGATGGCGACGAGGTCGCGGGGCGCGGCCGGCACGACGTCGGTCACCGGCTTCGGCGGCTCGCTGCGCACGCGATCGAGGATCTGCTCCGACGACGTGCCGGTGAACGGCGGTGCGCCGACCAGGAGCTGGTAGAGGATCGCGCCCAGCGCATAGACATCGGCGCGGGCGTCGACGGCGTCGCTCGACTCGGCCTGCTCGGGCGGCATGTACGCAGGCGTGCCCATGACCGCCCCGGCCACGGTGTGGGCGCCGTCGGAGATCGGCGGCAGCTCGGCGGCGTCGCTGTCGACGGTGCTGTCGGTGCCGACGGTGCCGATGCGCTTGGCCAGCCCCCAGTCGATCACCACGGTGTCGCCGTAGGCGCCGACCAGGATGTTGGAGGGCTTGAGATCGCGGTGGATGACGCCGTGAGCGTGGGCGTAGGCGACGGCCTCGGTGGCGCGCAGGAGGTTGGGCAGGAGCGCCAGGCGGGCGTCGAGGGTGGTGGCCGCGGCCAGGGCCTCGCCGAGCTGCCGGCCCTCGATGGGGCGCATGGCGAAGAACGGCTCGCCGCCGGCCCAGCGACCTGCGTCGTAGACCGGCACGATGCCGGGGTGCTGGAGCGACGCCGTCACCATCGCCTCGCGCACGAAGCGGGCCTCGTCGCGACCGCGCCGCAGCATCTCCTTCACCACCACGGCGCGGCCGAGGTGCTGATCACGGGTGCGGCTGATGCGGCCGAGGCCGCCGCGGGCGATCTCGTGGCGATCGAGGTAGCGCGCCGACGGCGGCGGGGCGTCGCCGAGCTCGCGCGGCGGCTCGCCCAGGGGCTGGCTCGGGGCCTCGGTCGCCGCCAGATCGTCGCGCAGGTGGGCGGCGGCGCCAGCCGGCGCGGCGATCGTCGACTCGGCGCCGCTCGATGACCCCGCGCTGACCGTGGCGGCGTGGGCGCGCGGATCGTCGCTGCTGCCGCTGCGGCTCATGGTCTCGAGCCTATTCCATCCGGGCGATGCGCACGACGGCGATGGCGACGCCGACGCCGGCGAGCGCGACCAGCGTGATCGTCCCGGCGGCGAGGCCGACGTCGGTGAAGCCGGCGAGCGTGCGGCCGCCGAACGAGATCGACAGGTAGCGCAGCTTGAGGGGCAGGGCGCCGATCGAGCTGTCGACGAAGAGCAGCCACACCACCGACACCGCCACGGCGTGACGGGGCAGGAGCGTCGACAGTCCCGCCACCATGGCCGATCCGGTCAGCGCCGCGGCGCCCACGCCGACGAGGCCGCCGATGGCGACACCGACCGGCACCGCGGCCGGCCCGCCGATCACCATCCACGACACCGACAGGGCGACGATCAGGATCGCGGCGGCGATCGGCGCCAGCCCGACCAGCTTGCCGGTGATGATCGTCCAGCGGGGCAGGGCCCGCGACCACAGGTACGCGCTGGTCTTGTCCTCGAGCTCGTCAGCCAGCGACGGCCCGATCAGGATCGACGGCACGATGGGCAGGGTCAGGAGCGTCAGCTCGAAGGCCGTGCGCCACACGTCGTCGTGATCGTGGCCGAGCCCGACCCGCACCGAGACCACGATCACCGGCAGGAGCGCGAGCGCGGCGGTGATCCACAGCGCGCGGCCGCGGATCGCTCGCACCAGCGCCAGCCGGGCCAGGGCCAGGGTCGCCTCGGCGCCGGACAGGCCGCTCGACCCGCGCTGGGCACCCTGGCTCATTCCTCACCTCCCGACATGCCGGTGCCGCCGGTGAGGTAGTCGAAGACCGCGCCCAGGTTGTTGTCGGGCGAGGTCATGGCCCGCAGCTCGACGCCGCGCTCGACCACGGCCCGGGCCAGGTCGTCGTAGCAGCGATCGGGATCGCGGGTCTCGACGATGATCGCGCGCCGCTCCATCACCAGCCGGGCCACGTGCTCCTCGCCGGCGATCGCCGCCGCGATCTCGCGGGGCCGGTCGCACTCGACGCGGATGCGGTGAGGGTGACGATCGATGAGCCGCCGGATCTCGTAGATGTTGCCCTCGGCCAGCACCTGGCCGCGGTAGATGACCACGATGTCCTCGGTCAGGGCCTCGATCTCGTAGAGCACGTGCGACGAGACCACGACGGTCTTGCCGCCCTCGGCCAGCTTCTTGATCCGCTCGATGATGTCGATGCGCGCCACGGGATCGACGCCGGTGAGCGGCTCGTCGAGGATCAGCAGCTCGGGATCGTGGGCCAGCGTCGCCGCCAGCTTGGTGCGCTGGCGCATGCCCTTGGAGAAGCCGCGCACTCGCCGGTCCATGGCCTCGGTCATGCCCATGGCCTCGAGCGCGCGCACCGCCGCCGCGCCGGCGTCGGCGCGCGGCACGCCGGCGAGGTGGGCCAGCACCGTCACCAGCTCGCGCGCGGTCAGCTCGTCGTAGGTGCTCTCGTGCTCGGGGCTGTATCCGATCTTGCGCCGCACCCGCGGATCGGCGAACGGATCGCCGCCCAGGACCTCGATCGAGCCGCGGCTCGGCCGCAACAGGCCCGACATCAGCTTCATCAGCGTCGACTTGCCGGCGCCGGTGGGGCCGAGCAGCCCGACCACGCCACCGGGCAGGTTCCAGGTCACGTCGGAGACGCCGAGCACGTGCCCGTACCACTTCGACAGCCGTTCGGCCTTCACCGCCGTGCCGCTCATCCCGAGCCTCCCACACTGCCCGCGGCCTCGCGCTTGACCATCATCACGATGATGGCGACGGCGATGGCGGGCTGCACGATCAGGCTGATGATCGCGGCCCACATGGGCGCCAGCTTCTCGCCCTGCACGGTCATGTCGAAGATCCGCATCGCCAGCGACTGGACCGCCGAGCCGGGGTCGAAGGCCTTGAGCGGCAGCCACAGGAGCGCGCCGACGTTGGCGACGATCTTGGCGACCATGATGTAGTAGCCGGCCCACAGGCCGAACGCGATCGTGCGCCGGCTGGACACCGCCGACACCGCCAGCGGCAGCGCCGCGTACATCCAGGTCGCCAGCGTGCCGACGAGCAGCACCTTGGGCACCAGGATCAGCTGGTCGAGCGCCTCCCTGGTGCTCTCCGAGATCGCGATGCGGAAGATGGTGAGCAAGACCGGCCCGATCAGGAAGATCATGGCCATCAGCACGAGCTGCCCGGCGAGCTTGCCCAGCACGTAGTCGAGCGGCCGCACCGGCCGCGCGAAGTAGAAGGTGAAGGCGCCGCTCTCGCGGTCGCGTGCGATCACCGCGGCGCCGATGGTCATGGTCACCATGAAGGCCGGGATCCGGAAGTAGTCGAACGACATGGGCAGGGCGCCGTCGATCCACGACACCGGCCGGCCGACCGAACGCAGCGCCGAGACCAGCTCGTTCTTCTGCAGGTACATGAGGGTCCCGACGACGAGGGAGATCCCGGCCGCGCCCAGGAGCCAGGGCTTGAGCCGCCACTTGGTCTTCCACGCGAAGGCCAGGTGCTGGCGCATGATCACGCGCCAGATCGTCGACGGCGGGCGCCGCTCGCCGGCGTAGCGGGCGTAGCCGAGATCGTGGATGACGCTCATTGGTCCTCCGGCAGGGCCCGGACGCCCCATGTCGATCGGCTGCGCGCGGCGAGGAACGCCACGCTGGCCTGTACGGAGGTCGCTCGCTCGCGGACTCGCTCGCTCACGGCGTCGCTCCGTCGCTGACCACGCGCAAGAAGGCCTGCTCCATCGACGCGCGATGCGGCTCGATGGTGCGGAGCTGGACCCCCGCCGCCTGGGCCAGCTCGACCACGCCGCGCGCGTCGAGCCCGGGCGGCAAGGTCACGACCATCGCCACCGGAGACGTGGTCGAGACCTGAGCGCCGCGCCCGACCAGCGCGGCCTCGAGCTTGTCGGCGCTGTCGCGAACCTCGATGACCACGTCCTTGCCCGACACGCCGCGCGCGCGCAGCTCGTCGATGGTGCCGGCGAAGCGGACCGCACCCTGGTGCATGATCACCGCCGTGTCGCACACGCGGTCGACGTCGGTGAGCAGGTGGGTCGACACGATGATGGCGCAGCCGCGCTTCTCGGGCAGCTCGGTGATGAGGGCCAGCATGTCGTCGCGGGCACGGGGATCGAGGCCGTTGGTCGGCTCGTCGAGGAACAAGAGCTCGGGGTCGTGGACCAGCGCCTGGGCCAGCTTGACCCGCTGCTTCATGCCGGTGGAGTAGCCGTCGATGTCCTGGTAGCGCTTGTCCTCGAGCCCGGCGTAGTAGAGCGCGGCGTGCGCGCGTTGCATGGCCTCGGTGCGGGGCAGCCCCGACAGCTCGCCGGCGTAGGCGCACAGCTCGACCGCCGACAACCCCGAGAGAAAGACGTCGCCCTCGGGCATGTAGCCGACCCGGGCCCGGATGGCGGGGCCGTCGCTGCGCGGGTCGAGCCCGAGCACGCGGGCCTCGCCGTCGAACGAGATGATGCCGAGCAGGCACTTCACCAGCGTCGACTTGCCGGCGCCGTGGGGGCCGAGCAGGCCGATGACGCGCGAGCTGCGCGTCACCTGGGCGTCGACGCCGCGCAGGGCGTGGACCGCGCCGAAGCGCTTGTGGACCGCGCGCAGGTCGACGATGTCGGCGAGGTCGCCGCCGCTGTCGCCGGTGATGACGGCCGCGTTCATCGCCGGCGCTTCGCCTTCCGCGGCGGCGCCTTGCGCACCACCTTCACGGTCACCGGGGCCACGCCCTCGTCGATGATGCCGAGCCGCTCGGCGGCCGCCTCGCTCAGATCGATGATGCGCTGCTTCGAGCCGAACGGGCCGCGATCGTTGATGCGCACGGTCACCTGTCGCTTGCTCTTGCGGTGCGTGACCTCGACCACCGTACCGAAGGGCAGGGTGCGGTGGGCCGCCGTCATCGCGCGCTTGTCGAAGCGCTCGCCCGAGGCGGTCATCGTGCCGGTGGCGTACCACGTGGCCTTCCCGATCTGCAGCGCGCCGCTGGGGTGCTTGCCGGAGGTGGTCGGTCGGGCCGGCCGCGACGACGTACACGCCGGCAGCGCGGCGGCGACGGCCATCGCGATCCCCACCGCCAGGGCGACGCGGAGCGCGGTCACGTCAGGCCCCGCCACAGACGCGCCACGTCGGCGATCAGATCCTCGCCGGGCAGGCCGTCGCTGTCGATCTTCGACATCACGATCGCGGTCCCCGTCCAGGAGGCGTAGCGGTACCAGCGCTGCGGCCACGCCAGCGGATGGGGGGCGTGCTCGACCATCTCCATCGCCGTGCCCGGCGGTGCGTCGGCGTGGGGATGGACGATGGTCCGCGTGCCCACGCGCTCGGCGCCGTGGCGATCGGTGGTCGCCTGCCAGGCCAGGTAGTCGCTGACGCTCGGCGCCCGCTTCTCGAAGCCGACCATCATCACCGTCACCAGCGCTCCGCCTGGGATATCCCACGCCGCCCCGCCGGTCTCGTCGTGCTGGAACCGCCAGTGCCCAGGCGCCTGGATCCGCAGCCCGCCCAGGCGCTGCTCGACCCACGCGCCCTTCCAGCCCGGCCGCTTCTCCCAGGCCGGCGCCTGCGCGAACGCCGCCCGCATCTGCTGCCGGCGCGGCTCGACCATGTCGTCCGACTCGAGGCGGATGCCGGCCGCGCGCAGCGCCGGGTCCGCCATCATCCCGGCGATCAGATCGGCGGCGGTCAGCGGTGGCCGCGCCGGCCCCGACGACGACGACATCGGCTTGTCGGCCGGCTTCACCACCGGCCTGGCGGCTCCGGGATCGGGACCGGGCGGTGGGTCCTTCAGGAACCGCGGGCCCTCGTCGTTGCCGGCGCCGCCGCTCACTTGGGACATCCCGCGCCGATCGCCTTGCCGGCCCTGGCCAGCCCGGCCGCGCGGAGCTCCTTGCCGGTCGGCCCGCTGCCCAGGATCGCGCGCGCCTTCTCGCCGTGACCGGGCCCGATGATGTCGCGGAGGTAAGCCGTGCGCTCGAAGGTGTCGGAGTGCTCGGGCGTGTGGCACCGGCCCGCGCAGAAATCGACCTCGGGCGCCAGGCGGATGGTCTGCTTCATCATCTCCTCGTCGGCGTCGACGTGGATCGAGCCGGGGCCGTGGCAGGTCTCGCACTGCACGTCGCGCAGGAGCTCGTTGGCGGCCATCGACGCACCGCCGGGATCGCCCCAGCCGGTGGTGTGGCAGGCGATGCAGTCGAAGTCGAACTGCTTGTCGACCTTCTCGAGCGTCTTCCAGGCGCCGGCGTGGCGCGTGTCCTTCCAGAACGCGACCTGGTCGGGGTGGCAGTCGGAGCAGGCCTCGGTGCCCACGTACGTGGCGGTGCCGGGCGGCACCGCCACCGGCGGCTTGCCCCGGGCGGCGGCGACGTTGGCCTCGCCGGCGGCGCGCGCGTAACCCTGCTTGGCGGTGACCACGTTGGCGTCGCACGCCAGCGCCTTGGCGATGCGGACCTGCGCGAGCTGGAACCAGCTGCCGCGGGCCGGCACGCGCAGCGGCGTCTTGCCCAGCGCCTCGCGCTCGGCGGCCATCCGATCGCGCTCGGCACGGTGCTGGGCGACGAACGCCGGATCCGCGGTCGGATCCTTGGCGAAGCGCGCCAGCTCCTCGTCGATCAGGGCGAGCTTGCCGTCGAGCTCGTGGCGCAGATCGGCGGCGGCGGCCTCGCCGACCGCGTCGACCAGCGCCCCGCCGCCTGGCCGCAGCGTGATCTCGAAGCGGCTCACCACCTGGCCTCGGTTGGACGGGAACACCATCCAGGTGTCACCCACCTGCTCGGCGCGCGCGCGGACGTCCTTGGGCTCGGGCGCCTGCGTGCCCAGGCCCACCACCATCACGTCGATGCCTGGCGTCGTCCGCACCAGCTGCACCGCGTCCTTGCGCGACATCGTGGCCAGGCCGACGACCCGGGCGGCGCCACGCTTGCGCAGATCGTCGACGGCGGCGCGGGCGGCGGCGGCCGGATCGCCGGCGCCGAGCGCCGGCACCTGCGCGGGATCGACCACGCCGAACACGCCGATCGACTCGTTGCCCACCTTCACCAGTCGGGGCGCATCGACCGGCAGCGCGCCGCCGGCCGTCAGGTTGGCGACCTGGCGCGGCAGACGTACGGCGGCGGGGCCGCTGGCCAGATCGAGCGGACCCAGCCCGACCGCCGCCACCGCCAGCTCCTCCTTGTAGACCCGGGCGATGAGATCGGCCTTGAGCTCCTCCTGATCCTTGAGGTGGGCCGGTAGCGGCGCCTGCGTATAAAGGAGGGAGCCGGCGTCGACCACGACCACCGGGCCGCGAGCGCGGGCCTCGGTCACGAGCTGGGTGGTGCGGGCCAGATCACCGAGTGGATCGGTCGTGCAGCCGCAGGGCTCGACCTGCCCGCGCAGCTCGGCCAGGGCGAACAAGGTGAACGTGGCCCCGGCCGGCCCGGCGCCGCCGGTCTTGCCGTTGCCGGGACAGGCGGCGAGGGTCAGGCTTCCGGCCAGCGCCAAGAACATGCCTCGGATCGGCCAAGCTCGCATGGCGACTGCGTATACCACGGCTTGACACCCCCGGACCCGGACTGTAGATTGCGCCGCTCTCAACGAGCCAACGTACGTCGAGGCCCCCATGGTCGTGATCCGTCTTTCCCGTCAGGGCGCCAAGAAGCGCCCGTTCTACCGCATCGTCGCCGCCGACAAGCGTCGTCCGCGCGATGGTCGATTCATCGATCTGATCGGCACGTACGATCCGCGGACCAAGGCGTTCAAGCTGGACGCCGAACGCTACGCCCACTGGCTGAAGGTCGGGGCGCAGCCGTCGGCGACGCTGCACAGCCTGGTCCTCCGTACCAAGCGGCAGGCTGCGGCCGCCGCCAAGGCCTGAGCCATGACCATGGCCCCCGAGTCGCCCGACATCGCGGAGCTGGTCCGGTTCATCGCCAAGAACCTCGTCGACAAGCCCGACGAGGTCCACATCGCGCTCGTCGAGGAGCGCCAGGCTTCGGTCTACGAGCTCGAGGTCGCGGAGAGCGATCTGGGCAAGGTCATCGGCCGCGGCGGCAAGACCGCCCGCGCCTTGCGCACCCTGGTGAACCAGGTGGCGCCGCGCTCGCGCAAGCGCATCCTCGTCGAGATCCTCGAATAAGCGAGGATCCGTGACGGCTTCGCGCGTCGAGATCGGCGTCGTCTCCAAGGCGCACGGGATCCGCGGCGAGGTCGTCGTGGTCCTCCACGATCCTGACTCGACCGCGCTCGACGAGGCCGAGACCGTTCACGTCGGCGGCGTCGCCCGCGTCGTGGTCCAGGCCCGCAACACCGGTGGGGCCTATCTGCTGGCCATGGAAGGCATCACCGATCGCGACGTGGCCTCGACCCTGCGCGGCGCCGTGGTCGAGGTCGACCGTGACGAGCTCGGGCTCGACGACGACGAGGTGCTGCTCGCCGATATGATCGGCTGCCGCTGCGTCCTCCCCGACGGCACCGCCTGGGGCGAGATCGTCGCGGTCGAGCCCGGCCTCCAGGATCGCCTGGTGATTCGCGACGGCGCCATCGAGCGCCAGCTCCCCGTGGTCGACGCCTTCATCGCCGGCGTCGATCTCGAGGCTCGCGTGGTCACGGTGACCCCGCCCGAAGGCCTGCCCGAAGATCCCGTCGAGTCATGAGGCGAGCAGACGCGAGCCGGCTCTCTCCGTACGAGATCGGGCGAGGTGTCTTCACCTCGACCGATCGATCGATCGAGGGCAACGCCGCCGGAGGCGGATGGTCATGACCCGTTTCACCGTCGTCTCGATCCTTCCCGAGATCGTCGATCAGGCGTTGACCCACGGCGTGGTCGGCCGCGCGCGCACGGCGGGCGGACTCACGGTCGGCTTCGTCAACCCGCGCGACTTCACGACCGACCGCCACCGCTCGGTCGACGACACGCCCTACGGCGGTGGACCCGGCATGGTCATGAAGTGCGAGCCGCTGGTCGCGGCTATCGAGTCGGCGGTCGCGGGCGCGCCCGCCCACCGGGTCCTGCTCTCGCCGGTCGGCCGTCCTCTCGATCAGGCCGCCGTGCGCCGGCTCGCCACGCACGAGCACGTCGTCCTGGTCTGCGGCCGCTCCGAGGGCATCGACGAGCGGGTGATCACCACCGCGATCGACGAGGAGCTCTCGCTGGGCGACTTCGTGCTCACCGGCGGCGAGCTGGCCGCTGCCTGCGTGATCGACGCGGTCGCGCGGCTGGTGCCCGGCGTGCTCGGCGACGCCGCCTCCGCCGAGGACGAGTCGTTCTCGACGGCACTGATCGAATATCCTCAGTACACGCGGCCGGCGGTCTTCCGCGAGCTGCCCATCCCCGAGATCCTCGCCGGCGGCAACCACGCCGCCATCGCCGCATGGCGCCGCCGCGAGTCGTTGCGTCGTACCGCCCGCCGCCGCCCCGATCGCTTCGCGCAGCACGCGATGAGCAAGGCCGACGACAAGCTCGCCGCCGGGCTGCCCGAGCTCGACGTCGCCGCCCGTACCTCGGTGGCGCTGGTCCATCACCCGGTGCTCGATCGCACCGGCGCGATCGTCACCAGCGCGGTCACCAACCTCGATCTGCACGACATCGCCCGCTCGGCCGCGACCTACGGACTGGCCGGCTACCACGTGGTCACGCCGGTGGAGAGCCAGCGCGACAAGGCGGCGCACATCGCGCGCCTCTGGGAAGAGGAGCAGAAGGAGTGGCGGGCGCGGGCGCTGCGACTGTGCCGCCCGGTGGCCTCGATCGACGAGGCCATCGCGGCGCTGACCCGCGACCACGGTCATCCGCCGCTGGTGGCAGCCACCTCGGCGGACCCTGCGCGGTTCCCGTCGGCGACCCGCGTGACCCCCGCTCGGCTCGTCGCCGAGATCCAGGACGCGCCGGGAGTGCCTCTCCTGGTTCTGTTCGGCACCGGCTGGGGCCTCGCCGACCTCGAGATCCCGGCGGTTTCCCGAATCATCACGCCAATCTCCGGGAGGCCGGCCTGGAATCATCTTTCGGTCCGGAGCGCGGTCGCCATCTTGCTCGATCGCCTCTTTGGCCTGAGAGACCCGTGAGGCGAGCGTGGCGAGCCATGGCCTTGACGCCCCCCCCGGTTTCTGGCAGAAACACGCGTCCACGCATCGCATTTCTCACCTTCCGTTCGAGGTCCAGGCCGCATCGGGTTTAGGGCCACGTCGCAAGGGCCCGAGGCAGCCATGAGCGCGCAACGTATCCTCGACAGCATCGAAAAGCAGACCCGCCGGCCGTCGGCGCTGCCCGAGTTCCGCCCCGGCGACTCCGTCAAGGTCTGGGCGAAGATCCGCGAGGGTGAGAAGACCCGTCTGCAGGCCTTCGAGGGCGTGTGCATCCGCCGCTCGCGCAAGGGCGCGCGGTCGACGTTCACCGTCCGCAAGATCTCGTACGGCGTCGGCGTCGAGCGCGTCTTCCCGGACAACTCGCCCAACATCGACCGCGTCGAGATCCTGGCCCGCGGCAAGGTTCACCAGGCGCGCCTGTTCTACCTGCGCGACCTCCAGGGCAAGGCGGCGCGCATCAAGGAGCGCGGGCAGAGCCTCAAGGAGGGCACGATCGCCGAGGCCAACGCTGCGGCCAACGCCGGCCTCGAGAGCGGCAACGGCACCGAGATCGTCGCCGACGCCGGCAAGCGCAAGGGCCGTGGCAAGCGCAAGAAGAAGGACGGCGTCGCCGCGGCGGTCGCCGAGTAGCATCGCTCGAACGAGCTCGAACGAGCTCGAACGAGCTC
>SXJR01000382.1 GCA_005779305.1 Myxococcales bacterium
CGAGAGCAACGGCGGCTTCGTCGACTCCGAAGACTCTCGACTTGGCTCGCGCCCGGCAATCACGCTCGTGCTGAAGGTGGATCCTGATCGCTTCCGCCCCGCCCTCGACGCGCTGCACGAGCTCGGGGCGGCCGACGAGGTCATGATGTTGCGGCCGTAGCCCTTGTCGCGCATGTTCGGCCACGCCGCGTAGGTCACCTTGAACGCGCCGAGGACGTGGACCTTGTAGATCAGGTCCCAGTCGGACTGGCTCATCTTCTGGAACGACACGTCGCGGAGGATGCCGTCGTTGTTGACGACGACGTCGACAGTGCCGAACGCGTCGACCGCGGTCTTGACGATCGCGTCGCCGTTCTCGACCGAGTCGTAGTTGGCGACCGCGGTGCCGCCGGCGGCCTTGATCTCGTCGACGACCTTGTCGGCCGCCGAGGACGACTTGCCGTCGCCGGTGAAGCTGCCGCCGAGGTCGTTGACCACGACCTTGGCGCCGCGCGCCGCGAACGCCAGCGCATGCGATCGGCCCAGGCCGCCGCCGGCGCCGGTGACGATCACGACCTTTCCGTCAAACCTCAGCTCATTGGACGCAGAACTCATGGGTGTCTCTCCAGAAGGCTCGGGAACAGGGACTTCCACTGGGTGATGCGGACGGAGATCCGCGGCTCTTCGGTGTGCAGCAGCGTCGTCATCGCCGCACCCATCATCAGGTGCAGCGTCAGATCCATGGCCGGCTCGAAGCCGGGGCGGCCCGCGATCTCGGGCCCGAACAGCGCCGCCGCCTGGGCCAGGATGCGCTCGTGGACCAGGCGCTCGGCGTTGGTGAGCGGGGCGCGCAGCTCGGCGTCGGTGCGGGCGGCGGCGCGCAGCTCGAGCGAGACCTGGAACAAGGGACCGGTGAAACACTCCCACAGCAGCTCGAGCACGGCCTCGATGCGCTTGGGGCCGGTGGGCAACGACGCCGCGCGCTGCTTGAGATCGCGGCCGCGCATCTCGGCGAGGTGGGCGATGGTCGCGACCAGCAGCTCGGCCTTGCTCGGGAAGTGATGCAGGAGCGCACCGCGCGAGACGTTGGCGCGGCGCTGCACCGCGAGCGTGGTGGTGCCGGCAAAGCCGTCCTCGATCAAGCAGTCGACCGCGGCGTCGAGCAGCGAGCGACGGGTCTCGTCGCGCCGCTGCGCCTGCGTCCGAGGTGCTCGAGCGGGGGCCGGCAAGGTCATCGAGAGTCCTTGCCCGCGCGCTCGACCGGCGGTGCAGGGAACGGTGATCCCAGGCGCAGCATCCGGGAAGGAAGCTACCGCCAGAAACAGTCAGTCAGGACGGTCGGCAAGGTTACTTGCGATTACAGGGGCTACCTCCATGATTTCAGGTCACTATTTGGAGGTGAACCCGGGAGACGCGATCGGGAGGTACCAGCTCCTGAGCCGGCTGGGCGCCGGCGGCATGAAGGAGGTCTGGCGGGCCCGCGACCTCGCCGCCCATGGCGAGGTCGCGCTGGCGCTCGTGTTCCAGTTCGATCGCGAGCGCTTCATCAACGAGGTCGCGCTGGCCCGCCGTGTCGACAGTCCGCACGTCGCCCGCGTGCTCGATGGCTTCATCACCGATCACGGGCTCGGCGTGGTGGTGAACGAGCTGTGCGACGGCCTCGATCTGATGCACTACCGGCAGGCGCGCGATGTCTCGCCCGGCGAGGCGGTGGCGTTGATCGCGCAGATGGCGAGCGGGCTGGTCGCGATCCACCGTGCCCACGTGCTCCATCGCGACGTGAAGCCGTCGAACGCGATCCTGACCGCCGACGGCGTGAAGATCATCGACTTCGGCGTGTCGCTGCCGGCGGTCGACAGCAGGACCGGCGCCGGCGAGAGCGTGCCGCCGGCGGGTACGCTGCCGTACCTGGCCCCCGAATCGGTGCACGGCAACATCGACGCCCGGCTCGATACCTACGCGCTGGGCGTGAGCCTGTTCGAGCTGGTCGCCGGCCGCCTGCCGCTGCCCGACCTCGGCGCCCACTCGTGGCTCGCGCGCATCGTCGCCGCGGAGCCTCTCCCCGCCGACGTGCTCGATCTGATCGATCTGCGCATCGCGGCCATGTTCGAGCGCATGTGCCAGCCCGATCGCGAGCGTCGCCCCTACCTCCTCGAGCTCGAGCCCGAGCTCCATGCCCTCGCGGCCACACTCGGCGGTGTCGTCCCCACGGCGATCGGTCTCCCGGCGGCGGCGACGTTGGTTCCGGTTGCGGCTGCGGCTGCGGCTCCGGCTGCGGCTGCGGCCTTTGGCCCCATCCCCATCACCATCTTCCCCGACCGCCTCCTCCGCATCCCGATCGCGCTCCCCGAACCCGGCCGCATCGTCATCGGCTGGCCGCACCTGCCGCTGCTCGCGCTCGTCCCCGACGCCGGCGGCACCCGCATCCGCGGCTTCGATCCCGCCGGCCTCGAGCGTTGGTCCCTCGAGGTCGCCGACGACCTGCGCGGCGGCCTGGTCGCCGATCTCGACGGCGACGGCGTCGGTGAGCTCTACGCCTGGAGCGCGACCCGCGTGCACGTCATCGACGCCGCGAGCCGGGTGCGGCTTTGCATCGACATTCCGCCGCGCCGCGGCACCATGCCGTGGGACCACGGCGCGCTGGCGCCGGTCGTGCTCGAGAGCGGGCACGGTCGCGAGCTCGCCGCCGGCGGCTCCGTCCTCGATCCCGTCACCCGCGCGGTCACGCCGCTCGCCGGCGGCTGGCAGGGGCAGGGCGCCGAGTTGGTCGACGCGCTCGGGTTCACCGGCCTGTCGTGCCACGGCGCCGCCCGCCAGCGCTTCCGCGGTGACGTCGGCACGCCGGCGGCGATCCTGGTCCGCCGCCGCCAGCCCGAGTTCGTGGTGGCCTCGCTCGAGCGCGTCTTCGACGGCCGGCCGACGGTGGCGCTGGGGCTGTGGGGCCCGGGCGGCACTCGCGTCGGCGGCGGCGAGGTCGGCCACTACGCGCTCCAGACCGCGCCGCTCGAGATGTACCAGGAGGCGCAGTCACCGACGCACTCGCTCTTCGCCGATCACGTCGCGCCGCTGGCGCTGGTCGGCAGCCGGCCCAGCGACGACGTGATCGTCGTGCCGTACCTGCACAACGCGCCCTGGTTCGGGCCGCTGCTGGTCGCCTTCGACGGCACCGGCGCCGAGCGCTGGCGCGAGCGCCTGCCCCGGGCGCTCCAGGGCCCGGTGCCAGCGCCGCCCATGCTCGTCGATCTCGACGGCGACGGCCGCCCGCAGCTCCTCTGGGCCGAGCACGACGGCCAGATCCACCGCCGCGACGCCCGCACCGGCGCGATGCTCGCGCCGCCGCACTCGGCGCAGGGCGCCCCCGTCGCCGCCCTCGATCTCGGCGGCCGCGGCGAGGTCCACCTGATCACGTGGCGCGCCGACGCGATCGTCGCCACCCGCCACGGCCGCTGCCTGCCGGGCGCCATCCTCTGGCTCCCGACCCGCGGCGACCTCTGGCGCTCCGGCACCCTCGGCCCCGACGGCTTCCCCGTCGGGCCGAGAGCGTGAGTCATCGACTCACGGGTTGGCGA
>SXJR01000383.1 GCA_005779305.1 Myxococcales bacterium
CCCGATCATGCCGGCCGCGCCGCCGCCACCCGCGCGCGAAGGCGGCCCGGTCGAGCGCGCGCGCGCGCTGGCCGATCGCGGCGATCTGGCGGCCGCGGCCACGCTCCTCGTCGCCCACCTCGATCAGCTCGGCCCCGACGGCGAGGCCTACCAGCTGCTCGGCACGATCGAGAGCGCCCGCGGCGATCGCGCCGCCGCCGAGAAGTACCTGGCCCGCGCCCTCTACTGCGATCCGTCCAGCCAGGCGACCCTCCTCCAGCTCGCGCTCCTGTGCGAGCGACGCGGTGACGAGGCGGCGGCCGCCAACTTCCGCCGCCGCGCCCAGCGCCTGCGGGGAGGACGGACGTGACCGACGAGCAGATCGCCGAGCGCCTGGCGGGCCGCTGCTGGGAGCGCATCGGCGTGCGCGGCGATCACTCGTGCCCCGAGCTGGTCGCCCACGTCCACTGCCGCAACTGCCCGGTGTTCGCCGCCGCCGGACGCAGCCTGGTCCAGCGCCCGCCGCCCGACGGTTACCTGGCCGAGCAGACCGGCAACGTCGCGGCCACGCCCACGCGCGCGCGGCGCACCGACCGCTCGCTGCTGCTCATGCGCCTGGGCGACGAGTGGCTCGGCCTCGACACCACCGCGGTGATCGAGGTCATCACCGATCGCACGATCCACCGCATCCCGCATCGCACCGGCGGCGCGGTGCTGGGGATGGTCAACGTGCACGGGCAGCTCCAGCTGTGCGCCTCGCTGCACCGGGTGCTGGCGATCGCCGAACCGGCGACCCGCTCGCCCTTGCGCCGGCTGGTGGTCACCCGTCGCGACCAGGAGCACTGGGTCTTTCCGGTCGACGAGGTCTTCAACGTGCTGGCCTTCGCCAGCGAGGAGATCCAGCCAGCGCCGATGACGGTGACGGCGGCGCTCGGCACCCACACCCGCGGCATCGTGCCGTGGCGCGAGCACAAGGTCGGCTACCTGTCGGCCGAGTCGCTGTTCGCGTCGCTGCGGAGGACGCTGGGATGAGCCACGACGACTTCATCGGCTCGTCGCTGTTCGACATGTTCCAGGCCGACGTCGGCGGCCAGGTCTCGACCTTGACCAACGGCCTGCTCGCCGTCGAGCGCGGCGACGGCGACCTCGAGCGCATGATGCGCGCGGCCCACTCGATCAAGGGCGCGGCGCGCGTGGTCGGCGTCGAGCCGGCCGTGCGCGTCGCCCACGCCATGGAGGAGTGCTTCGTCGCCGCCCAGCATCACAAGGTCGAGCTGGGCAGCGAGGCCGTCGACGTGCTCCTGCGCGCCTGTGATCTGCTGGGCGCGATCGCCACCACCACCGAGCGCGAGCTGGCCAGCTTCGCGACCACCCGCGCCGCCGACATGGCGGCGGTGCTCCGCGAGCTGACCGCGCTGGCCAGCGCGGCGCCGGTGCCGCGGCGCGCCAAGAGCGCCGATGGGCCGTCGCTGGTCGCGCTGTTCGGCGAGGAGATCCGCGCGCGCCTGCCGGTGATCAACGAGGCCCTGGGCGGCCTCGGCTCCGATCCGTCACCCGGCGAGCGGCTCGACGCGCTCCTGGGCGCCATCGACGCGCTGCGGGGCGCGGCCCGCATCGTCAACCTCGAGCTGGCTCGCCGGCTGTGCGACGGGCTCGATCAGCTGGTGCTGGCGCTGCAGGAGCGTCAGCTGCCGGTGACCACCGAGGCCCTGGCGGTGCTCGAGCGCGGCCGCGACGAGCTCGCAGCCATGGCCAAGATCCGGCCCGAGTCGCTCGAGGCATACACCGAACGCGAGGCGTCGCGCTTCGAGACCCTGATCGGCCTCCTCGACGATCTACGCCAGAACGGCATGGTCACCGAGATCAACATGCTGCCGCCGCGCAGCGGCGCGCCGGCGGCCCCGCCCACGGCCGCGCCGACCATCGACGCTGGCGCCGCCCGCCTGGGCAGCGGCGATCGCTTCGTCCGCGTCGCTACCGGCAACCTCGATCGCCTGCTCGGCCTGGCCGGCGAGACCCTGGTCGAGGCCCGGACGATCGGCGACTTCGTCGACACCCTCGATCGCATCCGCGCCCAGCAATCGTCGCTGGGCGATCTGCTCGGCCGCCTCGATCGCGGCGGCGACGTCGCCGCCGAGCCCCAGCTCCTCGCCGACGTCCGCGACGGCATGGCCGCCAACCGGCGTGCGGTGGCGGCCTGCCGCGGCGAGCTCGAGGATCTGGCCCGCCGCTTCGAGGAGATCAGCGCCCGCCTCTACCGCGCCGCCATCGCCACCCGCATGCGCCCGTTCAGCGACGGCGCCAGCGGCTTCGGCCGCCTGGTCCGCGATCTGGCCCGCAAGCTCGGCCGCCACGTCGACCTGGTCCTGATCGGAGAGGACACGCCGGTCGATCGCGACATCCTCGATCGCATGGAGGCCGCGCTCAACCACATGGTCCGCAACGCCGTCGACCACGGCATCGAGGATCCCGACGTGCGCGCGGCCGCCGGCAAGCCCGAACGAGGCCGGGTCCGGCTGGAGGCTCGCCACGCCGCCGGCGTGCTGTCGTTGACCGTGGCCGACGACGGCCGCGGCATCGACGTCCGCCGCATCCGCGAGCGCGTCGTGGCCCGTGGGCTACTCGACGCGCGAGCCGCCGCCGTGCTCTCCGACTCGCAGGCCATCGAGTACATCTTCATGTCCGGTTTCTCGACCGCCGTGGAGGTCACCGAGATCTCGGGCCGCGGCGTCGGCCTCGACGTGGTGCGGTCGACCGTGCAGGAGCTCGGCGGCTCGGTGCGCACCCTGACCGAGCCCGGCCGCGGCACGTCGTTCCACGTCCAGTTGCCGCTGACCCGCTCGGTGACCCGTGCGGTGGTGGTCGAGGTCGCCGGCGAGCCCTATGCCTTCCCGCTCCTGCGCACCGATCGCCTGGTCCACGTGCCGAGCAGCGCCCTACGCACGGTCGAGGGCCGCCAGTACCTGGTGCTCGACGACGAGAACGTCGGCCTGGTCCACGCCCGCCAGGTGCTCGATCTGCCCGGCGAGAGCGCCGTGCACGGCGACGGCGTCTCGATCGTGGTGGTCAGCGATCGCGCCCACCGGGTCGCCATCGAGGTCGATCGCGTGCTGGGCGAGCAGGATCTGGTGGTTCATCCCCTCGATTCGCGCCTGGGCCGGGTCGCCGACATCGCGGCGGCCGCGGTCACCGCCGGCGGCGAGCCCCTGCTCATCATCGACGTCGAGGACCTGGTGCGTTCGGTGGTGCGCCTCCTGGCCGCCGGCTCGGTGGTGCGGGTCGAGCGCGACGACGCCCGCGCCCAGCGCGGCCGCCGCCACGTGCTGGTGGTCGACGACTCGCTCACCGTGCGCGAGGTCCACCGTCAGATCCTGGCCGCCCGCGGCTATGACGTCACCGTCGCCATCGACGGCGTGGCCGCGTGGAACCTGATCCGCGACGCCAGCTTCGATCTGGTGGTGACCGACATCGACATGCCGCGCATGAACGGCTTCGACCTGGTGCGCTCGATCAAGCAGGATCCGCGGCTGCACGCCACGCCGGTGATCGTGGTCTCGTACAAGGAGCGGCCCGACGACCGCGCCCGCGGCCTCGAGGTCGGCGCCGACTACTACCTGGGCAAGGGCGACTTCCACGACGACGCCCTGCTCGGGGCCGTGGTCGATCTGATCGGCGAGGCCACGTGAAGCTGGCCATCATCCACGGCGCGCTGCCGGCCATCGACGCCGTGCGCCGCGCCCTCGCCGGTGAACGGGACATCACCGTCCTGTGGAGCGCCAGCGACAGCGGCCGCGCCGAGGATCGGGCCCGCCACGAGCGGCCCGACGTGGCCCTGGTCGGCGCCGCACTCGAAGGCGCCGCCGCCCTCACCCGCACGCTGTCCGAGGAGCTGGGCTGCCCGGTGATGGTGATCGCCGAGGACTCGCCGGCGGCGCGCTCCAGCACCTTCGACCTGATGAGCGCCGGCGCGGTCGACGTGCTGGTGCTGCCGGGGCTGTCGGGCGGGGTCGGCGACCTCGCCGGCCTGCGGGCCAAGCTCGCCATCCTGCGCCGGCTGTCGGGGCGCGAGCTGCCGGTGCGCCGGTCGTCGCCGACGTTCAACCCGTCGCGGCCGGTGCTGGTCGCGCTGGGCGCGTCGACCGGCGGGCCGCACGCCCTCGCCGCCGTGCTGGCCGCTTTCCCGGCCACGCTCGCGGCCGCGGTGCTGATCGTGCAGCACATCGATCCCCAGTTCAGCGAGGGCATGGCGCAGTGGCTGTCGCGGACCACCGGCTTTCCGGTCGAGCTGGCGACGCCCGGCGCGCGGCCCAGGCCCGGGGCCGCCTACGTCGGCGCCGTCGGCCAGCACATGGTGGTCGAGCCCGACGGATCGCTCGGCTTCACCAACCGGCCACGCGACGCCGCCCATCGCCCGTCGATCGACGTGCTGTTCACCAGCCTGGTCCGCCGCGCCCGCCCGGGCGTCGCGGCCCTGCTCACCGGCATGGGGCGTGACGGTGCCGCCGGCCTGGCCGCGCTGCGCACGGTCGGCTGGCGGACGATCGCGCAGGACGAGGCCACCAGCGTGGTCTACGGCATGCCCAAGGCGGCGGTCGAGATGCGCGCTGCGATCTACGTGCTGCCGCTCGATCAGATCGGGCCAGCCATCACCAGGCTGGTCGGCGAGCTGAATTCATGAGCAGTTCTCGCCGTCAAGGCCGGCGAGCGTGACTCATCGAGATGCGATCAGGTTTTGCGCGGCGGAAACATCCCGGTGCGCAAGGCGGGATACGTTGCCGACACAAAGGGAGGAACGAATGATCACGCGAATCACAAAGCTAGGTCTGGTCGCCACGACGCTCATCGCCTTGGTGCCTGCCGCGAGCTGGGCCGAAGGAGAAGAGGACGGCGAAGGCGCCGGCGAAGGCGAGGCCGAAGGTGAAGGTGAGGCCGAAGGGGCCGCCGAGGCCCTGCCGGCGCCCGACGCGGAAGACGGCACCGCGTCGGCGTCGTCGCCCCGCTATCCGCGCTCGGTGATCGCTCGCCCGCTGACCTTGCCCGGCGGCGTGTTCCAGGCCGGCGCGGACAACGTCGCCAACAACGACGTCTCGGTCGACGCGCTCGGGCTGGTCGGCGGCTACGGCATCAACGACAAGCTCGAAGCGACCGCCTTCTACGCGTTTGCACTCAAGGAGTTCGAGGCCAAGGGCGCGCTCGATGTCAACGTGGGCTACGCTGCCGTCCGCGGCGCCATGGGCGGAAAGCTCGAGGCGATCGCGCGGGCTCAGACCGGCTACAGCTTCCTCGCCGAGGGCATGCGGCCACTGGGGGTGGGTGCGCAGGTGCAGTACAACGTGAGCGACACGCTGTGTCTCATCACGCCTGGCGGCCAGCTCCAGGTCGCCCTGGCCGAGGACACCGCGATGGCCAAGCCGATCACCCTCGGGGTGCCGGTGGCGGTGGGCTACCACCCGACGCCGCTCTTGTACGTACAGCTCGACACCACGCTGGCCACGTTCAAGATCGCCGATTCCGCCAACGCCTTCATCTTCGCGGATACCACGCCGGCCAAAGTCACCGCGGTCTACAACGTGGCCCCGTCGATCGATGTAGCCGCAGCGGTGGGGCTGGATGTCACCCCTCCCGACCCGGTCGGCATCGGGGATACCCTCGCCTTCCTGATCGGCGTTCGCTACTACGGCGGATCGATCGGCCCTCACCCCCGCATGTAAGCCGTCACTACTTGTAGTCCGACGGCGGCCCGGTCATGGGGCGGCAAACCGGTGACGCTACCGTTCCCCGTACCCTTCTTCCACCGGGCCGGTCATCGGCTCCGGCCTCTCCGCCGGCGGCGGGCCGCCGGACCTGATATCGAACGGGAAGGTGATCTTGGTCGGGGCCGGGGCCTTCGGGAACCGGAGCGGGCGGACCACCCTGGCGATGCAGTCATCGACGGGCCCGCTGTCGCCGCCCTCGACGGCCGCGCTCGACACCGTGCCGTCGGTTGCGATCTCGAGGCGCACGCGGATGGTGCCGGTGAAGCCGTTCCTCTGGCCGCAGGCCATGACGCTGGACCGGGCGCGGCTCATGACCTTCATGATCTCGGTCTTGGTCAGGCGATCGCCGGGCGGCCTGGGATCGGGTGGCCCGGGGACGGGCGGCCCAGTATCGGGCGGCCTGGGATCGGGCGGCTTGGGCCGCGAGCTCTTGCACCGGGCCGCGACCTTGAGCAGCGGCAGGGCGTCGTCGCCCCAGTCGTCGACGGCCTGATCGGCGAGAGCCTTGGCCCCCGTGCAGTCGGAGCGCTTCGACGCCGCCTCGATCGAGGCGCGGGCCTCGGCGATGATGTGGGGCCGGCCAATGGCCATGAGCTCGTCGGCGGCGGTGCGGTCGGGATGTCCGTCGGTGGTGGCGTCGTAGATGGCGTCGAGCTCGCGCTTGGCCACGTCCCAGCGGTGGGTCTCGAGGGCGGTGCGCAGGCGCTCGACGGCGCCGGCGGTGGACGGCGCGGCGTCGATGGTGACGGCGCCAGCGTCGGGGCCGGCGTCAGTGATCACGGCGATCGCTGTGGCGTCGGCCGTCGTCGCCGAGGTCGCGGCCTGGCCCCCGCCGCCCGCCATCGCGACCACGGTGGCCACACCGGCGGCGACGACGCCGACACCCGCGAGCGCGAACCACAGGCCGCGCTTGCTCGACGTGCTCTCGGTGCGTGGCACCGTGCCGGCGCTGGCCGCGGCCGAGAGCGTGGTCGACGGTGGCGACCGCGACGGCGCCATCGGCGCGATGGCTGCGTTGTGCGGCATCGAGGGCGGGAACGAAGGCGCGGTGCCGGCGCGACCGAGCGCCGCCACCAGCTCCTCGGCGCTCTGATAACGCTCTCCCGGCGGCTTGGCCAGCAAACGCGCCACCACCGCCTCGATCTCGGCCGGCGCGTCGGGCACGACCGATCGCAAGGTCGGCGGCGCGACGTAGAGGTGCATGCCGATGAGCCCGCCCACGCCTTCGCTCTCGAACGGCACGCGACCGGCGATCATCTGGAACAGGATGCAACCGAGCGCGTAGAGATCGGTGCGGTGGTCGACCTGGCGCGCGCCCTCGCACTGCTCGGGGGACATGTAGACCGGCGTGCCCATGATCGCGCCGGTCGTCGTACGCGACGCGGCGCCCTCGGCGGCCAGCGTGGCGATGCCGAAGTCGAGCAGCTTCACGCGCTCGCCGGTCGCCACCTCGATGTCGGAGACCAGGAAGACGTTGTCGGGCTTGAGATCGCGGTGGACGATGCCGGCCTTGTGGGCGGCGCCGAGCGCGTTGGCGATCTGGCGGGCGATGGTTACGGCCTGCGCCACCGGCAGGCGGCCGAGTCGCTGCAGGCGCGTAGCCAGCGACTCGCCCTCCATCAGCTCCATCACGATGAAGGCGCTACCGTCGGGAGCCCAGCCGAAGTCGTAGATCTCGACGATGCTGGGGTGCTTGATCGCGGTGGCCGCGCGCGCCTCGTTGAAGAAGCGCTGCACGATGGCCTGGTCCTTCGACAGCTCGGGCAGGAGCACCTTCACGGCGGCGCGGCGCCCGAGCAGCGAGTGGACGGCGGTGTAGACCGCGCCCATTCCGCCACGACCGAGCTCGCGCTCGATCGTATACGTCCCCAGGGTCTGCCCGATCACGCGTCGAAGGTACTACGGCGCGGCCGCTGGCGCCGGGATGGAGAGCACGACCGGCAGGTGGTCCGACACGTAGGGCTCGTAGCGAGCCATCTGGGCGTCGAGGCGCGGGATGACGGCCTGGACGTCGCCGAGCTCGTCGACGAAGCCGGCGGTGGTCACCACGTGATCGATGATCTTGCCGCTCGGGATGTAGGTGACCTCGCCGGCGGCAGCGAGCTCCTGGGTGCGGAAGCGGTAACGATCGGGGGCGGCCAGCATGGGCGCCATCACCGCCATGCCGTAGCTGGTGTTGATGGTCTCGTTGAAGTCGCCGAGCACCACGACCTCGTCCTCACTGCCCTCGTCCACCTGCGCGCGGACGTAGGCCTCGAGCGTGCGCATGGCCGAGGCCCGGCGCTGCGAGTCGTCCTCGGAGACGCCGGCCTTGAGATGCACGCCGATCATGTCGAAGGCGAGGGACCCGGCGGTGACGCGCAGCTTCATCGGCGGCCGCGGAAAGCCGTAGGTGGAGCCGGTGAAGAGCAGCTCGGGCTCGCCGACCGCGACCAGATCGGCGCGGTAGAGGTATCCGATCTTCTGGTACTCGGTCGGCGAGTAGCGGTGGGTCGAGAGCACGCCCTCGTGTAGTGGCAGGCGAGCGACCAGCTGATCCCAGGCCAGGGTACTGGCGACCTCCTCGACAACGACGACGTCGAGCTCGAGGCTGGTGATCAGGCTGGCCACCAGCTCGACGGTGCGGGTGTCCTTGGGGAACCACTCCAGGTTCCAGCAGGCGATGTCGAGGGTGGTGTCGCTGCCGACCGGCGGCACAAGGTCACCATCGAGGGGCGGCAGTGCCCCGTCGCCGGACATGGCGTCGATCGGCGACGCGTCGGCGCCGAGATCGCAGGCGCCGCTGCTGGCGAGGCAGATGGCGAGGAGGGCGCGACGCACGACGCTGGCGTACCACGAGGCTGGTGGGGGTGTCATCGAGAAGCGAACGGCGGGATGGAGGCAGGGGCCAGACCGCAGCCGCAGCCGCAGCC
>SXJR01000384.1 GCA_005779305.1 Myxococcales bacterium
CCGAGCCGACCGGCCAGGAGCGCGGTGCCGATCGCCAGGAGCCCGAGGTGGGCGATCGCGATCGCGTCGAGCGCGGCCGGCCCGGCCGCGGCCAGCCACGCCGGTGGATAGAGCGCGCCGTGGGTGCCCTCGGCGAGCAGCGGCACGCCGAAGCCGGCCTCGTGCCACCACGCCGGCAGCTCGCCGTGGGCGATGGCGTCGCCGGCGGCGAGACGCGCGGGCGCCACCTCGCCCAGCCAGGTGAGGTCGGCGAAGGTCTGTCCGCCGATCAGCACCGAGGCGTACGCGAGCGCCACCAGCGCGCCCAGCGCCCACGTGATGCCGCGGGTCGTCACCGGCACATCCTAACGTGCCCCGGTCCGGTGCGTTCTTGACAGCCCACCGACCGGCGTCGATAACCGTGCGGTGATCCGCACCCTCGCGTTCGCGTCGCTCGTCGTGGTCGCCGTGGCCGGCTGCAAGAAGGGCGCGGGTTCGTCGAGCTGCGACGCCGTCGGCGCGCGTTTCCTCGCCATCGCCGAGGCCGATCTCGCCAAGCAGGACAAGGTCAGCCCCGCCGAGCGCGATGCCGTGCGCGGCTTGGTCGCGCCGCTGCGCGACGCGATGGTCAAGGCCTGTCGCCAGGACGGCTGGTCGGTCGACGCGCGCGCATGTTACGTGGCCGCGCCCGACGAGGCGCGCTTCCGCGCCTGCGAGGCCAAGCTCAGCGGCGAGCAGCGCACGTTGCTCGAGCAGTCGTCGGCGCGCGGCATCCAGCCGAAGTGACACGCGCGTCTACCGAAGCGCGAAAACTCTTACGCAGGTGGGAGGTCGAACCACAACCCGCGGTTCGCGATCGGTCAGCTCCCTTGCACCCAAGTCGACGGGTGCTGCTAGATTCCGATCGATGGAGATCGACTACAAGCACGAGCTGCCTCCCACGGAAGCTCGCGCGCGCCTCGAAGTCCTGGGGGAGTATCTCCACAACCGGCACGGCATCCGCGTGACCTGGTCCGACGACGATCGCGCCCGTTTCCACGGCAAGTACATGGTCGTGAAGATCGACGGCGAGATGCGGCTCGAGCCCGGCGTGGTCCGCTTCCGCGGCGAGGACCCTGGCTTCCTCTGGCGCAAGAAGGCGACCGAGTACATCAAGGGCAAGCTGCAGAGCTACCTGGATCCGAAGCACACGCTCGCCGACCTGCCGCGCGGCAAGTAGGCAACTCCGTCAGCGGCGCTCGATGGCGTCGCCGACGTGGATGGCGCCGGACTCGATGACCCGCGCGTACACCCCGCGCCGGCGATCGGTCCGCGTGTCCTTGGCGTTGACCCAGCGCAGGGCGTCGGCGCCGAAGCGGGCCATGAGCTTACGGCAGCCGAGGTGTGGCTCGTCAGTGATCTCGAGCAGCGCGCCCCCGATGGCCAGGCGGTCGCCGGGGCGGAGCGACGCCTCGCCGATGTCGAGATCCACGAAGAGGTTGTCGCCGAAGAGCGACCAGTCGTCGCGCGCGGCGATGGCGCCGGCGACGCGGACGTCCATCAGCGAGACCTGGGCCTTGGGCTTGCCGACCGTCGCCCAGTGATCGCCGGTGAGGCCGCGGTCCTGGACCAGCGCGGCCTCGGCCGGGGTGGCGCGGTGATCGACCGCGGGCCGGACCACGATGAGCTCGAGGCGGGCCGTGCGCGTCGATCCGGCGGTGGCGGCGGCGAGCGCGGCGTCCATGGCGGCGCGCGGCCGGTGCTCGCGGGCCGGGCGACCGTAGGGCGGGGCGCCCAGGGTCGCTTCGAGGCGCGCCTTCCACTGCAGGAGCTGCGGCGGCAAGGCGGCAAGGCGATCGGCCGCGCCGTACTCGACCATGACGATCTGGCCGTACAGGGCGGCGTCGGCGATGGTGGGCTTGTCGCCGAGGAGGAACGGGCGCACGGCCAGGGTCGCCAGCGTGGGCGCGAGCAACTCCTCGAAGCGCGCGCCGATCGCGTCGGCGTCGCGGAACCAGGCATCGAGGCAGCCGGTGCCGTACTTGCGCTCCTTGATGAAGACGAAGAGCGCGCGCTCGAAGTGGGTGGGGAAGCGGCGCGCGATGGCCGGCGACGAGAGGCGGAACGCGACGTCCTCGAAGAGGTTGTTGGCCCAGTCGACGTAGGCCCAGGCGACGGCGGCCTGGGCTGGTGGGACCAGGCCGGCGAAGCGCGCGTCGTCGCGGCACAGGGTCTCGACGATGCGGCGCGAGTCGGTGAGCACGGTGCCGTCGTCGCGCTCGAGCACCGGCACCTGGATGTAGCCGCGGGTCAAACGGGCCAGCGCCTCGCGATCGCCGAACGGGACCTCGACGATCTCGCACGGCACGCCGGCCAGGTCGATGACGGCCTGGGCGAAGCGCGCGTAGCAGCTGTACGCGAATCGGTAGAGCTTCATGGGGCCTGTGATTCAATCACAGCCCCGCATCGATCGGCCGGCTCCAGCGGGGCACGCCGGCCCGACCCGAGTCAGACCAGAGGCCTCGCGCCGCTCGGTTGGGGCGCAGCGTAGCGTGACCTCGGTGGGTGAGCGACGTGCTCGACACGTGAGCCGCGTTCGAGCAGGAAGTACGACGGCGTGGCGACGCGGCGGCCGGCGATGGCCAGCAGGCTCTGGCCGAGGAGGAGCTCGCTGCGATCGTCGAGGGCGACCAGGGGATCGCGGACGGCGCCGACTGGATCGGTCCGGCGATTGCCGCCCTTGCCGTAGTCGAGCAGCACCGTGCCGCGGTCGAGCACGACCTCGAAGTGGCCGAACGTGACCGGGACGCCGTCGCGCCGGCGCGCTTGCCAGGTGGGCGGGGTGGTCTGCTGGCAGCGCACGTTCCAGCCGCGGATGCGGGTGTCCGGTTCCCGGACAAATGCCTTGGCGAAGGCCTTCCAGGTCAGGCGCTCGATCCAGGCGGGCAGGCCCAGGCTGGTGCCGTGGAAGGTCCAGCCGGCAAGCGCGGCCGGATCGAAGGCCCGGCCGGCGGCGAGGAGTCGGGCGAGCTCGCCCTTGCTGGCGCTCAGGACGTGGCCGCGATCGATCGAGGTGGTGGTGGTCATGGTCACATCATCCGAGCGACGCCGAGGCGGGCGTCGCTGTCGAGGCGGAAGGAGCCGGCGCGCCAGGCGGCGAAGGTGTCGGCCGGAGTGGTGGGCTGGCGCGCGCACCAGCGCATGGCGCCGCGCAAGGTGAGGTCGGGATCGTCGGCGGCGTCGGCGGCGATGTCGAGGCCGTGGTCGATGGCGCCCTCGACCGCGTCGGCGAGATGCTCGTGGTAGCCCTCGAACACGGTCAGGTCGCGCAGCCAGGTGGCGCGTGGATCGCTGCCGTCGACGATGCCGGCGACGCGGGCGCGCAGCTCCTCGAGGGTGCCATGGCCGGTCATGAGCTCGAGGTCGAAGACGAACTGGTCGCGGTCGTGGTGCGCGCCCAGCAGGTGGCGCATGAGCCGATCGGGATCGCTGCGCAGGCCGGTGAAGTCGAGCGGCGCGACGGCGCGCTCGGCCAGCAGGAACGGCAGACGCAGCGCGCGCCAGTGGAGCAGGCGGGCGCGCAGGGTGGGGCGGACGCGGCCGCCCGGCGAGGTGCCGACGGTGTTGGTGCGGAACACCAGCCGGTGCCAGAGGCGCAGCACGCCGAGGCAGAGCTGCCACGGCGACGGATCGACGTCGACGACACCGCGGGCGCGCATGCGGGCGAGGTGATCGAGCACGCGATCGGGCTCGACCAGGACGGCGCGGACATACCAGGGATGGGTCATGGGGCTTTCCGGGCGGCGGCGGCCTGCTTCTTCAACAGGTCGGTGGTGGCGCGGTCGCGTTCGGCGAGGACGGCGATCACCTTGTCGATGGCGGACGCGCTGGGCGCGGCGAGCCAGGCGCCGAGCGCGCGCCAGCCGGCGACGTTGGTCTCGGGCGCGCGGTACATGGCGGCGCACAGCGGCGTCGAGCCGATGACCACGGCGGTCACCGGGTTGAGGCACAGCCGCAGCACCGGGCTGCGGGTCGCGTCGAGCAGCACGGCGACGATGGCGATGTCGGCGGCGGCGAGCGCGTCGAGATCGGCGGGCGCCTCGGCCGCGATCGCGGCCATGATGTCGACCGCGGCCGCGAACGCGCGCACGTCGGCCGCCCGCGGCGGTTGTTCGGCGAGGTGCTCGAGCACCGCGCGCGCCAGATGCCGCCGGACCCGCATCAGCTCCGCCGCGACCGCCGGCAGCTCGCCCCGTGCGTGCGCTATCGCCGTCAACCCCGGCAACAGGTCGGGCCCGCCCCGCAGGCGGATGTCTTGCACCACGTACCCGGACCCGTGGCGCACCGCCAGCAGGCCCTGGGCGGTGAGCGTCGCCAGCGCCGCCCGCAAGGTCAGACGGCTGACACCTAGCGTGGCCGCCAGCTCCCGCTCCGGAGGCAGCCGGTCTCCGGCCACGAGATCTCCGACGAGCACGGCGCGACGGAGCGCGTGCTCGCACGCCTGATGAGCAGGTTCGCGGGCAGGGATGGCCGAGAGGTTGTGGCTCACTGGATAAGTGGTTTATCCAATAAGGTGTCACCCACGTCAAGGCTGAAGATCGTGGTCCCAGGCGAAGGAGAGGAGGGGGAGGACGGGGACGGTCAGGCTGTCGACATCGATGACCGCGGCGGAGATGCCGGCGCGCATGTCGCGGGCGCGCCACCAGGCGCCGATCCACAGGAGATGGACGGCGTCGCGGGCGCGGCAGGGATGGGAGTCGGCGCCGTGGTAGCCGGCGCAGGTCGAGGGATGGAGCCAGCCGAGGTCGGCGACCTCGGCGTAGAGGAGGCCGGTCTTGCCGACCGTGTGGGTGACACCGGCGGTTGCGAGGCCGAGGCGATCGGGGTGGGCCGCGTGGTTGGCGGCGCGCAGGGTGGCGTGCACCGACCAGCGCGGCTCGCGCCAGGCGATGGTCGCGGTGGCGGCGGTCCAGGCATCGAAGCCGTTGATCCACTCGATCGTCGCCGCGGCGCCGAGCACGAGGCGCAGGCGCGACGACGGCGGCAGGACCGACAAACGGAGCTGCACGTCGCCGCCGGCGATGGGGATGGGCAGGAGCGGCGAGGTCAGGCTGAGCTCTGCGCCGCTGCCCAGGCCGATCGCCGAGTGGTGCATGAACGCGGTGAGCGACTGCACGCGCTGGACGTGGCCGCGCGGCAGCACCTCGCCGGTCGGCGTCAGCGGCGTGGTGTGAGTCAGCGGCGGCGGCGCGTCGTCGGCCGACGCGGTCGCGGCCGCGATCGTGATGACCAGCACGGAAGTGACTCCCACGGGACGCGAGCGCACGCCGCCGCACAGCGCAAGACGCGGGCCGCACGCGCGCGGCTCGTGTCGCGGGGTTGCGTGCATCGCAGATGCGGGCCGCGCGGATGACCGCGACATCGGCGTCGGGGTAGCCTCGTGGCCGTGAAGGTCTATCTCAGCGTCGACATGGAAGGCGTCGCCGG
This sequence comes from Myxococcales bacterium, assembly GCA_005779305.1. Lineage (GTDB taxonomy): Bacteria > Myxococcota_A > Polyangia > Haliangiales > Haliangiaceae > UBA2376. The sequence goes on from SXJR01000384.1 coordinate 5,446, forward strand.
GGTGGTGCACGTCGATCAGACGCGTCGCACCGGCCACGACTACGAACGCGCCCGGCGCTGGATGACCCTCGAGGCCTCGGCGGCGATCGCCGGCGCTTTCGAGGGCGGCGCCACCGCGGTCCTCGTCAACGACTCGCACGGCGACATGCGCAACTTCGTGCTCGAGGAGCTCGATCCGCGCGCCGAACTCATCTCGGGCTCGCTCAAGCCGCTGTCGATGGTCCAGGGTGTGACCGCGGGCATGGCCTGCGCCCTCTTCGTCGGCTACCACGCCGGCGCCGGCAGCCGCGCCGGCATCCTCGATCACACTTACTATGGCCGCGTCGTCGCTCGTTGTCGCGTCGGCGGCCGCGACTGGAACGAGACCGCGCTCAACGCCGCCGTGTGCGGAGCGCTCTCGGTGCCGATCGCGCTGGTCACTGGCGACTCCACGGTTTGCGCCCAGGCCCGCGAGCACCTCGGCGACGTCGACGTGGTCGCCGTCAAGGACGCCATCACCCGCTACGCCGCGCGCATGTTGCACCCCGAGGTCGCCCGCCAGAAGATCCGGGAAGCCTCGGCCCGCGCCGTCGCCCGGGCCCGCGACGGCAAGCTCGCGCCGTTCCGTCCTCCGCCGCCGTTCGATCTCGCCATCGACTTCGTCAACGCCGCCTGCGCCGACGCCGCCGAGCTGGTGCCGGGCACCGTGCGCCAAGGCGGCCTGACCTGCGCCTATCGCGCGCCCGACGCCGCGACTCTCATCCAGGTGATCCAGGCCTGGACGCTTCTCGCCGGGACCACGATCGTATGAGGCCGACATGAGAGACCAGCAGGCCAGTTTCACCGCTTCGTGGGTCGCCGGATGGCGCGGACTCGGCAGCCTCCTCGGCGACGCCCGGATTGCCGACGATCCGTACGGCGCACGCTTCGGCGGTCGCTGGGCCCGGGCCCTGGCTCGCGCCGGTGCCCAGCCGGCCGTGCGTGCCGGACTCATCCGCCTGCCGCAGGTCGCGAGCTGGGTCGGCTACATGCAGGTCCGCACCCGCCTCTTCGATGATCAGCTGCGCTCGTTCCTTGCCGCCGGCGGCCGCCAGATCGTGATCCTCGGCGCCGGCTACGACTGCCGCGCCGCCCGCTTCGCCGACCGCCTCGCCGGTGCGCGCGTGTTCGAAGTCGATCATCCCGCCACCCAGGCCCGCAAGCGCGCCGTGCTCGACGAGGTCGGCGCGTCGCCGGCGGTCACTTACGTGGCCTGGCACTTCGAGCGCCGTCCGCTCGCCGAGCTCCCCGGCGCGCTCGCCGAGCTCGGCCTCGACGTCCGTCGCCCGACCCTCACCATCTGGGAGGGCGTCACCATGTACCTCTCGCCCGAGGCCATCGACGCCACCGTCGCCGCCACTCGCGCCCTCGGCGGCCCCGGCACTCGCCTGGTCTTCAACTACCTCACCCGCGACATGCTCGAGCGCCCGCGCGGCCTGCGCCGCCTCGCCGCCGCCGCCGTCGCCCGCGTCGGCGAGCCTTTCACCTTCGGCTGGCACCCGCCCGCACTGCCGGCATGGCTCGAGGCCCGCGGCTGGAAGCTCACCGGCGATCGCGATCTCGCCGAGGCCGCCCTCGCGCTCTTGCCTCGCTTCGTCGCCGCCCGCGTCGACGCCAGCGATCGTCACATCGCCGTGGCCGAGAAGATCTAGACCACGACGACGTCGACGGAGTGATCGAGGTCGCGGCCGAAGGAGATCACCAGCGTCGCGACGACGCGCCACTCGAGCGGGCCCGAGGTGGGGGTGACGACCGACGAGACGGCCCGGGCGACATCGCCGATGCGGCCGGCCGGCGCTTGCGGACGCGCGCCCAGGTCCTTGGGCACGGTGAGCGTGAAGGGCAGCTCTTCCTTGTGGTAGCGGCGGGCGCCACCCAGCTCGCTCTCGAAGCGGTAGATCGTGGTGTTGGTGGCGGCGATGGCGCGCACGCCGCCGCGGGCGTCGACCACGCGCTGGCTGGCGCGCAGCTCGACCACCAGCTTCTTGGCGTCGACGGGCTCGTTGAGATCGAGGGTGACCTTGCCGCGCAGGTCGCCACCGGGTGCGGCGCGCGCGGCATCGAGGGTCACCCGCACCGAGCCGCGGCCGACGCCGGCGACGGTCTGGCCCGCCTTCACCGCCGACTTGCCGGCCTGCTTGAGCGTGCTGCCGACCTTGCCGAAGAACTTGTTGGCCGCCTTGATGATCTCGTCGTCGTCCGCCACGCCCCGAGTCTGCCATGTCACGGGTACGGCGTCGCGGTGCCACCCCCGGGGACGATGAGACACGCGTCGCCGAGCTCGTGGCCGGCGAGGCCGGCGGCGGCGGCGCGATCGAGCGCACGATCGAGCGTCGCGCGCGGTACCAGCGCGCCCAGCAGGCGGAAGTGGCTCTCCTCCGGACCGTGCAGGCCGCTGATGATGCCGTCGACGACCCGCAGCCGGTGCTCGGGCGTGATCACCAGCGCGGCGAGCCCGGGCCCGGCGACCGGCGCGCCGGTCGCGAGCGCCGAAGCCTCGAGCGCGCGCACCACGGTCGTGCCGACCGCGATCACGCGACCGCCGCGGGCGCGGGTCGCCGCGATCGCGTCGATGGTCGCGGTCGGGATGTCGTACGGCTCGGGCAACGGCAGGGCGGCGTCGAGCACGGCGTCGCCGGTGGCCGAGAGCCCGGCGGCGTGGGTCAGCGTCGCGATGTCGACGCCGCGACGGCGCAGCCCGAGCAGGATGTCCCAGGTCAGCGGCCGCCCCGCCGACGGCATCTCCGCCGACCACGGTCGTCCGGCGTACACGGTCTGCACGGCCCACAGCGGCAGCGACGTGGCGCGGTGCGCGTACAACACCGGTCGACCGGCGGCGTAGATGGCCTGCCACAGCGCCTCGAGCTCGGTCGCGAGCTCGCCGTCGGGGCCGGTCACCTCGAGGTCGAGCGTCGCCTGCCGGCCGGCCACGGTGACGACGCGCGCGCGCAGCCTCCCGCCGAGCGCGATGATGTCGCCACGCACCAGCGGCGGCGGCGGCGGTCGCCGCTCGGTCGGCGTGGTGTGGTCGCCGGCACCGAAGAGCACGGCCGCCACGTGGGGGCCGCGCACCGGCGGGATGAGTCGCACCTCGACCGGGGCACCCTGGCTCGTCCCGCCGGCGACGAGGCCGGCGAACGAGGCGGGCAGGGTTGCGGCGTCGTTGACCACCACCAGATCGCCGGTGGCGAGCCGCGCCGGTAGCGCCGCGAAGCCGGTGACGTCGATGGCCGCGTCGCCCTCGCGGCGTGGATCGATCACCATCAGCCGCACGGCGTGACGATCGACGGCCGCCGCGTGCAGGCGGCTCACGTGGTCTCCGTCGGCGTCCACGCCGGCGCCTCCAGGCGAGCACCGCCGGGCGCACGAACGGGATCGCGGATCATGTCGACGATGGCGCGGGCCACCGTCGCCGGCCCCGCCAGCGCGTCGCGATCGGCGTCGGGGATGGCGGCCGCGTGCATGGCGGTGTCCATCTCTCCCGGATCCACCGCGAGCACGCGCACGCCGCTGCCGTCGAGCTCGGCGGCGAGGATCCGCGACAGGTGATCCTGCGCCGCCTTGGCCGCGCCATACGCGCCCCAGCGCGGGTACGCCGAGGCCGCCGCGTCCGAGCTGATGTGGACCACCACACCGCTGCCGCGCAGCACCATCGGGCCGGCGATCAGCTTGGTCAGGCGAAACGGGCCGACCAGATTGGTCTCCAGCACCGCGGCCAGGTCCTCGCAGTCGGTGTCGAGCAGCAGGCGCAGCGGCGTAGGCCCGAGCGTGCTGGCGTTGTGGACCAGCACGTCGATCGGGCCGATCAGCGCCGCGGCCTGGCCGGCGACGCGCGCGATCGCGTCCTTGTCGGCGACGTCGGCGACCACGGCGTGGGCCTCGCCGCCGGCGTCGCGGATCGCCGCCATCGCGGCGGTGAGCTCGGCCTCGCCGCGGGCCACGCCCACCACGCGCGCGCCGAGCGCCGCCAGCCGTTCGGCCAGCGCTCGGCCCAGGCCGCGGCTGGCGCCGGTGACGAGCACGTTCTTGCCTCGAAGGTCGATCACGTCGCAGCTGGGTTCGTTCATGACTCCAGGTTGCGTCGGGCTGCCAGGAAGTCATCCGTCGTGCCATTCTGTTGGCAGGAGGCCAACCCATGGGCGAACGCCCCAGCGCCAGTGATCACCTCGCCGCCAACGTCCGCTCGATCCGCGAGGCCCGTGGCCTCTCGCAGCAGCAGATCGCGAAGCTGGCCGGCATCCCGCGCGCGACCTGGTCGCACCTGGAGTCGGGCGCCGCCAACCCGACGCTGCAGGTCCTCACCCGCGTCGCCGACGCGCTCCAGCTCCGGCTCGACGAGCTCCTGGCCTCGCCGCGCACCCCGGTCCGCCACCTGCGCGCCGCCGAGCTGCCGGTGCGGACTCGCGGCCCGGTCAGCGTCCGCAAGCTCCTGCCCGAGCCGCTGCCCGGCCTCGACATGGAACGCATGACGCTGCCGCCTGGCGCCCGCATGACCGGCGTGCCGCACGCGCCCGGCACTCGCGAGTACCTGGCCTGCGAGCGCGGCCAGGTCCAGCTCTTCGTCGCCGGCGACGGCTTCCTGCTCGAGCCGGGCGACGTCGTCGTGTTTCGAGGCGACCAGCGCCACGGCTATCACAACCCGTCGCGCGACGAGGCCATCGCCTACAGCGTCATCGCCTTCGCTCCCCTCACGACCTGAGGTCCGTTCCCCGTTCCCCGGTCCCCGGTCCCCGCCTCCCGTTTCCCGCCTCCCGGTCCCCGTTTCCTGTTTCCCGTTTCCCGTTTCCCGTTTCCCGTTCGTCTTCACCGTTTCTCCACATCCCCTCCTCCATCTCTCCTCTCCACCCGCACACAGCCTCGACGACGCTGGCGTCTCCTCTCTCTCACAACCCGAGAGGAACGCCATGTCGACCGCACCACCACCGCCCGAACCCCTCCCGCTCCCCCTCCCGCTCCCCCTCCCGCTCGCCGTCGCCGCCGCCGCCGCCGGCCCGCTCGCCGTCGGTGGCGTGCTCGCCCTGCGCCTCGGCGATCCGGCTCCGATGATCGCCGTGCCGGCGGTGGTGTTCGCCGTCGCCGCGCTGACGCTACCGGCGCTCTACATCGCCACCGCCGTGGTCGGCGCGGCGCCGCCGGTCGGGCACGTGGTGCGCGCGGTCGGCCGTGCCCTCCACGCCCTCGGCCTGGTCCACCTCGGCTTCGTGATGCCGCTCCTGTTCCTGGGCGCCAGCTCGGGTGAAGGCACGGCCTTCGCGCTCGGGGCGGTCACCGTGGCGACCGGCTCGGTGATCGGCCTGCGCGTGCTCCACGGCGCGCTGTTCGAGGGCGCGTTCCCGGTTTCGGGGCGGAGCGCGCTGTTCTGGACGTGGGCGGCGATCACCCTGGTGATCGGCGCGCGCCTGTTCGGCGAGCTGACCACGGAGGTGACGCTGTGATCGCCGAGGCGGTGATGGGAGACGTCGTGATCGGCCGTGTGAGCGGCCTCTCCCTCGTCGATCAACTCCTCCGAGATCGCGCCGGCGTGATGGCCCGGATCGAGGCGGGCGTAGGACTCGCCAGCTTGATGCGCACCTTCCTGGCCACGATCGTCGTCGGTGCCGCGCTCACCGGCGCGGCCATGGGCAGCTTCCGCGGGGGCGAGCAGATCGCGTTCGCCGCGATCAAGCTGCCGCTGGCGCTCCTCGGCACCGCGTCCCTGTGCGCGCCGGCGCTGACCGCGGTCGGCCGCGCGCTGGGCCGGCCGGCGAGCCTGGCCCGCGATCTGGCGCTGGTGATGATGGCGCTGGCCGTCGGGGCGCTCGTCCTGGTCGCGATGGTGCCGGTCCTGCTCGTCGCCCGCGCCGTCGACACCAGCTACCACGGCTCGATCCTGCTCACCGTCGGCGTCGGCGCGATCGGCGGCCTGGCCGCGGTCGCGGTGCTCGCCGTCGGGTTGCGTCGCGCGTCGACCCGGGACGCCGGCGCGCTGCTCGCCCTGTTCGCGCTCCTGTTCGCCGTGGTCGGCGCCCAGGGCGCTTGGACGCTGCGACCGTGGCTGGTGCGGCCGCGGACACCCGACGTGCCCTTCATCCGTGCGGTCGAGGGCAGCCTCTACGATGCGGTGCTGGGGTCGGCGCGCTCGGCGCGCGGCGTCTACACCCGCGACGCGGCGCCGGTGCCTGGCGACGACCACCACGTCGAGTCCGGAGCCGAGCCATGACCGTCATCGATCTCGCCGTCGGCTACGCCGGCATCGGCGCGGTCCTGGCGCTGGTCGCGATCGGCGTCGGCAGGGCCTCGACCGTTGACGGGCTGCTGGTGCTCGCCCTGTGGCCTCTCTACGGCCCGATGCTCGCCGGCGGCTGCTCCGCCGACGACACCGTCGACCCGCGCGAGCAGGCGCTGATCACGGCCTTGCGCCGCGCCGCCGGCACGCCGCTCGCCGCGGTCCTGCCCGACGAGGCCGGCGCCCGCACGCTGGCCCGGCGCGTACGCGAGGGTCGGGCTCGCCTCGCCGACCTCGATCGGGTGCTCGCCCGCCCCGATCTCGAC
>SXJR01000385.1 GCA_005779305.1 Myxococcales bacterium
CGCCCGCCCCAGCCGCGCGCTCGCGCCCGGATCGCGCCGGTGCACCTGCGACGGCGCCCGCGGATCGGCGAAGCCGCTGCCGGCGTTGAGCCGGGCCAGGAGCGCCGCCTCGGCGCGCAGCCGGATCACGGCGATGGCCGCCGCCAGCTCGGCGTCGAGCTCGGGCGGCGCCACGGTCACGGCCCGCCGCCCTGGGGATCGTCGGGCTTCTTCTTGCCGCCGAACACACGGCTGAAGAAGCCGGGCTTGCTCGCCTCACCGGCTGGCGGGTTCTTGCCGTCGGCCGGTGCTGGCACCGCCTTGCCGTCGGCCGCGGTCGGCTCGCCGGTCAGGCTACCGCCAGCGGCAGTGGCCTCGTCGGCCTCGCCGTCGTCGCCCTTGTCGTCCTCGTCGTCCTCGTCGCCCTTCTTCTCTTCCACCTCGTGGCGGACCTCTTCCTGGGCCTCCTCGAGCAGCTCGAGCTCGTGGCGCAGGTGGTCGATGCCGTCGACGATCTCGCCCAGCGTCACGTCCAGGCCCTCCATGCCACCCACGGCGAGCAGCGGCTGCAGATCGGCGAGCACCAGGTTGAGCTGCTCCAGGCGTTGCTCGGCGTAGATGAACCTGCCGGTCTGGGTGCGCCCTTCGACCACGTTGTGCAGGAAGCCCAGCGCCTCCCGCTCGTGATCGGTCAGCACCGCCATCCGCTCGGACGCCACCGAACGCTGGTCGAGCAGGTCGCGGACCACGCCGACCACGGTGACGCGCCGGACCAGCTCGAGCGCGTCCTTGTCGGGCTCCTGCGCGACCTCCTCCTCGACCTCCTCCTCCTCGGTCTGGTCCTCGGCCAGCTCGCCGACGACCTCCTCGACGTCCTCGGCCTGCTCGTGCTCGGGGACGTATTCTTCCTCGGCGCGAAACGTCATTCCTGCTTCTCCCACCACTGACACCACCACGGCCCACCGACCAGGATGCGCAGCTTGGGATGCCAGCAGTAGGACAGCTTGGCCTCCGGCTCGAGGTAGTAGAGGCAGTTGTCGCAGCGCTCCTCCCCGTAGGGCACGCCCTTGAGGACGTTGTCCTCGATCATGTGGCGCAGCTCCAGCGCCTTCTTCTCGTCGATCTCCTTGGGCTCGGGCTTGGGCAGGTCGTCGGACATCGGCCCGAGTCTACACCGGCGTCACGGGCTCTTGCCGAGGACCGCGTCGATCCGCGCCACCAGCGCCGCCCGCCCCGCGTCGTCGAGGGGCGCGGCCAGCGCGCGCCGGAGCTCGGCCAGGAGGCGGTGGGCGTCCTCGGCGCGCTCGCGATGCCGCTTGGCGGCAGGCGCCAGCTTGCCGATCGCTACCCACCGCTCGGCGCTCTCGGCACGGATCCGTTCGAGCTCGGCAGCGAGCTCGCTCAGCTCGTCGCTCACTCCACCTCGATGCGATAGACGCGGCCTGTGTTCACCGTGGTCACGTACAGCTCGCCGAAGCCGTCGAGGCCGAAGCTCGACAGGCCCTGGTACAGGAGGCCGCTGGGATCGACGTCCTCGGTGCGATCGACCTGATCGACCGCCTGGCCGCCCTGGACCCGCAACGACCTCACCACGCCGCCGCAGTAGTCGCCGTAGAAGTAGTGGCCGGCCAGGTCGGGCATGCAGGTGCCGTGATAGACGTGGCCGCCGATCACCGAGCAGTGACCGTTGTTGCGCCGGTTGTCGGCCACCAGCGCCGCGGTCAGGCCCGAAGGGCTGCTGCAGCCCTGGTTGCCATCGGGGTCTTCGGTGAAGCAGTCGGGGCCCTCGAACACGGCCCAGCCGAAGTTGCGGCCGGCGCTGCCGGCCGGCACGTAGTCGATCTCCTCGTACCAGCCCTGCCCGACGTCGCCGATGTAGAGGTCGCCATTGGCGGGATCGACCGAGATCCGGTACGGGTTGCGCAGACCCCAGGCGTACATCTCGCGCACGCCGCCGCCGCCGGCCCACGGGTTGGATGGCGGGATGGCGTAGGGCTGAGCGCCGTCGACGTCGATGCGCAGCACCTTGGCCATCAGGCTCTGCGTGTTCTGACCGTGCTCGAGGTAGTTGTTGGCGGCGCCGCCGTCGCCCACCGAGATGTAGAGGAAGCCGTCGGGCCCGAAGGTCACGGTGCCGCCGTTGTGGTTGTCCTGGTTGGAGCGGCGCGGAATGGTCAGGATCACCCGCTCGCTCGCCGCGTTGGCGGTGTCGGCGCTCGGGGTCGAGCCGACCTCGGAGATGACCAGATCACCATACGGATCCGAGGTGTAGAAGATGAAGAGGCGTCCGTTCTGGGCGAAGGCGGGGTGGAAGGCCAGGCCGAGCAGGCCCTGCTCGGTGCCGACCGCACCCACCTTGCCGGTGATGTCCAGGTACGGCGCCGCCACCACGTTGCCGTCCTTGACCACGCGGATGCGGCCGATCTGCTCGATCACGAACAGGCGCGCGTCGCCGGTCGGCGCGGCCACGCCGACCGCGCGGTTGAAGCCGCTCGCGATCTGGGTGAGCTTGAGGTTGGTGCCGGCCTTGGGTTGGCAGTACGGCGCGGGCGCGGCGTCGATGCCGCTGCCGCTGCCGGTGCCACCACCGTCGCCGCCGTTGCCGCCGTTGCCGCCGCACGCCGCGCTCGCAGCTACCACGGCCGCACACCAAAGCTTCTTCGTGAACATGAATTGCGGACTCTAGCAGGTCCGCGGTCGCCGCCGCATCAAGATGAACAGCGCTCGGGATGCGATGCGAACCAGGCCACGGTCTCGGCCAGGCCTGGCCCAATCTCGTGGCTGGGCGCGTAGCCCAGCTCGCCCTTCAGCTTCTCGATCGAGGCCTGCGAATGGGGGATGTCGCCCGAGCGCGGGGCCTCGAAGATCGGCTCGGCCCCGGCGACGTCGGGTCGAACCTTGGCGAGGTTGTCGCGGATACCGTCGAAGAGCTGGCGCAGGTCGGTGCGGCCGTTGCAGCCGACGTTGTAGACCTTCGACAGTCGGTCGGCGGGCGCGCACGCCGCCAGCAGGTTGGCCTGCACGGCGTTATCGACGTAGCAGAAGTCACGGCTGTTGCTTCCGTCGCCGAAGATCACGCAGGGCTTGCCGTGCATGAGGTTGCCGATCCAGCGCGGGATCACGGCGGCGTAGAGGCCGTTGGGATCCTGGCGGCGACCGAAGACGTTGAAGTAGCGCAGGCCCACGACCTCGAGGTCGTAGACGTCGGCGAAGACCTCGCCGTAGATCTCGTTCATGCGTTTGGTCGCGGCGTACGGCGACAGCGGCTTGCCGATCGACTCCTCGTGCTTGGGCAGCCCGGGGTGATCACCATAGACCGAGCTCGACGACGCGTAGACGAAACGCTTCACCTTGGCGTTGCGGGCGGCGAGCAGGATGTTGAGGAAGCCGGTCACGTTGGTGGCGTGGTACGGCTCGGGGTCCTTGATCGAACGCGGCACCGAGCCGATCGCGGCCTGGTGCAGCACCACGTCGACGTCCTTGCAGACCTTGGCGCAGGTCGCCGGATCGCGGATGTCGCCCTCGGTGAACTCGAACTGCAGCTTGAGGTCGGGGTGGATGGCCAGGACGTCGTCGAGGTTCTCCTGGCTGCCGTTGGAGAAGTTGTCGATGCCGACCACGGACTGGCCGAGATCGAGCAGGCGCTCGAGCAAGGCCGAGCCGATGAACCCGGCCACCCCCGTAACCAGCCAGCGGCGCGGCTTGGAGATCAGCCCGTCGCACACCACGTCGTAGCGATGGCCCATCAGCGGAACGCCTTCACAGGCTCCAGTATCGCAGACCGCGCGTCATCATGCGCGCGTCGAGCGCGCTCTTGACGTCGATGATCACGCCGCCGTCCTTGACCCGCGCCAGCAGCCCGCGCACGTCCTCGAGGTAGTCCTGGTGGCTGACCGCGAAGAACAGCGCGTCGAGATCCTGGAACTGCGCGAGCGGGGTCAGCTCGATGCCGTACTCGTGGCGGGCCTCGTCGGCGTCGCCGAGTGGATCGTGGACCATGCAGCTGATCCCGTACTGCTTGAGCTCGGCGACGATGTCGGGGATCTTGGAGTTGCGCAGGTCGGGCACGTTCTCCTTGAAGGTGAGGCCGAGGATGCCGACCCGCGCCTTGCGAAGGGACAGGTCACCCTCGGACAGCATCTTCACGCACTTCTGCGCCAGGTACGGACCGACGTTGTTGTTGATGCGGCGGCCGGCGAGGATGACCTCGGGCAGATACCCGAGCTCCTGGGCCTTGGTGGTCAGGTAGTACGGGTCGACGCCGATGCAGTGACCGCCGACCAGGCCGGGCGTGAAGCGCAGGAAGGTCCACTTGGTGCCGGCGGCCTGGAGCACGTCGGCGGTGCGGATGCCCATGCGGTCGAAGATGAGGGCCAG
>SXJR01000057.1 GCA_005779305.1 Myxococcales bacterium
GCGCATGCCCGAGCTAGCTCCCCTCGATGCCACTGCCCAGGCGGAGCTGGTTCGCACCCGCGCCGTCACGCCTCGCGAGCTGGTGGAAGCCGCCATCGATCGCATCGAGCGCCACGACCGCGAGATCAACAGCGTGATCGTCCGCCTCTACGACGAGGCCCGCAGCGCCGCCGACCGGCCGTTGCCCGACGGACCGTTCCGCGGCGTGCCGTTCCTGGTCAAGGATCTGCTGGCGACCGTCGCCGGCGCGCCCTATGCCGGCGGCCTGCGCCTGCTCAAGGACGCGGGCTTCCGCGCCCCGCACGACTCGTACCTGGTGACCCGCTTCCGTCAGGCCGGCTTCGTGATCGTCGGCAAGACCAACTGCAGCGAGCTCGGCATCGTGCCCACCACCGAGCCGGTGGCGTGGGGACCGTCGCGCAACCCGTGGAACGCCGGCCACTCGACCGGCGGCTCGAGCGGTGGCTCGGCGGCGGCCGTCGCCGCCGGCCTGGTGCCGGTGGCCCACGCCAACGACGGCGGCGGCTCGCTCCGCCTCCCGGCCTCGTGTTGTGGCCGGGTCGGCTTGAAGCCGAGCCGCGGCCGCGCCTCGCTCGGCCCCGACGCCGGCGATATCATGGGCGGCCTGGTCAACGAGGGCGTGGTCGCGCGCTCGGTGCGCGACGCCGCCGCGCTGCTCGACGTGATCGCCGGCGCCGAGCCCGGCGATCCCTACGCCGCGCCGCCGCCGTCACGGCCCTACGCCGCCGAGGTCGGCGCGCCGGTCGGCAAACTGCGCGTCGGCTTCGCCACCCGCTACCTCACGCCCACCGGCGTGATGACGTCGATCGATCCGGCCTGCCTGGCCGGCGTGATGTCCACCGCCCGCCTGCTCGAGGAGCTCGGCCACACCGTCGAGGAGATCGAGCTGCCGGCGCTGTACCGCCCCGAGTACGTGGCCCGCTTCCTGGCGGTGTGGTCGGCCGGCGTGGCCGCCGATCTCGACGGCCTCGAGCCCCTGGTCAAGCGCAAGCTCACCGCCGACGACGTCGAGCCGCTGACCTGGGCCCTCTACCAGATGGGCAAGAGCGTGACCGCGCCGGCCTACCTCGCCGCCTGGAACTGGCTCCAGCGCACCGCCCGCGACATCGCCGCCGGCTGGCAGCGCATGGACGTGTGGCTCACCACCACGATCACCCAGCCGCCGCCGCCGCTCGGCTACTACGACAGCTCGCCCCAGAACCCGCTCGAGGGCATCTTCAAGGCCGCTGCGATCGTCCCCTTCACCGCGCCCTTCAACGTCACCGGCCAGCCGGCGATCTCGTTGCCGCTCCACGTCGCCGACGGCAACCTGCCCGTCGGCATCCAGCTGGTCGGCGCCTACGGCCGAGAAGACCTGCTGCTCCGGCTCGCCGCGCAGATCGAGCAGGCCCGCCCATTCGAGCACCGGGCGACGCGGAGCTGAAACGCCCCTCGCCGGGAGTCACCACGCCGGCTGCCACACCGGACCGCCACCCTCGGCCCACGTCGTGGCGCAGGCGGCGACCATGCCGAGGAGGCGGAGCGAGTTGTCGTCGCCAGCGATGAGCGCGAACTTGCCGAGGCGGCCGCCGCGCTGGCGCATGCGCTCGCGGGCGCAGGCGCGGGTCACACCGACCTCGGCCAGCAACGCCGCCAGAGGGATGCGCACCCAGCGGTCGTAGACCTTGCCGCGTACGGAGCCGACCAGGGCGGCGGTGCCTCCTCCGATCATCACGCCGACGCCTGGATCGAGCAGGATCGAACCGGCGACGGTGCCGCCGACGAAGCCGCCGATCACGCCGGTCGAGACCAAGAATGACGCGGCGCCACCGCGCAGCCGGGTCAGCCGGGTGTCGAGATCCTCGGCGACCTCGGGCGGCAGGGTCGCGAGCTCGCGCCGGGCCGGCGCGATGTCCTCGACCAGCAGCACGGTCAGGGCCTGGGACAGGTCGTAGCAGCGTGCCGACAGCGTGTCGAGCGACGCCAGGTAGCCGCCGGGATCGTCGACCAGCTCGCCGCGCAGGGTCTCGCCGATGGCCACGCGCTGGGCCAGCGTGCCGTACGGCGCTACCGCGACCAGATCGTAGAGGTACGGCGGCAGCACCGGCGTGTAGACCAGGCGGTACTCGCGAGCAGCGGCGATGACGAGCTGGGTGCGGCCGAGCGCGCGTTTCACTGCCGCCGTGTCGGGCCAGCGCTCGACCCGGGTGAGCAGCGCCGCGGCCTCGTCGCTGCGCCAGGCCAGGGCCGAGATGGCTCGCAAGACGGCGATCGCGACTTCGGGGTTGACCGAGGCCGCCAGCAGCCGGCCCGGCTCGCCGACCAGCCGCACCGCCGCGCCCGCATCACGCTCGGCGAGCGCGACCGCGTCGTCGAACCAGCCGGCCGGTACCAGCTCGGACATGCACACCATCCCTAGCACGCAATGCGTCCTTCGACTCGACCGTGCTGGCGCACGGGCGCGCAGAACGAACGGTTCGGTTCGAGCCGGGCGCGCTACTGAACCGTCGCGCAAGCGCCGGGCATCGCCGTCACCCACTCGCGGATGAGCGCCACGCTCTCGGCGTGGACCAGGTTGCGGCCCAGCTCCGGCATCTTGACGTCGCCCTCGATCGACTCGAGCCGGTAGACCAGGATCGACTCGTCGGGTAGCCCAGGCACGATCCCGAACTGGCGCCCGCCCGAGCCGCCGCCGGCCGCCACGGGCGGCTTGCACACGCCGAACTGCACCGGGTCGATCTGGGCCGCGGTGAGATCGAGGCCCGAGGTTCGGGCCGCGCCGCGCGGGTTATGGCAGTGGGCGCAGTTGACCTCCATCCAGCCGCGGGCCCGCTCGTCGAGCGTGGCGCCGCCGGCGTCGTTCCACACCGCCGTCCGCGGCCACTGGGCCTCGGGAGGCGCGCCGTTCAGCCAGCCGGTGCGGACGAACTTCGCCAGCTGGTTCTCGCTGCCGCCGGGCTGGACGCGGTTCCAGTGGCCGGCCTTGGGGCCGAGCGGCCCGAGCACCTCGTCGTGCTCCTCGTGGCAGTTGCCGCACTGGTTGACGTTGGGAACGGCGTAGCGGTTGGTCCTCGTCGAGCCGTCGTCGTGGATCCACGACGCGTCGATGAACTCGCCGGCGATCGCGATCTCGGCGTCGCCGTCGTCCTCGCCATAGGTGTACGCCGACGCCTTCCAGCCATCGGTCATGCGCACCAGGATGCGGGTCTCGAGCAGGTTCCGGCCCTGCCCGGGATCACGGCGATCGACGGGATAGACGAAGGTCTTGGCCAGGATGGTGCCGACCGGCATCTCCAGCGAATCGACGTCCTGCCACGCCATGGCCGCGCCGTCAGGCACGTGCACGAAGCGCAGCTTGTCGGTGTAGTCGCTGAACAGGGGCGTGTTGAGATCGAAGGGCTCGACGCCGGCCGCCGGCACCTGGCCGGGGAGGTCGCTGAACAGCCGGTAACTCGACAGGAGCTGGCACATCGGTCCGCTGGTCGGCGCGACCGGGCCGTCTCCGGGCGCGACCACACACGTCTCCACCGGACCGCCGTCGTCGTCGTCTTCGCCGCCGCACGCCGCCAGCGCCAGCAGTGCCACCGCCATCACGCCACGTCCCGCGCGCACGCTCAGGCTCCGGGCAGCGACACCGCGGGCAGCGGCGCGTGCGTGCAGTCGTGAGGGGCGGCGTCGCGCGACGGGACCGCGCCCGAGCCCGACGGCCACGCCAGGTTGACGAAGTCGGCGTCGCCGTTGTTCTTGATGCACAGCTTGTATTGCGGCATGAGCTGGCCGCCGCCGTCGAGCTTGGCGGGATCGCCGTTGCCGTCCCACACCACGTCGGGGACGACGATGGGCGGCGCCATCAACTCGACCATGCCCTGCACCAGCAGGAAGCCCAGCGGGCCGGTCGGATCGTCGCTGCTACCGGTCATGACGTTGTCGTGGATGTAGATCGTGTCCGAGAACGCGTCGTACTCGGGGTCGTTGATCGGGATCTCGGTGATCGGGTAGCTGACCACGGCCACGTTCACGCTCTTGTGATCTCGGAACTCGTTGTCGAAGACCTCGACCTCGTGGGCGGCGATGGTGGCGAAACCGGTGCCGGTCGGGACCTGACCGACGATGTTGCCGGCCGGCGCGAAGTTGGGTTCGTTGTTCTCGAAGACCTGGTTGTTGTAGATGCGGGTGCCGCGGCCGTTCTTGATCTGGAGCCCGGGCAGGTTGAAGACCAGGATGCCGCCGGTGTTGCCGGTCGAGGTGTTGTCGTAGACGTCGGCCCGGGTCGAGTTCTCGATCTCGATGCCGGCCACGTTCTTCGAGGCCAGGTTGCGACGCACGACGATGTTGTCGCTCTGACCGACGTAGACGCCGGCGTCCGAGGCGGCGATGGCCTGGGAGTCCTCGATGAGCACGTTCTGGCATTGCACCGGGTAGATGCCGTAGGCGCCGTTCTCGGAGCTGGGTCCGCCGGTCCACTCGACGCGCACGTGCTTGACGGTCACGCCGTCGACGCCCTCCCACTTGAGCGCGTCGCCGGGCGCGTCCTCGACGGCGAGGCGCTCGACGGTGGAGTCGTCGCCGGTGATGAGGATGCCCTGGGCCCCGCTCGACTGGGCGAACGACAGGCGGGTCCCGCCCGCCGCGTCCTCGCCGGTGCCGAGCAAGCGCACGTTGGCGATGTCGAGCGACAGATCGCGATCGAGGTTGTACAGGCCCTCGGAGAACCCGATCGTCGCGCCCGGCGTGACGGTCAGGAACGCGGTCTGGATCTCCTGGGCGCCGGCGCCGGCGGCGATGCGGAGACACTCCCCGACAACGCTGTCGCAGGCGTGGGTGGGATCGGTGCCGCAGGCGGCGAGGCCGGCGGCAGGAACGGCGAGCACGATCGAGGCGAAGCGAAGGGTCATGACGGACCTCTGAGTAGGCAGTACAGCTTCTGTGAAGGTGCGTTCAGGGTCAACGGGGTGGTCAGACCGGACAAAACCCGTTCTAACTCGTATGGTTCCAGAACAGCGTTCATCTGTTAAAGAAGAGGAGATGTCCAAGCTCACCCATCCCCGGCACGCGCTCTTCGAAGGCGAGCGTCCCTTCCCGGTCATCCCGGCCTGCGAGCACTTCGCCGGCAGCGAGAAGCTGATCACCAAGGCGTTCGAGCTGCAGGAGAAGCTCGGCGGGATCTTCGACATCACGATGGACTGCGAGGACGGCGCGCCCACCGGGCGCGAACGCGAGCACGCGCAGATGGTCGTCGACCTCCAGCGCTCCGCGGCCAACAAGCGCGGCATGGCCGGTGTACGCATCCATGATCCGGCGCACGAGGTCTGGCGCCAGGACGTCGACATCGTCGTGCGCGGCGCCGGCGAGCGCCTCGCGTACATCACGATCCCCAAGCCGACCCGCGTCGCGCAGGTCGCGGAGGTCATCGCTCACATCCAGGCCACCGCCCGCGACGCCGGCATCGCGCGCGAGATCCCGATCCACGTCCTCGTCGAGACCCACGGCGCCCTCCGCGACGTCTTCGCCATCGCCGCCCTGCCCTGGGTGCAGGTGCTCGACTTCGGCCTCATGGACTTCGTCAGCGGCCACCACGGCGCGGTGCCGTCGTCGGCGATGAAGAGCCCGGGGCAGTTCGATCACGCGCTGGTGCGCCGGGCCAAGGCCGAGGTGGTCGCCGCCGCGCTCGGCGCCGGGGTGGTGCCGGCCCACAACGTCACCCTCGATCTCAAGAACGTCGACCAGACCTACGCCGACGCCCTGCGCGCCCGCATGGAGCTCGGCTTCCTGCGCATGTGGTCGATCTACCCGGCGCAGATCGAGCCGATCGTGAAGGCGATGGCGCCCGACTTCACCGAGGTCGAGCGCGCCTGCGCGATCCTGCTCGCCGCCGAGGCCGCAGCCTGGGGCCCGATCCAGCACGAGGGCGACCTCCACGATCGCGCCACCTACCGCTACTTCTGGCAGCTGGTGCAGCGGGCCCGCGTCTCGGGTCAGGTGCTCTCCGAAGCGGTGACTCGCTGGTTCTGACCGAGGCCCGACGTCCGAGGCCCAGCGGTGCTCACTCCTTGATTCGCAGCCTGTAATCGCTCGTCGGCTCGTCCCAGCTCGCCGACGGATCGCGTTGGTCTGGAAGCTCGGCCGCGGCCTGCGCGCCCCCGGCCTCACCGGCGACCGGGCCCGTCCCGCGCGGACGCGGGCGCGGCGGGTTGGTGCCATCGGCGACCGAGCCGTGACGCGGCGGCGAGACGTTGGCCCACGGGGCGAGGAAGCGCTCGACGCTGGCGATCACCGCCACCACGTCGTCGGGATCGATGAGGAGCGCGTCGACGCCGAGGTGACCCGAGCGCATCGGCGCGTCCGACGACGACGACACCCAGATGCGGGGCACCGAGCGTCCACCATCGAGGATCTCGACCGCGCGCTCGGTCTCGCGCGCCGACGGGCAATCGAGCAGGACCAGCTGGACCCGCGGGTCGAGGAGGTGGCGCTCGAGGCTGCGCGTGCTCGAGGCACGCAGAACCTCGAAGCCCCGCTCGCGCAGGGCTGGTTCGAAGTCCGCGCCGGTGCGCAGCGTCGACGAGAAGAGCAGCACGATGGGTACGACGTCGGGCATTTCCCCCGCCGCGAACGGTAGTGCAGAACACGTGGCAAAGCCCAGCAAAAAACGAGCGTTGAACCTGTAAGCTCGGCAACCTCGGTTGCGTCAGGCTGCCCGGCGGACCGGCAGCTCGGTCGCCATCGCCTGGAGGCGGCGAATGCGCTCGGCGATGGGCGGGTGGGTCGAGAACCAGCTCGCCACCGAGCCGCCCGACAGCGGGGCGCAGATGAAGAGGCTGGCCGTCGCCGGCGAGTCACCGAGCGTGTGGAGCGGGATGCGGGCGTTGCCGCGCTCGAGCTTGGCCAGCGCGCTGGCCAGGGCCAGCGGATCGCCGGCGATGCGAGCGCCGGTGGCGTCGGCGAGGTACTCGCGCGAGCGCGAGATCGCGAGCTGGATGACGGTGGCGGCGATGGGCGCCACGATGGCCAGCGCGAGCGCGCCGACCACGCCGCCGGGGTTATCGCGATCGTCGCGTCCGCTGCCCAGCAGCGCGCCCCACTGGATGGCGGTGGCGACGAACGAGACCACCGACGCGATCATGGCCGCGACCGAGGCCACCAGGATGTCGCGGTTGCGGATGTGGGCCAGCTCGTGGGCGATCACGCCCCGCAGCTCGCGCTCGGTGAGCAACTGGCGGATGCCGGTGGTGACCGCAACCACGCCCTTCTTGGGGTTGCGGCCGGTGGCGAACGCGTTGGGCGCCGCGTCGTGGATGACGTAGATGCGAGGCACCGGGATACCGGCCTTGCCGGCGAGCTCGGCGACCATGCGCTCGAGCGCCGGATCGTCGCCGGGCCCGATCGGCCGGGCCCGGTTCATGGTCAAGACGATGCGGTCGCTGAAGAAGTACGAGACCAGGTTGATGACGACCGCGATGGCGCCGAACAGCCAGAGCTGGGCCGGCGCCAGGGCGCCGCCGACCACGACGAGCAACGCGGTCAAACCGCCCAGGAGGGCGACGGTCTTGAGCTGGTTGACGACGGATGCCTTCATACAAGGCATCAACCTAATGACGGCGGCCGCGCGCGCAAGCCTGGCGGCGGCTCAGTGCATGTCGTGGCCGCGACGCCAGGTTTCCAGAAGCACGTCGAGCAGTTGCTCGTGCATGACCGCGGCATAGACCAGCGCCGCGGTCGCCAGCGACGCGATCGCGGCGTGAGCGGCGATCACCGCCGCGCTCGGCCCGCCGCGCCGCCGGGCCAGCTCGAGCGCTGTGCCCGACAGCCAGGTGATGACCACCGCACCGGCCAGGACGATCTGGACGGCTCGCGCGGCCAGCAGGTTGCCGGTCTCGGCGACGAGCGCCAGCACCAGCGCCACCGGAACCAGGTAGAGGACCTCGAGCGGCGGCGGCCACAGGGCGGCGAACCCGCGCCGCCACGATCCGCCGCGACGGCGCAGCGTCACCAGCGCCAGTAACGCGCAGGCCACCAGCGCCACCCGCGCGATCAGCAGCCAGCGCGCGCGCGTCCGCGACGTCGCGACCTCGTCGAGCGCGTCGGCCAGCGCCAGCCTCGCCAGATCGTCGGGTGGGCGCAGCGCGCGCAGCGTGCGCTCGGCGCGATCGTGGTCGCC
>SXJR01000386.1 GCA_005779305.1 Myxococcales bacterium
ACGGCTCGCCCGAGGTCGCAAGCCTGCAGCTCGCGGCGGCCGCGCGAATGGAGATCGGCGCCAGCACCAGCGTGCCGACCAGCGTGGCCACGATCACGGACCGGAGACCGCCCTACGACATCGTCCTGGAGAGGGACGAGATCAACGGCGACCTGCCCGGCACCGACGCCGTGATCGTGATCGGCGCCAACGACATCGTGAACCCGGGCGCCGAGGACGACCCGTCGTCGCCCATCTACGGGATGCCGGTCCTTCAGGTCTGGAAGTCCAAGCTGGTGGTCGTCAACAAGCGCTCGCGCGCGGCCGGTTACGCCGGCGTCGACAACCCGCTCTTCTACAAGCCGGTCACCCGCATGCTCTTCGGCGACGCCAAGGACGCGGTCGAGAAGGTCGTCTCCGCTCTGCGCGCCGTCTGAGCGGCCGGCCGGTCACCAGCTCGAGCCGGCGCCACCGCCGGAGGAGCGGCCGCCCGACGAGCGGGACGAGCTGGAGCTCGAGGACCGGGACGAGCTCGACGAGCTCGACGAGCTCGAAGGGCGGGTGAGGCGGGAGGTGGATCGGGTGTAGGAATGGTGACGGTTGCAGTGGGCGCAGGTCTCGGTGACGCGGACCCGGCCGCCGTGGTCGTAGGTGGCGCTGACCTCTGTCGTCGAGGTCGAGGTCTCGGTCTTGTAGCCGCACGAGTCGCACTTGCTCTTGCCGCTGAACCAGCGGCCGTGGCGCAGGGTGCGGGTCTGCTGGCAGCCGGCGCAGATCAGGACCTCGTAGTTGACGCTGCCGATGCTCTCCTCGGTGCGCTGGCCGGCGTCGAGGTGCTGGTCGTCGGCGACCTCGTCGAGCGCCAGCATCTGGCGCTTGCAGCGCGCGCAGTGACGGCGGCGCTTGCCGATCGCGAAGGCGGCGCCACCACCAACGCCGATCACGCCGAGCCCGGCCAGCACCGCGAACAGGCCCGTGCCCGACGACCCGCCGCCGCTGCCCGGCGTGGTCACAGCTGGCTGCGGTCCGGGCCCCGCTGGCTCGCCGCCCGTCGTCGCCGCGCCGGCCGGCGGAGTGGTGACCACGCCGTCGGAGTGGTACTCGCCGGGCTTGACGTCGCGCTCGGTCTCGCCGGGCAGCGCCTGCACCCGCTGGGCGATCGCCATGACGCCGGCCTCGAGCCCGCCGCCGAAGTCCTTGGCCTTGAAGCGCGGCACCATCCTGTCGGCCTGCATCTCGGACAGCCACCACGCCGGCAGCGCGCCCTCGACGCCGTCGCCGGTCTCGATCTCGAGGCGGCGCTGGCCCATCACCATCAGCACCAGCACGCCGTCGTTCTTGGCCGCGCTGCCGAGCTGCCAGTGGTTGAACAGCGCGGTCGCGAACGCCTTGGGCGTGCCGTCGACATCGTCGACCGTCACCAGCGCGACCTCGACGCCGGTGGCGGTGCGCAGCGCCAGCAGCGTCGTGTCGATGCGGGCCTCGGTGGCGCCGTCGAGGATCGCGGCCTGATCGACGACCAGGCTGGCCGGCCGAGGATCCTGGAGGCTGGCCACCGACTGCGTCGCCAGGTACACGGTCCACGCACACAGAACGGCCGGCGTCATGCGCCGATGGTAGCGCGTCCCGGCGCTCAGCCGACCGCGGCGGCGCGGTTGAGCGAGCGCACCATGTCGAGCGCCTCGCTGACGTGCTTCCTGGCCTGGATCTGCGAGTCGAAGCGCATCCGCACCACGCCGGTCTTGTCGATGACGAACGTGACGCGGCCCGGGAACAGGCCGAAGTCTTTCTTCACGCCCAGCGCCGCCGCGCCGGCGCCGCCTTTGTCGGTGAGCAGGCGGAAGGGCAGGCGGTGGTTCTTCTTGAACTTCTCGTGCGCCTCGGCCGAGTCCTTGGAAACGCCGATCACGTCGGCGCCGGCGTCGAGGAAGTCCTGGTACAGATCGCGGAACGAGCAGGCCTCGGCGGTGCAGCCGGTGGTCTCGTCCTTGGGATAGAAGTAGAGGACCAGCACCTTGTGGCCGACGAGATCGCCGAGGCGAACCGGCCCTTCGGCGCCCGTGAACGTGAGGTCGGTGGGGATGCGCGAGCCCTTCTGGATGTCGGCCATGGCGCACTGTGGCGCACGCGCCGCCGCGGCGCACGCCTGAACCACCCTCGTGGTATCACCCCGCACGTGTGGCAGCCCCGCGAGCGAATGAAGCACACGCTCCCCGTGGTGACCTGGCCGAGCGCCGCCGAGGCGACCGCGTCGCGCCTCTATTCGCCGATCGCGCTTGGGCCGCGCACCGCGCGCGAGCGGACCTGGGTCCCGGCCATGGTGCCGTGGCGCGCCACCGAGGGCGGCCTGGTCACGCCCGACGTGATCGACTGGTACCGCCGCTTCGCCGCGGGCAAGCCCGGCGTGATCGTCGTCGAGGCCACCGGCATCCGTGACATCCCGTCGGGGCCGCTCCTGCGCATCGGCCACGATCGCTTCGTGCCCGGCCTGCGCGACCTGACCACCGCGGTGCACGAGGCCTCCGACGGCGAGACCCTGCTCCTCATCCAGTGCATCGATTTCCTCGCCATCCGCCGCCGTCCGCCGCGCGACAAGTTCCTGTCTCGCTTCCTCACCATCACCCAGCGTCACCGCGACGCGCTGGCCGAGCGCGGTGACCCCGCGCTGCGCACCGCCGCCGAGGCCGACGTGCGTGCGGCGCTGGCCACGCTCGACGACGCGGCCCTGGCCGCCGTGCTCGACGAGCGCGAGCGCGAGGATCTCGAGCGCGGCTACCGCGAGCGCGTGACCGACACTCATCTACCCCACATCGCCGAGCTGCCCGCGGTGCTGCCCGGCCTGTTCGCGGCCGCGGCGGCGCGCGCCGAGGCCGCCGGCTTCGACGGCGTCGAGCTCCACTTCGCCCACGCCTACACGATGGCGTCGTTCCTGTCGGCGCTCAACACCCGCGGCGACGGTTACGGCGGCGAGCGCGAGCAGCGGGTGCGCCTGCCGCTCGAGGTCATCGCCGCCGCCCGCGCCGCGCTCGGCCCGCGCTCGGTGCTCGGCTGCCGCTTCCTCGGCGACGACGTCATCGAGGGCGGCAACCACGTCGCGGACGCGGCCTGGTTCGGTGCCCGCTTCGCCGCCGCCGGCCTCGACTTCCTCTCGGTCTCCAAGGGCGGCAAGTTCGAGGACGCCAAGCTGCCCAAGGTCGGCTGGTCGGTGTACCCGTACACTGGCCCGTCGGGCTACGAGTGCATGCCGACGATCTACTCCGATGCCGTCGGGCCGTTCGGCCGCAACCTGCCGCTCGCCGCCGCGGTGCGCGCCGCGGTGCGCGCCGCCGGTCACGCCACACCGGTGGTCGGCGCCGGCGGCATCTGCGACTTCCACCAGGCCGAGGCCGCGCTCGAGCGCGGCGACTGCGACCTGGTCGCGTCGGCGCGCCAGTCACTCGCCGATCCCGACTGGTGGCAGAAGATGCGCGAGGGCGCCGGCGCCGAGATCCGCCGCTGCGAGTTCACCAACTACTGCGAGGCGCTCGACCAGCAGCACAAGCAGGTCACGTGCAAGCTGTGGGATCGCGACGAGCTCGACGAGCCCGGCGTGGCGCTGGCCGCCGACGGCAAGCGCCGGCTGATCGCTCCGCCCTGGCGGCGGAGCTCGCCGACTAAGACGCCGCCTTGATCTTCTTGATGCCGCGCAGCTCGCCGGCCACGTCCCACACGTCGCCGGTCTTGCGGAACAGGCGGAAGCGGATCACGCCCGAGCGATTGAGCTTGAGGTAGAGCATGGCCCTGGCCGGATCGAAGTCGGCGCCCTCGACCTTGAGCGACGCGCCCTCGTCGTCGGTCAGGGTCACCGCCTTGACGTCTTTGAGGCCGGCCACGGCCAGCACGTCGACGAGCGACCAGCCCGGCGTCTCGGTGTCGCCGGTGGGCGCCTTGACCTCGGGCAGGCCGACCATCTTGTCGCCGGTGAACGTCGACGTGCCCGCCGCCGTCTCGATCTCGATCTTGAGGTCCGCGGTGGGGGTGGCGCGCACGCTCTTGTCGCCTTCGTTGGCGCCGGTGCCGTGGTCGCCGCCACCGCCCGAGTCGCCGCCGCCGCCCCCGTGAGCGTGATCCATGCCCTCCACCGGTTTGCCGGCGTCGCTCTTGGTCTTGACGGTGACCTTGGCCACCGCCGTCACCGGCTGCTCGAGCTTGCCGTCCTTCAAGAGGCCAAAGATCGCACCGCGATCGTCGGCGGAGAGCGCGGGCGCGGCGCCGGCGTGGTTCTTCGACGGCGCCAGCACCGTGGTCACCTTGCCGGCCTGATCGATCACCTCGACCGCGATCCAGGTGCCGGCGGGCGGTAGCTTGGCCAGGTGCTCGAGCGGGTGCGGGCCGCCGGCCAGGGTCGCCTGCTCGATCAGCACGGTCTCGTCGAGGGCGAGCGCGACCTTGACCGGGCCGGTGGGCACGGCCTTGGCGCTGGCGCCGCCGGCGGCTTCGTTCTTCTTCTTGCAGCCGGAGCTTCCGACCAGCGCGGCGAGCGCGAGCGCGAGCGACAGGAGGAGGCGGAGACGCAGGGACATCCGCTGATGCTACTCGATCCCGCTACTCGATCCAGCGCACCGGCGAGAGCCGGGCCGCCTCGGCCAGCGCCTCCCGCGGCATTCGCGCTCGCAGGGCCGCGCGCCCGCGCCACAACACGCGACCGCCGCGGGCCACCACCCAGGCGCTGACCGCCGCGATCTCGGCGACACTCGCATCGCGGAACAGATCGATGCGGACCTCGGGCAGCTCGGTGGTGCGATCGACGAGCAGCGAGCGACGATCGGCCGGCTGCAGGATCACCACGCCGGTGACGCCCGGTCGCGCCGCCACCGCGTCGCGGCTGGCCGCGTCGAGCCGCACCACGAAGCCGTCCTCGCCGGTGATGTCGTCGCTGGCGCCGACCGCCTCCAGCGCCGCCCGCCGCTCGGGACCGTCGGGCACCCGCACCACGTAGGCGCCGCGGTCGTCGGGCGCGTAGCGCTCGATGGGGTCGGGGTAGAGGTAGAGGTCGACCGGCGCGTCGGCCAGCGATACCTTCTGCCACGGGTCGGCGGGGGGACGCGGCCGCGGCGGCGGGCCACAGGCCGCGGCGGCCGCGAGCCCCACGGCGACGAACCAGCCGGCCACTCGGGAGTGGGTCACGGCAGCGAGTCTAGCCCCAGATTCTCTGTCACGTGAACGTCACGCACCGCGCCCTTGCCGTCGCGCCATCGCCACGAGTAGGTTGCCGGTCCGTCGATGTCAATTCGTGGTGGTACCCGGGGCCGAACGTTCGCAATCGTCCTGATCGTCGAGCTCCTCTTCGGCGCGTGGATCTGGTTCGGCGGTGATACGCCGGCCACCGCGCAGCCTTCCAGTCCCTCGATCGCCGCGCCGGCCAGCCCGACGACGCCAGCGCTCGCGCCCGCACCGGCGACCGCGCCGGCCAAGGTCGAGTGCAAGAAGAAGACGCCGAGCCCGCCCCGCGATCTCAAGAGCGACCTCATCCCGATCGGCATCCTGATCCTGGTCATCGTCATCGTCGTCGCGCGGCTGCCCCGCGTCGACCTCGGCCACTCGATCGCGTTCCGGCGGCGACGCCTGCTCAACTGGCTGCCGCTCGGCCTCACCTACTCGTTCCTCTACTTCGGCCGCTACAACATCAAGCAGTTCCAGGGCATCGGCCTGACCGAGGCCGAGTACGGCGCGGTGTTCGGCGTCGGCTCGGCGGTCTACGGCATCTCCTTCCTGCTCAACGGCCCGCTCACCGATCGCTGGGGCGGCCGCACCACCATCCTCATCTCCGCGGCCGGCTCGGCCGCCGCCAACGCCCTCATGGGCTACATGGCCATGACCGGCGAGACCCTGGGCATGTCGACCGTGACCGCGTTCTCGATGGCGTTCGCGCTCAACATGTACTTCCAGAGCTTCGGCGCGGTATCGATCGTCAAGGTCAACGCGGCGTGGTTCCACCTGCGCGAGCGCGGCACCTTCGGCGGCATCTTCGGCATCCTGATCTCGCTCGGCCTGTACTTCGCGTACGACGTCGGCAAACGCATCGCGCTCGATCTCGAGATCGAGTGGTTGTTCTGGATCCCGGCAGCGATCCTGGTGCTCTTCTTCGTGCTGTCGGCGCTGTTCGTGCGCGATCAACCCTCCGACACCGGACACCCCGACTTCGATCTGGGCGACGCCACCACCGGCGAGCACCTCTCGGTCCGCCAGGTCTTCGTCAAGATCCTCACCCACCCGGTCATCCTGGTCATCTCGTTCATCGAGCTGTGCTCGGGGTTCCTGCGCCAGGCCATCCTCCAGTGGGGCGTCGACTTCGGCAACGGCGTGGGCATGGGCAAGAGCTTCGTGTTCCAGAACTGGGGCATGGTCTCGTGCATCGCCGGCATCACCGGCGGCATCTTCGCCGGCGCCATCTCCGATCACCTGTTCAACTCGCGGCGCAGCCCGGTCTCGGCGGTGCTCTACGGCATCATGGTGGTGGGCGCGGTGGCCATCATCCCGCTGTTCGCGGCGCCCGAGATGATCGGCTGGGTGGTCGCGCTCATGTCGATGGCCATCATCGGCGTGCACGGCATGCTGACCGCGACCGCGTCGGCCGACTTCGCCGGCAAGAAGAACACCGGCATGGCGGTCGGCATCATCGACGGCTTCGTCTACCTGGGCTCGACCGCGCAGTCGTTCCTGTACGGCGCCTACCTGCCCGCTTCCAAGATCCGCGACGCCAACGACTGCCTGGTCTCGAACCCCGCCGCCAAGGATCTCGACAACTGGTACATCTGGCCGGCGGCGATGATCCCGATCGCCATCATCGGCTTCGCCCTTGCCCTCAAGATCTGGAACGCGCGGCCGACTCGTGGCGGCGGCGGCCACTGAGTCGGCCGGCCACGGTCACTCGAAGAACCCGCCGAAGTCGCCGCCGACGTCGCCACCGCCGACGTCGCCGCCATCGCCACCGACATCACCTTCGCTGGCCATGGACTCGGCCGGCGCCGGATCGGCCTGCTCGATGCCCGGGGTGTCGGCGGTCCCGACCGGCTCGCCGACGTGGTTCACCACCGTCACGTGCGGCGGCATCGCCATCGAGAAGATCGCCGACCACATCATCATGTTCATCATCATGCCCATCGGGCTGGGGTAGTAGTTGTCGTAGGGGTCGTACCGGCGATCGTTGGGTCCGGGCGCTTCGGCTTCCTTGCCGCCGGGCCGCTGGATCTGGGCCTCGGCCCGCACCACCTCGGCGTTGGCTTCGGGCATGGCGCGCCCGATCGCGTCGCGTACGCGGGTGACGAAGCTCTCGAACTGCAGCCGGGCGACGTCGATCATCGCGGTGTCCTTGGTCAGCGGCTCGACCCGGGCCCGGTACGTCGCCGCGTCCTCGCCCTTGCGGGGCTCGAGCTCGTGGATGCGGCCCGAGATCAGGACCCGCACCGCCGCCTCGTCGGCGGCGTGCTCGCCGCGCGCCTGGACCTCGACCACCATGTGCAGCCCGGCCTCGACGTGCTCGACGGCCAGACGCAGCAGCTTGAAGTCGCCACCGAGCGCGTCGGACTGCTCGTGGAAGGCCAGGAAGAGATCGCCGAGATCGTCGGCGCGGCCGTCCCGGTCCTGGAACAGGACGATGTCGTCGACGACCAGCGACACCGCGTTGGTCGCCCCCAGCGTGCGCAGCGCGTCGCGCACGGCGTCGACCACGGCCGCGGCCTCGAGCGCGGCCTTGCGCCGCCCGGTGCGCAGGTCGGGCGTGGCCCCGAAGGTCGACTTGACCTTGTCCCAGAGACGCGGATTGCGCAGGATGTCTTCCCCCGCGACGCGAACGCTGACGGTGCCGGCGAGCTTCATGCGTCCACCGTAGCCGCCCCTGGTGCGAGCGCAACCTACCCCTGGACCCCGCGGGGCGGGAGCGCGCCGAGGAGCGCGCGTCGGACCTGCCCGACCGCGAAGCCCGTGATCCCCAGCGCGGGCAACAGCCAGAATCCGAGGCGCGGGAACGTCATCGACAGGAGCCCCACGCCGCCGAGGGCGAGCGCGGCTCGCCAGACCGTGGCCGCCGCGGGAGATGGCGAAGGTCCGGCGCGAAGGCGCAGGAGCGCCAGCGGTGCCGTCGCGGCGACCAGCATGATGGCGCCGGCGATCATGGAGCCCCAGTCGGTCTGGGTCCGCGCCGAGATTTCGAACAAGCTCGACGGCGCGCCGGCCATCACCGTGGCCAGCACGCCCTGGGTGTCGGCGGTGGCGAGATGGACGCTCCACAGCCGTGCCACGTACAACGCGGCCACCAGCGCGGCCCATCCCCAGGTCGCCAGGCCGAACAGCCGGCCGACCGCGATCTGGCCCTCACCGTCGAGGGGCAGCCGCCGCCGGACGCCGAAGCAGATGACCGAGAGCCAGATGACGACGCTCAGCAGCAGCCATCCCGCCGAGAGCATCACCGCCTGCGCGACCGCCGCTAGCACCATGAACGTGACCGCCGGTGCGCTCCCGCCGGCGACCTCGCACAGCTGGTTGGGCCAGCCCAGAAACGTGCCGCTGTCGCAGCGTCCGGTGGTGACGAAGCTCCACTCGACCGTCGTGTAGCCGATGCCGAGGATGGCCGCCAGGATCACCCAGGTAGCGAGCATGGGCCCGGAGACGGCGTTCCAGGTCGACACGCAGGCCTCGCCGAGCCGGGTCATCGAGGCGTGGATCGCCTGGAGCAGCGACCCGATGACCGCGATGGTGAGCGGACAGAAGAACGTGTGGACCAAGGTCCAGTTGAACGAGCTGACGTACCCCGTGGGCTTGCCCGCGATCGCGAACTGGTTGAGCCGATCGTCGACGGCGAACGACCCCAGGAGGAGCGCGAGCGACCACACCAGCACGCCCAGGCCGATCACGAACCAGTGGCGGGCGATGGCATCGCGAACGCGCACGCTCGCCGGCGTGGCCGGGCTCGGCGGCGGGACGGCGCGCGCCACGGCCGGCACGGTCGTGCGCTGCCGCGCCCGCACGCCCGCACGATCGAGGACCCGCGCGACGCGCGCGGCTTGATCGCCGCCGCCCGCGCTCAGCGGCGCCAGCGCGCCGGCGAGTTCGGCGACGTCCTGGAAGCGATCGAGCGGGTTCTTCTCCAGGCATCGCGCGATCGCGTCGGCCAGCGGCGCGCTGACCGACGCCGGCAGCGGCTCCGGCGCCTCCACCGCGATGCGGATGCTGGCGTCGGTGATGGTCTGCGCCGGGAACGGTCGCGTGCCCGCGATCAGCTCGTAGAGCACCACCCCGAGGCTCCACACGTCGGCGCGGGCATCGACGGCGAGCTTGCGCAGCTGCTCGGGGGACATGTAGGCCACCGACCCGGCCATGGAGGTCGTCGTGGTGAGCGCCGGCGCGTCGGCGAGCTCGTTCTTGACCACGCCGAAGTCGATGACCTTGACCACGCTGGTGCCGTCGAGCTCCCTGGCGCGGAACAGGTTCGATGGCTTGAGGTCGCGGTGGACCATCCTCATCGCGTGGGCCTCGGCCACGCCTTCGCACGCATCGAGCACCGCCTGCACGGCCTCGGCCTCCGACAGCCGACCGACCCGGGCCAGCGTGCGCGCCAGATCCTCTCCTTCGAGCAACTCCATCACCAGCACCGGTTCGCCCTCGTCGCTCCACACGACATCGAGCACGCGACAGCTGTGTCGCCCGACCAGACGCGTGACGGCCTCGGCCTCACGGAGCATGCGGGCCGCCGCGTCGGCATCCCGGGCCCGCTCGTGGCGGAGCAACTTGAGCGCCACCTGCTGTTCGGTCCGGAGATCGGTGGCGGCGACGACCAGCCCCATTCCGCCGCTGCCCAGCACGCGCTCGATCCGGTACCGTTCGAGGAAGAGGTCGCCCTCTTGCATCGCCGACAATGTACATGAGTCGCTGCCACGCCTTCTACCCGCTCCTGGTCCGGTCCGATCTCGCGGGCGCCGACGCCGCGACGCTCACCGATCACCTGGCCGACTGCGAGGCCTGCCGGGAGGCGGCGGCGCTGCTGCGGGCACCGGCCGTGGACACCGGCGCGGACGAGGAGGACGGCCTCACGCTCGCGCCGGGCACCCGCGTCGACAACCTGCGGATCGACGCCGCGATCGGACGCGGTGGTTCCAGCATCGTCTACCGCGCGCGCCACGTGACCACGGGGCAGACCGTCGCCGTCAAGGTGATGCACCGTCGCATTCTCGGCGCCCACGACGCCGTCGAGCGGTTCGTGCGCGACGCCAGGCTGGGCGCTCGCTTGCGCAGCGAGCACGTCTGTCGCGTCCTCACCTTCGGCCAGCTGCCCACGGGTGAGCCCTTCATGGTGATGGAGCACCTCGAAGGCGAGGACCTGCAGACTCGGCTCGAGCGCGGCGGGCCGATCGCCGGCGCGTCGGTGATCGAGCACGCCCTGCAGGTGTGCACGGGGCTGATCGAGGCCCACGGGCGCGGGATCGTGCACCGCGACCTCAAGCCGGCCAACCTGTTCTGCACGGCCCGGCCGGACGGCTCGCCGCTCGTGAAGATCCTCGACTTCGGCATCGCAAAACCACCGCCGGAGATGACCCCCGCGGGTCTCACGGCGACCGGCGTCCGCCTCGGCTCGCTCCCGTACATGTCGCCCGAGCAGCTGCGCTCCAGCCGCAGCGTCGATGCTCGCACCGACGTCTGGTCGCTCGGCGCGACGCTCTACCACCTGGTCAGCGGGCGCCTGCCGTTCTCCACCGAGGGTTCGCCCGTCGAGCTCGCGCTCCGCATCTGGACCGAGCCGCCCGCGCCGCTGGTCGAGGCGCCGGCGGGGCTGGCTCAGGTGATCACGACGTGTCTGGCGCGAGCTCCGGACGCGCGTTACCAGGATGTCGTCGAGCTGGCGCGGGCGCTGGCGTCGATCGCCGACGACGCGATCGGGCGCGCGCAGGTCGAGCGGATCGAGCGCATCGCGCGGACGCTGGCCGGCGACGGCACCTGATCGGAGCGTCAGCCGTCGGAGTCGGGCGCGAATCGTCGCCGCAGCCGGGCCAGGGCGGCGCGCACCAGACGCTCACCGGCGCGGCCGGCGTCGCGCGCGTCACCGGCCTCCTCACCGATGCGAACGAAGTCACCGTGGCGGAGCCAGCCCTCCAGCGCCGCGAGCTGCTCCGGCGTGAGGTGCGCCGCGGCGTAGTCGAGGACCTGTCGAACCGTCTGCTGATCGGTGACCGGCGGACGGTGCGAGGGCCCCTGATCGCCGTCGGGCAGGGCCGAGGCCAGGGTGTGGAAGAGGCGCTTCTTCGCCGACGCCTCGTCCATCCCCGGGCCCGGCGCACCGCTGCCGAGCTGGCTGCCGACATAGTCGCGCGTCACGTTGGTCACCACGATGCGCAGCCAGTCGCTGCAGGTCTTGTCGGGGTTCGCGGCCAGCCAGTGCTCGAGCAGCGCCAGGGCTCGGTGATCGTTTCGCGCCAGCTTGGTCAGCACGTCGGTGGCGACGTTGCGCCAGTGATCGTCGGAATCGCGGAGCGGGCCCATCGCGCGCGAGCTGCGGACGATCTCCTCGATGTGAGGTGAGAGCAGCTCGACCAGCGTGGGCCAGGCACCGTCGTGCCCGGCGAGGACGCCCTCGACCCGCGCCCGCATGGCGGTCTGGTCGATCGGCGGTCGCGTCACCTCGCGACGGTAGCCCAGCACCCTCGTGGTTTCCACGCGTTGGCAGAATCGACACCGGCGTCGTGACGGATCTGGCTGGCCGCCAGTCTTCTGGTTCGAGGCCCTCCGAAAATGACGCACACACCGACACGTCCCTCCCGGCTCATCCCTCCGTTCGTGCTCGCTGCGCTGGCCAGTGGCTGCGGCACCGAGCCGCCCGACCAACCCGACGTCCCGCCCGACGGCACCCTGATCCGCGCCGCCACCGGCGGCACGGTGCACCTGGGCGACGAGGTGACGCTCACCATCCCGCCGGGCTCGCTGGCGGCCGACACGGTGATCGCGATCGCCGCCGAAGCGGGGGCACCGGCCGGCGACGCCGACGGCTTCACCGTCGCCGGTGCGTCGTTCCGGTTCTCGCCGCCGGGCACCCAGTTCGCGCTCGCCCGCCCGGCGATCCTGACCATGCCGTACGACGCCGCCGCGCTGGCGGCGCAGGGCCTCGATGGCCGCACGCTCCAGCTCGCGTACTTCGACGACGAGCTCGGTCGCTACTTCTCGATCGGCGGCGAGGCCGATCCGGTCAGCGGCCTCATCACGGCCCGGGTCGAGCACTTCACGCTCTACGTCGCCATGGCCGCCGGCCTCGTGCCCGGCAACAACGCGCCCACGGTCGCGCTGCAGAGCGCGATCCCGGCGCTGATCCGCGCCGGCGCGCCGGTCTACGTGCGCGCGACGATCCGCGACTACGACGTCGGTGGCTCGATCGCCGGCGCCCGGCTGCACTACCGGTCGGCCGCGACCAGCGGCAACTTCGTCAGCCTGCCGATGACCGCGGAGACCACGCTCGACACGTTCGGCGCCCTGATCCCGGGCAGCGAGATCACCGACGTCGGGACCACCGACCTCGAGTACTACGTGACGTCGGTCGACAACCTGGGCGCGCCGCGGCAGAGCACGCAGGCCACCGTCGACATCACGCGTTCCCACGCGGCCGGCACGCTCACGCTGTCACCGGCCACGCCCGCCATCGCGGCCGGGTTCGAGCGGACCTTCACGGTCCAGGGCCGGGACAACACCACCGCGACCTACGCGCTGGTGCCCGAAACCGCCGCCGCTAGCGACGGCATCGGCCTCACCACCATCGGCGCGACCGGCGTGACCTTTCAGGCCCGCACGGTGGGCGTCGGTCAGGTCACTGCCGGTTTCGGCGCCGAGAGCGCCGCCCTGCCGGTGACCGTCTTCAACGGCGCGCTGGCGCGCATCGCGTTCCTCGACGAGTTCGGCGTCGAGATCGAGGGCACGCTCGTGGTCAAGGAGGGCACACGGGTCCAGCTCGACGCCCTCGGCTACGACGCCTACGGCAACTCGATCCTGGTCAACCCGGTGTGGACCCACGATCCCGAGATCGGCTTCGTCTCCCAGACCGGCCTCGCCGACACCCTCGATGGCCAGGGCGGCGGCCGCGTCGGCATCCAGGTCGGCGACGTCACGGCGAATCAGTGGTTCTTCGTCACGCCGCGCACCTGGCAGACCCAGGAGGTCATCGGCGCAGAGATCCCCGAGGACACCGGCTACCAGAAGCTGACCAGCCGCAACGGCGTGCCGTACGTGGCCTACAAGCGCGTGGCCGACAACTCGCTCCGGGTGCGGCACCAGGTCGGCGCCACGTGGGTCGACGACGGCTCGCCCAGCGGCGGCGTCCCGACCGACTCGCTGGCCATCGCCGCCGGCACGTCCCGGCTCCAGGTCGCGTGGGTCGAGGGCACCCACGTCCGCGCCGCGCACCTGGAAGGCACGACGTGGGTGCGGGACGGCGGGGATCTCGAGGTCGATCCCGACACCGCGTACGCGATCGGCCACTCGGTGAGCCACGTCGACCTCGCCTTCGACGGCGACACGCCCTATCTGACCTGGGCCGAATCGACGCTGAACGGCTACTCGGTGCATGCTGCGCGCTGGAACGGCAGCGCCTGGGTCCTGCTCGGTGGTCAGGTGCAGGCGGCCGGCGAGCAGGCGGTCGGCCCGTCGATCGCGATCCACGACGGCGTTCCCTACGTCGCGTACCAGAGCTTCTTGGGGATCACGCAGGTCTACGTCCGGCGATGGACCGGCGCGGCGTGGGAGACGCTCGGTGG
>SXJR01000387.1 GCA_005779305.1 Myxococcales bacterium
CCTGTACTACCGGCTCAACGTGATCCAGGTCGACCTGCCGCCCTTGCGGGCGCGGCCCGAGGACATCGTGCCGCTGGCCGATCACTTCCTGACCGCCATCGGCGCCAAGCAGGATCCGCCGCGCCGCTTCTCGGTCGCGCCCGACGCCCAGCAGATCTTGCTCGGCTACGGCTGGCCCGGCCACGTCCGCGAGCTGCACAACGTGCTGGAGCGCGGCGTCGCGTTGGCCCGCGGCGACGAGATCGGCGCCGACGACCTGCCCGGCCACGTCCGCGAGCGCAAGCCCGGCGACTTCCTCGCCGCCGCGGTGGCGCGGCGCATGACCATGGCCGACCTCGAGCGCGAGTACATCGCCCGCGTGCTCGAGGACGAGGGCGGCAACAAGACCCGCGCCGCCCAGCGCCTCGGCCTCGATCGCAAGACTCTGTACCGCAAGCTCGAGGAGTACGCGCGTCAGGGTGAGCCGGTGGCGCCCGAGGACGGCGGCGGCGGCGAGTCCAAGGGCTGAGCGCCGGACCGACGATGGCACCGCCCGCGCTGTGGACGTTCTCGACGCCGGCCGCCGCCCGCGCGCCGCACGTCATGCTGATCGCGTTCGGCGTCGGCCCGCTCGTCGACGACGTGCCGCTGTCCTTGTCGAAGTTCGGGCTGCCCAGCGCCGATCACGTCGGGATGCTCGACGTGCGCACCATCGGGCGCGCCGCCGATCCGGCCTGGTTCGACGGCTGGCGCAGCGGCGCGCTGCGCACCATCGCCGGCGGCGACCTCGGCGACGGCGTGGCGGCGCTCGACGCCGCCGATCACGCCCACGTGATCGTGGCCGAGCCGGAGGCGCCCGCCGACCTCGGCTACCTGCAGGCGGCGTGGGGCATGGCCCGGCACCTGGTGGCGCGCGGCGCCAGCGTCGTGCTCGACGTCCACGCCATGACCTTCCGGGCCGGGAACCGGCTGCCGCCGGCCGACGCCGGGCTCGGCGTCGCGCGCGAGCTGCGCGTGGTGTTCGAGTCGGACTCGACCCGCCAGGACGGCGCCCACGCGCTGCACACCCGCGGCCTGCGCAAGTTCGGGGCGCCCGATCTGGTCGCGCTGTGTAGCCCTCCCGACGCCCAGCTGGTCGCCAGCGTGATGGAGCAGCTCGCCGATGTCGTGGCCCGCGGAGGCGTGCTGGCCTTGCCCCGCCACGGCGTCGATCTCGACGAGCGCACCGCCTGGTACGCCGTCGCCGACGAGCACGGCCTCGCCGGCCTGCTCGGTCTCAACAACGACGCCCGCATCCTGGTTGACGATCACGGCCACCACCTCACCGGCGTGCTCGCCCGGCTGCGCACGCAACGTGGCTAACCGCGCGTCGCGGAGGCCAGGCGGTCGCGGAGGCGGCGCAGGCCGAGCTCGGTCTTGGTGTCCTCCAGCTCGCCGCGTACGCAGGCGGCGATGGCGTCGTCGAGATCGAGCCAGCGCGTGACCGCGCCCTCCTCCATGGGCGAGCCGTCGCCGGCCAGGGCCTGCTGGGTGGACGGATCGACCTCGACGGCGGCGTAGTGAAACTTCTCGGGCATCGAGCCGGCGCTGGGGAAGCTCCCGGCGCCGAGCAGCTCGACCGCGGCCGGGTCGATGACGAAGCCGGCCTCCTCGAGGACCTCGGCGGCGGCGCGGGCGCGCACACCGGCCTCGCCGCGGTCGTTCTCCTCGATGATGCCGGCGACCAGCTCGGTGAGCACGGCGTGGCGGCCGCGATCGGGAATGGGCAACCGCGCCGGATCCCGGCCGAACCAGAGCGACG
Organism: Myxococcales bacterium; assembly: GCA_005779305.1. Classification (GTDB taxonomy): domain Bacteria; phylum Myxococcota_A; class Polyangia; order Haliangiales; family Haliangiaceae; genus UBA2376. The sequence goes on from SXJR01000387.1 coordinate 1,781, forward strand.
GGCGCAGGCCCTCGCGGACCAGCACCGCGACCCCGCCGTCGCCGCGGCGGTGCCAGAGGACCACCACGATCGCGTCGAGCCCGTAGGGACGCACGACGAAGTCGCACACGTAGCGGTCCGAAAGGGTGCCGTCGGGGCGGCGGTTGCGCATCCGCAGGCGACGGATGGCGAGGAAACCGCCGTCGCCGGCGATCTCATCCGACTCGATCTCGAACTCCATCCGGGGACGGTACAGGCGATGGTCCGGGCGATGCTACATTCCGACGCCTGATGGCCGAGCTGTCGGGATATCGCGCGCTCGTCACCGGTGCCTCGGGCGGCATCGGCGCCGAGGTCGCGCGCTCGCTGGCCCGACGGGGCGCGGCGCTGGTGCTGAATGCGCGCCGCACCGAGGTGCTCGAGCAGCTCGCCGCCGAGCTGCGACGGGATCACGCCGTGACGGTCGAGGTGCTCACCGCCGATCTATCGCAGAGCGGCGCCGCGGCGCGGCTGTGGACCGCCGCCACCGCCGGCGCCGCCGTCGACGTCCTGATCAACAACGCCGGGTTCGGCCACTTCCGTCCCTTCGGCGACATCGCGGTCGCGCGCGAAAGCGAGATGCTGCGCCTCAACATCCTGGCCCTGGTCGAGCTGGCGCATGCCTTCGTGGACGCCCACCGCGATCGAGCGCGCGAGCGCCCGGCCTACCTGATGAACGTCGCTTCGGTCGCCGCCTGGCAGCCGGTGCCGCACTTCGCGACCTACGCGGCCAGCAAGGCCTTCGTACGCAACTTCTCCGAGGCGCTCTACCTCGAGCAGCGCGACAAGGCCGTGCGCGTGTTTTGCCTGTGCCCCGGCGGCACCCTTACCGATTTCCACGCCACCGCAGGCGCCGGCAATTACGGCAAGCTCGCCAACGCGTCGATGCTTTCGGCCGCCGCCGTCGCCGAGAAGGGCGTGCGTGCCATGCTGCGCGGCAAGAAGACGCTGGTCACCGGCGTCCTCAACAAGCTGTCATGCTTCTTCACCGGCATGCTGCCGCGCGGCCTTACCTCGCGCGCGTCGATGTGGGTGATGGGTAAACCTCGCGGCGGCGCCCTGCCCACTCAGACCGTCAAGCCCGAATGAGTAGCGAGCCCATGAGCACCGAGCCCGACAATCAGCGACGCTGGGACGGCCAGCGCCGCGGCCACTACGAGGTCTGGTACCTGACCCTCAACGATCCGGGCAGCCGCGACGGCTACTGGATCCGCTACACGCTCGAGGCGCCGCTCGACGGCCAGGGCGAGCCGTACGCGCAGCTGTGGTTCGCCCGGTTCGACGGCTCCGGCGCGGGCCGCACCTTCGGCATCAACCGCAAGCAGCCGATCGCGTCCTTCGTGGCGCCGATGCCGGGGTCGAGCGAGCCGTTCTCGGTCTCGATCGGCGGCAACCGCCTCGGCCACGACTCGGCCAGGGGCGCGCTCTCCGGCAGCGGTCACTCCGCCGAGTGGGACCTGCGCTGGACGCCGGCGGCCAAGACGCTCCACCAGTTCCCGAAGTTCCTCTACCGGCGCGGCGGGCTGGCCCAGACCACGGTGCTGTCACCCAACGTGAACGTGGCCATCTCGGGCACGATCACCGTCGACGGCAAGCGCTTCGACCTGCGCGACGCTCCCGGCGGCCAGACCCACCTGTGGGGCAAGAAGCACGCCTATAGCTGGGCCTGGGGTCACTGCAACGCCTTCGACGACGTGCCCGGCGCGGCCTTCGAGGTGCTGACGGTGCGCCTGCAGCGCCGCGGCATGCTGCTACCGCCGTTGACCATCGCCACCCTGTGGCTCGACGGCGAGGAGATCGCGCTCAACCGCATCGAGCAGGCGCTGGTGGCGCCGGCGCCTGCGATGGGTACCGGCCACTTCCGGTTCACCGCCCGCGGCTTGTTCGAGCGGCTCGACGGCGAGTTCGGCTGCCGCCCCGATGACATGGTGCGAGCCAGCTACCACGATCCCGACGGTGAGCCGTCGTTCTGCCACAACTCCTGCATCGGCGACCTCCGCCTGACCCTGTCACGGCGCGTGCGCGGGCGCTGGCGCGAGAGCGCACGGCTGCTCGCGCCCCGCCGCGGCCACTTCGAGGTCGCCGGCCGTGACCGCGATCAGGCCGTGACCCGCGAGCACGTCACCATCGAGTAGAGCTCGGCGCGAGCCCAGGCCGCGTAGCCCGCGGCCAGCTCCCGCGCCGCGCCCGGCGACGGGAGTCCGAGCGCGGTGGCCGCCGCCGCGAAGCGTGACGACTCCGCGGCCGCGCGCGCCGGCAACCGATCGAGCGCCACCGCGATGGCGTCGTCGACCGCCGATCGCGCCGATGGTGGCAGGCGCGACGCGAGCCAACCGGCGATCGCGAAGGCGAGGCCGGCGTGGGTGTGCTCGTCGCTGGCAATGGTCTCGAGCGCGCTCGCCAGCGCCGGATCGGCGGCGGCGCGGGCCTGGTAGGCGCAAAGGACCGCGGCGAAGCCCTCGTTCACGCAGCCCTCGACGGCGTTCTCGATGGCGATGGTCTCGAGCGTGCGGGCGAGGACGGGCTCGATGACCACCGCCAGCGACGCGGCCCCGGCTCGCGCGCCCAGCCGCGCCATCGTGGTGGCGTGGCGGAGCTCGTCCCGCGCCGCAGCTCGCGCCGCGCGCACCAGCCGCGGCGGACCACCGAGCTCGGCCAGCTCGGCGGCCAGGCGCTCGAACGCCGGCACGCTCGCCGCTTCCAGGTGGGTGGCTTCGGCGAACCAGCGCGCGATTGTCGAACGCTCGTCGCCGGCGATGTCGACATCGTCGGCCGGCAACGACGCCAGCCCGGCCGGTCGCCGGCCCCGGGGATGACACGCGTCGGGGATCCCCAGATCGCGCTGGTCGACCACGATCGGCGGCACGTCGTCCTCGACCACCACCGACGCCACCTGCGAGCCCATGCAGCCGGGACCGGCGCCGAACGTGACGAGCACGCCGCGCGCCATCGGCCGAAGCATCACCCAGGAGTAGGACCCGTGCAGCTCGTCGCCCAGGAGCCGCGAGGCGCGCGCGAGCGCGGCCGCCAGCGGATCGCCGGACTCGACGACGACGTGCTGGCCGGCGTCGTCGCGGGCCAGGCGCGGCTGCACCGACGCGATCGAGAGGGAGACGCCGGCCGGCAACGGAGTGCCCGGCGCATGCTCGCGGCCCCAGGCGTCGTACCCGACGCCGAGCTCGGGCGGGAAGCCATCGACGATGCGAAAGGCGCCGTCGGCGGTGATCTCGACCCAGGCGTCACGGCGCGCGAGGCGCCCGCCGTCGCGCAGTGTGCGCAGGACCGCCAGCTCGGGGTCGTCACGGCCGGCGGCGCCGCGAGTGCGGGTCAGCTCGTCGACCACCGGCGCCAGCGCTGACCACGGCACGACCTCGACCTGGCCGTGGGCGGTCACGACCAGCAGGCGATCGGCGTACGGATCGGCCGCCATGGGCGCGGCGCAGCTCGCGCCACCGCCACACGCCTCGATGAACGCCGGGCCACGCACGACCTCGAAGCAGTTGGTGCACGATGGAGTGCGCAGGTAGACCCCGCGCGCGTCGGCCGGAAACCGCACGTGGCGATCGAGGACGGCCGGGACCGAGACCCGGGTCCAGCCGGTGGCGGCGGCGATCACCGGCGCGGTGTTGACGACGGTGGTCTCCTGACGGGCGCGACCACCGCAGCCGACGCCACCGGCCAGGACCGCGCTCACGAGCACCCTGCTGAAGGTCCGAAATCGCATGCCCGATCAACGCTCCCCGGCCTGAGATCCTACACCCCGGATCGAGTAGGATGCGCCCGTGCCCGGCCTCCGTACTCCGCTCCACGACGCGCACAAGGCGCTCGGCGCCCGCATGATCGACTTCGGTGGCTGGGACATGCCGGTCTCGTACCCGGCCGGGACCATCAAGGAGCACAAGGCCGTGCGCGAGGCGGTCGGCCTGTTCGACGTCTCTCACATGGGCGAGGCCTGGCTGCGCGGACCACGCGCCACTGAGGTGGTCGGTCGCCTCACCACCAACGACGTCGGCGGCGCCGCGCCCGGCAAGGCGGTGTACACGCTGCTGTGCCGCCCCGACGGCGGCATCGTCGACGACTGCATCTTCTACAAGCGCTCGAACACCGAGTACTTCGTCATCGTCAACGCATCCAACACCGCCAAGGACCTGGCCTGGATGCGCGAGCACCTCGACGGCGTCGAGCTCGAGGACGTCTCGGCGGCGACCGCGCTGATCGCGGTGCAGGGCCCCAAGGCGGTCGCGCTGGTCGATCGCATGGCGACGACTGGGTCCGGCCGCGGCGAGCTGGCCGCGATGACGAGCTTCAGCTTTCGCGACGCGACGGTCGGCGGCGTGGCCTGTGTCGCTGCCCGCACCGGGTACACCGGCGCGGACGGCTTCGAGCTGGCGTGCGCCAACGATGACGCGCCCCGGCTGTGGGCCGCGCTGCTCGAGGCCGGGGCCGCCGACGGTGTCCAGGCCTGCGGCCTGGGCGCGCGCGACTCGCTGCGCCTCGAATCCCGCCTCCCGCTCTACGGCAACGACCTCGACGACACGACCTCGCCGCTCGAGGCCGGGCTGGGCTGGGCGGTGAAGCTCGAGAAGGGCGACTTCCTCGGCCGCGACGCGCTGGTCGCGCAGAAGGCCAGCGGCCTGCGCCGCACCCTCGCCGGCTTCCGGATCGACGATCGCGCCATCGCGCGTCACGGCTACGCCGTCGTCGATCGCAGCCGTCCCGCGGGCGATCAGGTCATCGGCACCGTCACCAGTGGCGGCCCCGGCATCTGCGTCAGCGGCTCGATCGGCCTGGCCTACGTGCCGCCGGCTTCCGCCACGCCCGGCGCCAGCCTCACCATCGACTGCCGCGGCAAGGACGTCGCGGCGACCGTCGTCAAGGGCAAGTTCTACAAGCGTCCGTAGCGAGCGAGTATCGAGCGATCAAGAGTGACTCTGGGTGCACGAGGTCAGCGGCGGCGTCCGGGGTCTGTTGGGACACGTTGAATGAGCGCAGTACGTTACGATCTCCCAGTCCACGAGCAGCAGGACCATTCCGATGAGCTACCCCACCGATCTTCGCTACACCAACGACCACGAGTGGCTGCGCGTCAGCGCGACCTGCGTCGTGGGCATCACCCAGTTCGCCGTCGATCAGCTCGGCGACATCACGCTCGTCGATCTCCCGCGCGAGGGCGACCTGGTCACCAAGGGCCAGCGTTTCGGCACGATCGAGAGCGTGAAGTCGGTGTCGGATCTCTACGCGCCGGTCTCCGGTCGCGTGGTCAAGGTCAACGCCGCCCTCAAGGACGCGCCCGAGCTGGTCAACGCCGACCCGTACGGCCAGGCCTGGATGATCGAGATCGAGACATCCGACGGCAGCGAGCTCGACGAGCTGCTGTCGGCCGAGGCGTACACCGCCCTCACCGCCGAGCACTAG
>SXJR01000388.1 GCA_005779305.1 Myxococcales bacterium
CGGGTTCTGCGTGGCCAGCACGATGAAGGGCGCGCCCAGGGCGCGAGTCGCGCCCTCGATCGGCACCTGCGACTCCTCCAGGGCCTCGAGCAGCGCCGACTGGGTCTTGGCCGGGGCCCGGTTGATCTCGTCGCCGAGCAGGACGTTGGTGAAGACCGGGCCCTCGCGCAGGACGAACGTGTTGGTCCGCAGGTCGAGGATGTAGGTGCCGGTGATGTCCGACGGCAGGAGATCGGGTGTGAACTGCACCCGCCGGTAGCCGATGCCGAGCGTGGTGGCGAACGCCTTGACCAGCGTGGTCTTGGCCACCCCGGGGATGCCCTCGATCAGCACGTGACCGCGCGCCACGAGCGCGGTGAGCAGGGCCTCGGTGATCGAGGGCGCGCCGATGAACGCCTTGCCGACCTCGTCGACGATGGCGCGGGCCACGTCGCCGACCGAGGCCAGGTGCTCGCGCGCGATTCCGGGTTGAGCCATGGGTATTCGCTTCTCTCTAACGGTGCGTGGAGGAACCAACATGCGTTGCGGCGTGTGGCTCGGCCGTCCGTATCACGGCGGCGGGACGTGGGGGTCTGGGGGACGTGATCGTCCCCCAGAGGAGGACGCCGCAGGCGTCCGGAACGCGGCTAACGCGATGCGCGCCCGGGGTACGCGACGATCGCGGATCGCGGCGTGGATCACGCCGCGAGATGTTGCGCTGAAGCTCGGTGTTAGGAGGCATCGCGTTAGTCAGTGGCGGGTTCGTCGCCGAGCGCACGATACAGATCGTGCACGTCGGCGTGTAGGTCCTGGAGCTCGCGGCGGCTGACCTTGCCACGGGACCACGGGGCCGCGGCCTGGGATCGGCTGGGCAGCCCGCGCAGCCGCTTGTACAGGCGGGCCACGGCGGCGCCAGCGGCCGCGCCCCGCGTCTCGGTGACGCGCTTGAGCAGCTCGCGCTCGGAGAGCTGGTAGAGCGGATCGGCGGTGCCGGTGGTGCGGGCGAGGACGGCCGCGGCGCTGTCGCGCAGCACCGCCGCCGGCAGGAGGAAGTTGCGGGTGCGCGGATCGTCGTGGGCGGCGACGATCTGGGGCAGATCGGCGGGACGCTCGGGCCGGATGAGGCGCAGCCAGCGTCCGTCGAGCGGCAGACGGCGCCACGGTGGCATGGCGGCGACGGCGAGCAGGGCCAGGGCCACGGCCAGGAGCCCGCCGATCACGCGCATGGCCATGGGCGTGAGCAGCCAGTCGTTGCGCTGCTCCAGCCAGCGATTGACCCCGGCCACCGAGCGCCCGAATCGGTCCATGCCGGCGTCGTCGATGAACGGCCGCGGCTCGCCGAACATGGGTACGTCGCCGCGCAGGAGCACCACGCGATCGGCGCGCCCATCGCGGTCGAGCCAGCGCAGGATGTTGACCGTCAGGGACAGGTTGCCGGGGAACTGGAGCATCCGGTTGATGAAGATGCTCGGGTCCGACACCACCACGAAGCGGCCGGTTCCGAACTCGCCGGCGACGACGATCGCGCCGTCGCCGCTGAACCCGACCACCGGCAGCGCGCCCTTGACCTCGGTCAGCACGGCGGGATGGTTGGTCACGACCTCGGTCACCCCGTCGACCAGCGGGTGGCCGGGGGTGAGCGGCACCGCCACCGGCGCGTACAGGCGCGAGCGATAATAGGTCCCGGCCTGGGGCGTGCCGACGTCGGCGCGCAGGAGGCCCATGCGGGCCAGCGCGTCGCCAGCCTCACCGAAGTCGTCGGCGACGACGACGTGGCCGCCGGCCTGCACGAACGCCGACAGCCGCGACGGTTCGACCCGCTGCAGCGGGTAGACCAGGACCAGGATGTCCCCTTCGTCGAGATCGCCCCACTCGAGCGAGCTGACGTTGAGCACCTCCAGGCCCACGCCGGCGGCGGTGCGGGTGAAGGTGTGGAGGCCGTTCCACTCCTTGCTGTCCGGATCGTAGTCGGACAGCGCGTCCTGGGCGCGGGCCGGCCCGGGCGCGTTCAGCGTGAGCGCGACGCCGAGGGCGCAGGCAAGGGCGGTGCGCGACGGCCTCACGCCATCTCCTTCTTGAGCGCGCGCGCGGCCTCGCTGATGGCGCCGAGCGCGGTGGCGAGGCAGCTCGGCCGCTCCATGGCCAGGAGCGCGAAGTAGCCGCCCTCGACGGTGTGCACCACCACGTCCACCATGCTGTTCTCGACCACGAAGTACTGGGCGCCGCCGAAGTGCTTGGTGTTGAGGGCGGCCTCGAGGCTGGCCAGGACCACGCCGAAGTGCGCGGTCAGGATCGCCCACTCGGTGGGATCCTGGCGCGAGACGAAGTCGACCATCTCGCCGTCGTAGGCGGCGAAGGCGCCGCCGACCGCGCCCGGCGTGCGCCCGACCGCGCGCTCGATGATGGCACCGAAGGGCGTCACGGCTGCTCCTCGTCGGCGCCGAGCAGCTCGCGCAACATGGCGTCGTCGACCAGGGGCTGGGCGCCGTGGCTCTTGCCGAGCTGCGCCGTCCACTGCATGAACCAGCGCACCCGCATGGCCGGGAACAGCTCGTCGAGCACTTGCTCGCGGGTGCGCTCGAGCGGCTCGAGGCGCGATGTATAGAGGATGAGCTCCCAGCCGTAGGGTCCGTGGACTGGCGGCGCCACCTGCCCGATATCAGCGATGGCGAAGAGAGGCCGGTGGTAGAACTCCTGGAGTCGCGAGCTGGGGCCGAACGTCGCCGGCTCCGCCGCCCCGGCTTCGACCGACTGGCCGGGGCGGGCGGCGGCGCGCACCGCGGCCTCGACATCGGCCGGAAAGAGATCGCGCCGGCCGGCGATCGTGGCGTGCGCGGCCCGGATGGCCTCGGCGGCCGCGACGTACTCGGGTGAGCCCTCGGGGGCCGTGCTCTTGATGCGCGCGAAGAAGCTGCCGCGATACTCCTCACGATGCATGCGCCAGGCGTTCTTCTTGAAGATCTCCTCCACCATCGGCGCTGGCAGATCGGCGACCGTGGTGACCTTGCCCCGGACCTCGCGATCGACCAGCGCGGTGGCCAGCGTCTTGACGTACGTCTCGGTCAGCTCGGGATCGCGATCGAGGCCGCGGCGCAGCGCCTCCTGCGCGCCCAGCTCGAGGGCGATGCACTCGTCGAGCGCCGCGCGGCTGCCGATGGCCCGCCCGACCGCCTGGGCCGCGACGCAGCTCGCGAACACCGGATGACCGTCGACGCGGGCGACCACGACGTCGTCGGGGCCGGCCGGGCGGGCCTCCAGCGAGGGCAGGGCGGCAGCGCGCTGCGCCGGCCGCGGCGATGCCGCCTCGCCACAGGCGGCGAGCGCGCCGAGGACGACCAGGAACACCGTGAGCGAGTGCGGGCGCATCGTCAGTCGCGCTGGACCAAGGCCAGGCGGGCCATCTCCTTGCCCACCGTGATCACCGAGATGCCGATCACCATCACGACCAGCGCTGCGATGTAGTCGCGGCGCGCCAGGTAGTCGATCGACTCCTTGAAGAAGAACATGCTGCCGCCGATCAACAGCAGCGCGAGGATCTCGAAGAAGTAGCGGCGCATGGTGACCCTCTAGATGTGGCGCAGGTAGACGAGCAGCGCCATGAACCCGAGCGCGCCGGCCACCGCGAGGTGGAAGCGGAGCCGCGGCCGGCCCTTGGCCGCGTCGGCGCGGGTCATGGCGAGGGTGGTGACCAGATCGCGGTCGCCGGTGCGATGCGGGCGCATGGCACCGAGAAAGACATGGAGGTAGAGCACCAGCCACAGGGCGAGCACCGCCACGTTGAGGAGCGTCGACATGCCGGCGACCCGGCCGGGATACATCTGGGCCAGGAAGCTCGCGATCGCGGGATCGAAGTTGACCCAGTACAGCCCGAGCACCGGGCACAACACCGACAGCCCTGTGAGCATCCAGTAGACCCGCTCGCGGCGCTGCCAGCGCGGCGGGCGGGCGGCGGCGGCCGAGGCCAGCGGCCGCGTCGACAGCGGCCGGGCCGGCTCGTGGAAGGCCATGAAGAACGAGCCGGACAGGAGGTAGGCGACGATGCCGGCACCGACCAGGCCGAACCGGACCGGGCCGTAGAGGTGCGCCGACGCGATCATCGGCGTCACCGAGATCGGGACCAGCAGCGCCGACGGGAACGCGCCCAGGAGCGCCAGCTCGCTGCGCCGCCACACGCCGAAGAAGAGGGGCACGGTGGGACCGAGCACCAGGGCGATATGCAGCGGCGTGTCCATGGCGCCGACGTGGATGGCGGGTACCAGCACCAGCGAGATCCAGACGTTCAACCCGAGGGCGAGCGCGACCGCGTCGGCGAACGTGCGCCAGCGCTTCTCACCAGTCGGCGCGTCGTGAACCGTGGTCTCACCCGGCACGCCGCCATCCTAGCATCGAGGAACTCCGACAACGTGGACGTGGACGTGGTCGTGGTCGTGGTCGTGGTCGGCGTCGGCCGTGCTACAAGCCCGGCGTGTCCCTCGTCGTCACCATCGATGGCCCGGCCGGGGCCGGCAAGTCCACCGTCGCCAAGCGGCTCGCCCGCCGCCTCGGCTACCGCCTGCTCGACACGGGCGCCATCTACCGGGCCGTCGCGCTGGCCGGGTTGCGGGCTGGCACAGCGCTCGACGACGAGCCGGCGCTGGCCCTGATCGCGCGCGACCTGGACATCGACTTCGCGTTCGAAGGCGATGGCGATGCCGCGGTCAACCGCGTCCTTCTCGGCGGTGAGGACGTCTCGGCGGCGATCCGGACCCCGGAGGCCTCGCAGGCCGCGTCCAAGGTCTCGGCGCTCCCGGCGGTGCGGGCGGCGCTGCTCGATCTCCAGCGCCGGCTGGGCGGCAAGGGCGGGGTGGTCGTCGAGGGCCGCGACACCGGCACGGTGGTGTTTCCCGAAGCTGGCGCCAAGTTCTTCCTCACGGCCTCGGATCACGAGCGGGCGCGGCGGCGGATGGAGGAGCTGGGGGCCCGGGCCGGCGCCCTCGAGGACGTCCTTGGCGAGATCCGGGAGCGTGACGCTCGAGATGCCGGGCGAGACGTGGCGCCGATGAAGGCCGCCGGCGACGCGATCCTGGTCGATTCCTCAACGATGTCGCTGGATGAGGTCGTTGCTGACCTGGAACGCGTGGTGCGGGAGCGGGAGCAGTAGGACCAGCGGCTACGGGGGTTTGGCGTTGACAAAGATCTGAGCCTCCAGTACCTCTCTCCGCCTGCATCAGCCGGACTCCTTCCGGGGGGCGGGATGCAAATCGTTCGTGAGGAGACTCAGTTGCAAATGGTAGACGCTGGAAGCCACTCTGACGACGACTTCGCCGCGCTGTTCGCGGAGAGCCTGCTGCAGGAGAACGCCAAAGAAGGCGAGATCATCCGCGGCACGGTCATCTCGGTCGGCAAGGACTACGCGATCGTCGATATCGGGTACAAGTCCGAAGGTCAGGTCCCACTGGAGGAGTTCCGTGGCGCTGACGGCCAGATTCACGTCGCGGCAGGAGACGTCGTCGACGTACTTCTCGAGTCGCGCGAGAACGACGCCGGCATGTGCGTGCTCTCCAAGGAGAAGGCCGACCGCTTCAAGGTCTGGGACGAGATCTCGGCCGCGTGCGAACGCGACGAGCTCATCGAGGGCACCATCACCGCCCGCGTGAAGGGTGGCCTCTCGGTCACCATCCGCGGCGGCGTGAAGGCCTTCCTGCCCGGCTCGCAGGTCGACCTCCGCCCGGTGCGCAACCTCGATGCGTTCCTCGGCCAGAACTTCAAGTTCAAGGTCATCAAGTTCAACAAGAAGCGCGGCAACATCGTGCTGTCGCGCCGCGTGCTCCTCGAGAAGGAGCGCGCCGCCCTCAAGGAATCGACGCTGGAGCGCCTCAAGGAGGGCCAGGTCGTCGAGGGTATCGTCAAGAACCTCACCGAGTACGGTGCGTTCATCGACCTCGGCGGCAGCGACGGTCTGCTCCACATCACCGACATGAGCTGGGAACGCATCGGTCACCCCACAGAAATGGTGGCTATCGATCAGGAAATCGAAGTTAAGATCCTTCAAATCGATCGCGAGAAACAAAAGATCGCCTTGGGTCTGAAGCAAA
>SXJR01000389.1 GCA_005779305.1 Myxococcales bacterium
CGCGGGCCGCCAGCTTGGACAGGGACAGGCCGCCGGTGGCGTCGATGTACAGGGGCGCCTCGCCGATCTCGGCGGCGGCATCGTCGGGGGGCACCGACGACGAGCCGCCGCACGAGGCGGCCAGGGCGAACATCACGATCCACCGGCGCACGCCGGCAGGCGCTGCAACGGCCGCGCCAGCCAGCTGCCGGACCGGCGCCTGATAACCCGGCGTGGCTCCTGTCCCCGCGGCGGCCCCTCGCTCCCGCACGTTGCCGAACGCAACGTGCCCCGCCCGCGTCCTGCCGCGACGGGATTCAACTACCATCGCGCCCATGGCCAAAAAAGAAGACCCGGGCGTCTATCGCGTCACCGAGATCATCGGCACCAGCACGAAGTCGTGGGAGGACGCCGCCAAGAACGCGGTCGAGACTGCCGCCAAGTCGCTGCGAGACCTCCGCATCGCCGAGGTCTTGAAGCTCGACATGAAGGTCGAGGACGGCAAGGTGGTCGCCTACCGCGCCCGCGTGTCGCTGTCGTTCAAGTACGAAGGTTAGCCTCGATGTCGGGGAAAGCATCGAGGCGACCGGCCCGGTTGTCGGCCTGCTCGAAGGACCGGCCGAAGCCGCCGGAGCCGCGGACGTTCGGCTCGACCACCACGTAGTCCAGCGACAGGAAGAACGCCGTCCGCGGCTGCGCCGTGGCCGACGGGCCGCCATGGAAGGCGACCAGCACCGGGCGACGGGGCGCCGGTACAGGCGTCGGTGCCAGCGTCGGTCGCGGACGATGCGCAGATCTGAACAGCCCCGGCGACGAGCACGCCCCACGCGCTTCGCAAGGCGAGAGGATATCGTGGTTCGGTCCGCGCGATCAGACGCCCGCTCGCCTCACGAGAGGTTGCAGACGAACGGCCGCGGTTCGGCGTAGCCCCATTGCTGTGGCCCGTAGGTGCGGCCGTCGAAGGGCTCGGTCAGGCTCACGCTGACCAGCTCGCAGTGGCCGTGCTGCTTGTGGCGCAGCAGGATCACGGCCCCGGCGACGCGTGACAGCACCACGCTGGTCTTCTCGTCGCGGCGAAGTCCGAACTCGGTGGTGCTCCGCAGATCGAGGAGCTCCCACTCGGCGGCGTAGTGCTTGATCATCGCCGCCCGCCACGGCGCCAGCCTGGCCTTGGGATGCTGGCTGGGCGCCATCTTGAAAGACCCTCGCTTGCCGACCTCTGCGAGCTGGGCGGCGGTGGCGCGGATCGTCACCTCGCCGCTGGCGATCTTGATGCCGGCGTGGCTCGCGCCGGGGCACCACACGACCGCCTCGAGCCGGACCTTGGCGGTGCCGGGACGGATCCGGACGGCGACCTGGGTGAGCCAGCGGAACGGCGCGCGCTTCTCGTCGGGGTTGGTGTAGGTGCCGCCCTTGGTCAGGGAGCCAGCCTCGGTCAACGTCGAGGTGGTCCGCGCCTCCATGGCGGCGCGATCGAGCGTCAGCGTCTCGAGCTCGAAGGCCTCGCCGCCGTCGAGCTGGGCCCAGGTCCGGATCCAGCCCGAGCCATCGGCGCGTCCCTCCGGCGTGCAATCGATGCCGGCGGTGTGCAACGTGTTCCACACCGACTCGGCGAAGTACGCCCGCAGGAACAGCGGATCGCCGACGTCCACGGTCGCGGTGGCGCCGGCGCCGCTGACCGCGAGCGGCGCCGTGGCGAACCGGATCGTGCCCATCGACGCCTTGTGGGCGTCGCTGGTCATGCCCTCGTCGGTCACGCGCTTCGCGGCCCACGCGGCCTGGGCGGCGGCCTCGACATCGGCCTCGGCCTTGTCCTTGGCCGCGGCCACGTTCCGGTAGTGCTTGGCCTGCGCCGCCGCCGCGATGCGCAGGAAGGCGATCCGTTGCTCGTACTCGGCGATCCGCCGCCAGCTCGGCTCCTTGGCCTTGATCGCGACCAGCGCGGCCTCGAGGTCCGTCATGCCCCGAGTGACGTAGCCGACGTCGCGGTGGGCATGCCCTTCCGGGTCCTGCTTCCATTGCCAGATCGTCGCCGCCGGCTTCTCGAGGTTGTAGATCAGATCCTCGACCTTCTTGATCTCCTTCTTGCCTGGGTTCTTGTTGTACTCGTTGAGCGGCGTCTTCTTGAGGCGAGCGCTCTCGTCCGGCGCCGACGGCGCACCAGCGCCGGGGAGGACCTTCACCTCTCCGCCGCCGCGCGGTGGCGGCGCCTTCTTGTCCGGACGGGCGAGCGCCACCGCCGGCGCGAGCGTGAGGGTCGCTACCAGGATCGCGTGGTGCGTTCGAGCGTGCATGCTCGCTCGACGGTAGGTGGGCCGGGTCGGGCCGGCATCTCACGCCGATCTCACAGGCTCGAGGCCGCGAGGGTCAGGGCTTGGCGGTGACCACCGCGAGCTGGATCGAGCTGGTGCCGCGCTTCAGCGTGAAGGTCACCCTCGCCCCCGGCTCGAACCTGCCGATCATCATGGTCATCATCGAACCGTCGACCTCGGTGAAAGGCACGCCCTCGATGCCGGCGATGCCGAGCACGACGTCACCGAGCTGCATCCCGGCCCTGGCCGCCGGGCCGCCGTCGACCAGCGACTCGACCCGCGGCCCGCGGGTGGTCTTGGTGAAGGCGACGCCGATGGTGCTGCGGGCTTCGGCCTCCCACGGCGCCTTGCCGCCCAGGCTCACCGCGACCGAGGCCTCCTTGCCGGCGGCGACGTCGACCCGGCCGACGCCCATGTTCCGCTCGCCGTCGCCATGGCAAATCACGACGCCCTCGCCCACCGAGGCAGGATCGATCGTGAACCGGCCCCGATCGTCGGAGACGACCTTGCGGGCGCGGGTGGAGACCGCCCTGAGCGAGCAGCGGGCCCCCGCGACCGGCGCCCTGGTCGCGTCGTCGGTCACGACCCCGACGATGCGGCCGGCGCCGCGATGGGTCAGGGTCACGCGAGTCGTCTCGCGTGACCGGACCTCGACCGTCGACTGGTCGCCGACGAGACCGCCCGCGCTCGCCTCGATCATGTACCGGCCCGGCGCCAGGCCGCGCACCCGGAAGGTCGCGCCGCTCACCTCGGCCCTGCGCTCGTTCATCATCACGCCCTGACCGCGGTCCATCGCGCGCGCCGCCACCCGGGGCGCGCCGGTGAAGCCGCTCAGGGTGCCCTCGATCGCGCCCGGCGTGGCCAGCGTCAGGTGCACGTCCTTGGCTCCGGCCTCGACGATGCCGGCCACCTTGGCCTCGGCGCCGCTGCCGGCCCGCCCGTTGACGTGGTAGCCGCCGGCGATCAGGTCGGCGATCGAGAAGCGGCCGTCGGTGTCGGTGACGTCTGCGGCGATCTCGCCCCACCCCGAGCCGCGCTCGCCGCGCGGATGAGCCTCGACCCGCACGTCGGCGACCGGGGCCCCGGCCTCGTCGACGACCCGGCCAGCGATGGCGAGGCGCTCGAACTGGACCTCGTAGCGGACGCCGGCTACCTGGGCGTTGCCGTCGGCGACGGCGACCAGCGGGAAGTCGTCGCCGTTCACCGGCGCGAACTTCATCGACGAGCGCCGCGACGCCATGATCGCGACGCTGTAGTCGCCGCCTCCGGACAGCGCGCGGGTCACGAAGGTGCCGTCCTCCGCGGCCGTGGCCTCACCGAAGTCACGGCCGCCGACCAGCTTGAACGAGAGGTAGGCGCCGGCCACCGGCCGGGCGTTCTGATCGACGACGATCCCGCTGATGACGCCGGCCAGCGCGAGCTCGACCTCGACGCCGGTGACATCGACGCCCTTGCCCACCGTGATCGTCGGGCCGTTGGCGAACGCGCCCTCCTGCATGCTCTCGCCATAGAGCTCGTGGACGCCGGGCGCGACGCCGCGCAGCGTGAACCGGCCGTCCGGCTCCGAGCGAGCCTGCTCGCGTCCGCTCCGCAGGTAGACCCGGGCGTTGCCCACCGGCTTGCCGGCGCGGGTGACGATGCCGCTCACCGACGAACCGCGCACGACCACGAGCTCGAGCGCGGCCACACCCGCGGCCGGGACCGCGAGCGCGCGACCGCGCGGCTCCTTGTCGAGGTCGTGGGGAGAGACCGTCGCGTGGTAGTCGCCGGGCGCGATGTCCTCGATCACGAAACCACCGTCGGCCTGACTCACCGCGTGCAGCTCGCGATCTGCCCCGCTCGACCAGTCGGGGTCGCGCAAGCTGACGAGCGCGCCCACCACCGGGGCCCTGGCCTCGTCGACAACGCGGCCGGCGACCTGGACCGCTGCCTCCAGCGACACGACGATGTCCTCGTCACCGTCGCCCGCCTCGACGTTGATGTCGCTCGCCGGCGCGCGTAGCCCACTCGCGGTCGCCGTGATCTGGCGCCGCCCGGGGACCAGCCCGGCCAGGCGGAAGCGTCCGTCGACATCGCTGGTGGTCTGGGCGGCGGCGCTGCCGCCCGCCGCGGCGAGCCCAGGCACCAGCGCCCCCGACGGCGACACGCGAACCAGCGCGCCGGCAACCGGGGTGCCGTCGCCGGCCCGAACGGCGCGCCCGGTGAGAACCCCCTCGGGGCTCAGCCGGAAGTCGCGGCGGATCCGGGCCGACACCGCGAGCTGGACGGTGATCGTGCCGTACCCATCGGCGCCGATCGCCAGATCGACCTCGCCGAGCGGCACGCACAGCGCGTACGCGCCATCGGCCGCGGCCACCGCCGCCACCGGCCCCAGGCGCACGACCGCGCCCGGAATGGGACCGCCGCCTGCATCGGCGACGGTGCCGTGAACCGTGGCCGCGCACTCGCGCAGCTCGAGGTGGAGCGCCTCGGGCGGAGGCCGCACCTCTGCGTTGCGAAGGTCCAGGCGCACCAGCGCCGGGGTCTTGCCGGCGGCCACCGCGGCCACCGTCACCGGCGCCGCCGGCTCTGGCCCGAAGTCGAACGCACCGTCGGCGCCGGTGGTCACGGTCTCCGCGGGCACCGAACCGCTCTCCGATCCCCGGCTCACCAGCGTCACGGTCGCGCCATCGACCGGCCGCCCGGCGAAGGTCACCCGGCCGGCGACCCGGCGCTCCGACACACCGCGCTGCGACCACCACGACGACGCGCCCGCGGCGCGGATCCGGGCCGAGGTCTTGCTGGTTGTCGAGGCGCTCGGGTCACCGCTGCGCTCGCGACCGGACGTGCCGCGCGAACCGGAGCGCCACACGACGAGCCCGGCCGCCAGCAGCGCCACCACGACCCCAGCGAAGAGCAAGCGGCGCCGCGACACGCGGCGAGCCTAACCCAGAGTCAGATCCGCAGGCAGTACACGCGCTGGCTGGTCGCGCACGCGACGCCGGTCTGGGTCGCGCCGCCCGGGCCGGAGAGCGAGCTGCGCCCGACGATGCCGCTGCCGCTCCCCGACCAGCTCGCGCAGTTGGGGTTGACGGCGCCGAACCCGGCGCCGCCGGTCCACGCCGTGGCATCGACGTACTCGAGGCCATCGGCGGTCACCGCGATCGGCGCCACCAACGCGTCGGCGCCGTCGAGATCGGCGGCGGCGTCGACCAGCGCGACCCCGTCGGGTCGGACCCAGGCCGCGCCGGTCAGCGTGAAGCGGTCAGCCGGCGCCAGCACGCCGGTGGAGACCAGCGCCCAGAACTCGCCCGCGAGGGCGGCGGTGGTCGCCTCCTGCCGGCACAGGGCGTCGAACGCCGGCAGCCCAGCCGTGCCGGCGATCGATCCGCGGGTGACGAACGCGAGGCGGCCACTCGCCGACGGTGGCGGCAGATCGTGCTGCCGATCGACACCGAGGCAGAGCAGCCGGCGGGGCACGTCGCACGCACCGGTCCCGCTGGCCGAGAAGCTCACCGGTCCGCCCCGGGTGTCGCCGGCGCCGGCCCGGTCGGCCGCGTCGCGCGACGTCCAGCGGTCGCAGGCGCCCGACGCGTCGTGGCGCCCGCCGGCGGTCGCGGTCCAGACCTCGCCCGGCGCATCGCCGCCGTGTTCGTCGAGAGCGACCGGGTAGAGCACGCGTCCCGCGGCCAGGCCGTCGCGATCGATCGCGAACGGGCGCCCGTCGCGGCGCTGCCAGCCGCGCGCGGTGCCGAGTCGATCGAGGGCGTGGGTGCCCGCGATCGAGAGGTACGCGACGTACGCGCCCGAGAGCCCGGCAGCGGCCGCGCGCGTGTTGCACACCACGTCGGCGCCGGAGAGCCCGCCGAGATCGCCGGCGTGCAGGGTCGACGTGGCGAACACGTGATTGGCGCGTGGCGCCTCGGCATCGACGTCCATCGCCGCGTCCGCGGTCATCCCGTCGATCGCGGCGTCCGCGGGTTCCTCCGCGAGCGATCCGCAGCCAACCGCGGCGAGCAGAAGGGCGAGCGCAGACACGGGTGTGGTCGTGATCGTCATGGTCATCACTCCGTCATCCAGATCAGCACCACCAGCCCATCGCCGCCGTCGCGGTCGCCCTGCCAGGTGCCGCCGGCGGCCACGCCCACGCGGTAGTCGGCTTCGCTGGCGCCGGCCGCCGCGCTTCCCACCGCGGCGGTGGTGACCACCTGCGTGTTGGTCGCGAACGCGACGAACGACGAGCCACCGCCGCCACCGCCGCCGGCCGTCACCGCGTCGCCGCCCCCGGCGCC
>SXJR01000390.1 GCA_005779305.1 Myxococcales bacterium
GGCCGCGCTGACGGCGGCGACCGCGGTCGCGCTCCGGATCCGCCGGCGCGCCAGCCGGTCGAGGTGGGGATCGACGGGGCGGGCCTCGGCGGCGAGCTCGCGCTCGAGCGCTGGCCAGATCCGCGCGTCGGGCGTGACCGCGTCGAGCCCGAGGGCCAGCAGGGCGACGGCTTCACGCAGCGACGCGACCTCGGCGATGAACGCGGGCGACGGCGCGCGCGGAACGGCTTCGCGCGAACCCAGCGCCCACAGGGCGGCGTCGCCGTCGGCTTCGACGTCGTCCAGCATGGCGATCGGAGTACGGGCGAGGGTGGGGACCGGTTCGGTCGGGACCGTGAAAAAGAACCGGTTGGCTTGATCCAGGGAGGCCGACCCGACGTAGGCTCGGCTGGGAGCGTCTCCGTGCCGGATATCCAGCAGCACCTAGCCTCGTCACAGAAAGTCGACTTCGAGGATCTCGACTGGGCCCTCGCGCGCCGCGCCGGGCTCACCGCCCGCGAGGCGACGATGCTCCAGTACTTCGCCGACATCGAGAGTCAGACGGTCTTCTACATGCTCGAGGTCGCCAAGCTCGAGGTCGCGCGCGACCCGGAGCTCCTCACCTTCCTCACCATGTGGAACTACGAGGAGTACTTCCACTCCCACGCCATCTCGCGGCTCCTGCGAGAGTGTGGCGTGGAGGTGCCGCCGCCGATGAAGCGCGCCACCAGCCTGCGGGCCCGGGCGCGGCTACGCGCGCGGGTCGAGGACCTGGTGCAGATGGCGATGGCCAAGACCATGCCCAAGGCCTTCGTGTCGCTGTGGATGGCGTGGGGGGCGGCCCAGGAGCTGCTCACCTGCCAGGCCTACGAGGAGGTCGCGCGGACCACCGGCAACCCGGTCCTGTCCGAGCTGTTCCGTCGCATCGCCAAGCAAGAGCGGCGGCACTTCGCCTACTACTTCACGTCGGCGCGCGAGCGACTGGACGGCTTTCCGGCCGGGCAGCGGCTGGTCCGCCTCATCTTCGAGCGCAACTTCAACCCGGTCGGCTCGGGCCTCAAGTCACCAGCCGAGCAGGCGGCGTTCATCTCGCACATCTTCCCGGGCCGGAGGCTGTTCGAGGCGTTCGGCGAGCTCGACGACAAGATGGCGTCCTTGCCCGGGCTGTCCGGCATGCGCGTCGCCACGGCCTACGCCCGGAAGATCCAGCCGATGCTGGAGCCCGGCGCGCGCTGGTCGCCAGCGACCCCCGGCGCGATCACGGAATCAGCGGCAGCGTACGCATCGTCCCGCGCGTGACCCCGAACTGCTCGTGGGCGCGGGCGGCCCGCACGACCTCGTCGGGCGTGGTCTCGCCGGCGGCGAGCGCCCGATAGGAGGTCCACAAGGTCGCGGCCTCCGCGGCGGACTCGCGCACCAGCTCGACGCGCAGCCGCCCGACACCGGTGGCGAGCAGCTCGGGCACGAGCGCGGCCGCGCTCTGGGCCTGGGCGTTGAACACGGTATTGCGGCACCCGACGTCGACCACGACCGGATGGATCGACGACGTGCGATCGCGCAGCGAGACCTCGTGTTGCTCGCACGGGCGGCCGCAGGTGCGGAAGTCCTTGCCGGCGGAGAGCAGGTGGGCGTAGACGCAGTGCTCGGTGTGAAACGTCGGGATGTGGTGGTGGATGGTGACCGCCAGGCGGCCGCGCGGCGCGGCGGCGAGCAACGCCGCGAGCTGTGGGTGATCGAGGTCGTGGGCGACGGTGGCGGTGGCCAGGCCCTGGGCGAGCACGAAGCCGGCGCTGATCGAGTTGGTGACGTTGAGCGAGAAGTCGCCGTGGAGCGCGACGCCCGATGGCGCGAGGCTGACCAGCGCGGCCCAGCTCCGGACCAGGATGGCGTCCGGCTCGAGGCGGAGGAGGTGGGCCGCGATCTTGTCCTCGCCCGGCTTCTGGATCCGCGGGGTCGCGACCACGACGCGGGCCCCGGCCGCGCGGGCGCGGGTGACGGCGCGGGCCAGCCCGACCAGCTCCATCCAGTCGAGCTCGACCTCGGGCGCGCCGGCGGCGAGCACGGCGTCGAGCTGGGCGTCGGTGCGGCAGAGCGGGACGACGAGCGCGGCGGCGGGTGGCGGCGGTCGGCCGGCGGACTCGGCGGCGGCCGCACGGACGACCGCGAGGACGGGGCCCTCGGTGATCACGCGGGAAGGCGGTGCATCGAGGGCGGCGTCCAGGGCGTCCACGAGCACGCGCCGGATCGCCTTGAGCTCGGAGACCGGGAGATGGAGCGCTGGCGTGAGCGACGAGAGATCGAGGGACGTCAGGTGATAACGGGTGCCGCCGAAGGAGCCGAGCTTGTCGCGGAGCAGGGTGTCGTCGAGGCCGGTGCCGCGGGAGGGCGCCAGCGTCGAGGTCGACGTGTGCTCGGCGGCGGCGCCGGCGGCGGCCACGCGGACGCGGAGCGGTGCGCCGGGGGCGCCGGTCACCGTCATCGTCAGCGGGATGCGCCCGGTCGGCTCGGCGTCGACCAGGCGCTGGGCCGCGGCGTGCGCGGATGGATCCGACGTGAGCCACAGGCGCGCGCCGACGTGGACCTGACGCAGATCCGGTCCCGGCTTGCCGAAGCCGATCACCCAGCGGCCGCCGCCCAGATCATCGACGCCGAAGATGGGACCGCCGACCTCGTCGCGCTCGGGGTGGCCCTCGTCGAAGACCACGCCCAGGCCCGGGCGCGGCACGACCGGGCCTGCCGCCGTCGACGTCGGCGCGAAGCCGTCGGCGAGCACCTCGACGAACTCGTTGCCCACCGCCACCACCTGGCCCACGTAGAGGCCGCGGTGCTTGGGCGCGCGGCCGACGACCAGGGCCTGGTGATCGACACCGCCGAGAAAGCCCAGCGACTGGCCGCGCGTGTACGCCAGGCCCATCGTGGCCAGGTCAGCCGCGAGCTGGGCCTCGTCGGGCGCGCCGTCGAGCACCGAGTCGCGCCATCGCCGGTAGCCGGCGACCGCGCTGGCGACGTAGGCAGGACCTTTCTGGCGGCCCTCGATCTTCAGGCTGGCGACGCCGGCCCGGGCCAGCGCCGGCACCGCTGGCGCGCCGGCCAGATCCTGCGGCGACAGCAGGTACTTCACGTCGCCGAGATCGCGGACGTCGCCGTCGACGACGAGGTCGTAGGGTAGGCGACAGCTCTGCGCGCACTGGCCGCGGTTGGCGGAGCGGCCGCCCCACGACTCGCTGGTCAGGCACTGACCGCTCCACGACACGCACAGGGCGCCGTGGATGAAGACCTCGAGCTCGACGGGACTCTCGGCGGCGAACTGCGCGATCTCGTCGACCGACAGCTCGCGCGGCACCACCACCCGGTTGGCCCCGAGCCGGGCCGCGATGTGCGCGGCCTCGGGCGACGTGATCGTCATCTGGGTCGAGGCGTGGATCTCGAGGTCCGGGCACAGGGCGCGGGCGAGGAGCGCCACCGCCGGGTCCTGGACGATGATCGCGTCGGTCCCGGCCCCGGCCACACCGCGCAGGATGCGTTCGACCACCGGCAGCTCGGGCTCGAACACCAGCGTGTTCAAGGTGATGTAGGCCCTGGCGCCGGCGCGGTGGATCTGGCGCACCACGTCGGGCAGCCGGGCCAGCGAGAAGTTGGTGGCCCGGGCCCGGGCATTGAAGCCGTCATCCAGGCCGAAGTAGACCGCGTCAGCGCCGGCGGCCAGCGCCGCGCCCAGCGTGTCCTGGTCGCCGGCGGGCGCCAGGATCTCGGGACGACGAGCCTTGCCGAACATCCTCGCCCAACTACCACGCATATCACGCCGCGGATCGCGAATCACGCCCGCGAGTACCGAATCTTCTTCGCCACTTGCGCCGGAGCCCAGTCCTGCCGTATCACGCGCGACCACGAACCCGACCCCGTTCCCACACGCGTCACCGAGGTGATTCCATGACTGCCCTGATAGCCGCGCTCGCCGCGGCGGCCGGCGAGCCAAAGCGCATCGAGTCCGAAGCCGACCTGGTTCTCCCCAGCTTCCATCACATCAAGTTCCTCGGCATGTCCGGGTGGACGCTCCTGGCCATCGGCCTCGGCGTCTGCGCGCTCGGCATGTTCTTCGGCATGACCATCTACCGGCAGCTCAAGAACATGCCGGTCCACAAGTCCATGAAGGACGTCTCGGAGCTCATCTACGAGACCTGCAAGACCTACCTGTTCACTCAGGGCAAGTTCATCGCGATGCTGTGGGTGCTGATCGCGACGATCATCGTCGTGTACTTCGGCGTCCTCGAGGACGTGAAGGCGCCCAAGGTCGCGGCCATCGCGGCCTTCAGCGTCATCGGCATCCTCGGCAGCTACGGCGTGGCGTGGTTCGGCATCCGGGTCAACACCTTCGCCAACAGCCGGGCGGCCTTCGCCTCGCTGCGCGGCAAGCCGTACCCGACGTACGCCATCCCGCTCAAGGCCGGCATGTCGATCGGCACGATGCTGATCGCCACCGAGCTCCTGCTGATGCTCGCCATCATGCTGTTCCTCCCCGGCGACTACGCCGGCCCGTGCTTCATCGGCTTCGCGGTCGGCGAGTCGCTCGGCGCCGCGGCGCTGCGCATCGCCGGCGGCA
>SXJR01000391.1 GCA_005779305.1 Myxococcales bacterium
GTGGCGGCCTTTGATGCATTGTGCCGTTTTGTAGTCAGTATCCAGGACTTGGAATCAAGCGACGCGTTGGCTTATGCCATCTAGATCGCGCCGACGATTGGCCAGGATCATGTCCTTCTGGTCAACCTCTCCGGCCGTGGTGATAAGGATATGAACACGGTTGAGGATCTTGCGGAGCTGGGCCAGGTGGCCGGGCCGCAGGAGGTGCGCGATGTCGCGCATGGCCTCGCGGGTGAGCAACGTGAGCGCCTCGGGCGCGACCTCGACGAAACGATGGCCGTTGGCCGAGAACACGCCGACGTGATCGCCGGTGAGCTTGCGGTACGGCGTGGCGTCGTCGGCGAGAGGCAATAGCTCGGAGAACTCGAACTCGGGCATCGCGCGGAGGCTAACATGTGCGGTCGCGCGCTGAACGGGTTGCTCACGGGGCCAGTCGCGAGGTCGCGGCGGTCATGATCTCGCTGGCCCAGAGCACCACCGCGCGCACGCGCGCCGATCGCCGGATCTCCTCGCGGACGATGACGTACACCGGGCTGACGTTCTCGTCGGGCAGGACCCGGACCAGCTCGCGATCGTCGTCGGCGATGAGCCGCGGCAAGGCGGCGACGCCGAGTCCGGCGCGGGCGGCCTCGAGGAGCAGCGCGGGGTCGTCGCCGCGGAACACGACCCGGGTGCGCTTGACGGCTGCCGGGAGCCACTCCAGACCGGGGCCGCCGACGGTCATGTGGTCGTAGTCGAGGAGGTCGTGACCATCGAGAGTGCCGGGCAGGACCGGCCCGCGCCGAGCCAGGTAGCTACGCGAAGCGTACAGCGACAGCGCGATCCGGCTCACGCGCCGTGCCGCCATGCCCGGCGCCGACGGCGGCACGTTGCGGATGGCGACGTCGGCGTCGCCGCGCACCAGATCGACGATGCGGCTGGTCGCCAGCAGCGAGACATCGACCTCGGGATGCCGGCGCAAGAAGGAGGGTAGAGCGGGCAGCAGGAGCACCGGGGCCAGGAATGCAGGTGCGGTCAACCGCACGGTGCCCTGCGAGGTGCGGGGACCGACCTCGAGCTCGGATCGCAAGCGCAGCTCGGCGCGATCGACGTCGGCCAAGGCCTCGAGCGCCCGTGCCCCCGCCGGTGTGGGCGCGATGCGTCCGGCGCGGCGCTCGAACATGCCGGGCCGCGCGCGCTCGAGCGCCGCCAGCCGCCGGCTGACGGTGGCCTTGTCGACGCCGAGCCCGCTGGCGGCGACGCTCATCGACCGCGCAGCGCACGCCGCCGCCAGCGTGCGCAAGAGGACTGTCGTTGCATTCACGCATCGAATCGGTGCACAGGCGCACCGAGCCGACCAGGCCCGAGACCCGTACCCCGGGCACAAAGGAGACACCGATGCAGCTCGCCTGGGTGGCCAGCGACGAGATCGTCGCCGTCCGGCGCCGCGTTCGCTTCCGGGTCAAGCCCACCGGCAAGATGGTCGACCAGCGGCAAGTGCACTGGTGGTCGATGCGCGCGGGCAAGATCACCGGCCTCGTGCACTTCGAGGACACGCGCCAGGTGAGCGCCGCCTGCCGCCCCTGACCCTAGCCAAACACCTTGCCCAGGCGCGCCACTGCCTCCTCGACGTTGGCGCGCGAGTTGAACGCGCTCAGGCGGAAGTAGCCCTCGCCGCTGGGGCCGAACCCCGAGCCGGGCGTGCCGACCAGGTGGGCGCGATCGAGGAGCTCGTCGAAGAACTGCCACGACGTGGTGCCCCTGGGCGTCTCGAGCCAGATGTAAGGCGCGTGCTCGCCGCCGTAGACCGCGAAGCCGGCCTTGGCCAGGCCGGCGCGCAGGATGCGCGCGTTCTCCATGTAGAAGGCGATCTGGGCCCCGGTCTGGGCCAGCCCGTCGGGCGTGTACACCGCGGCGGCGCCCTTCTGCACCACGTACGAAGCGCCGTTGAACTTGGTGGTGTGGCGGCGGCTCCACATGGCGTTGAGCGAGACCCGCTCGCCGCCGGCGCCGGTGGCGCGCAGCTCCTTGGGTACGACCAGGAAGCCGCAGCGCACGCCGGTGAAGCCGGCGCGCTTGGAGAAGCTGCGCATCTCGACCGCGCATTCGCGCGCGCCGGCGATCTCGTAGATCGAGCGGGGCAGGGTGTCGTCCTGGATGTAGGCCTCGTAGGCCGCGTCGAAGACGATCAGCGCATCGTGCTGGCGGGCCCACGCCACCCACGCGGTCAGGTGCTCGCGGGTCATCACCGCGCCGGTGGGGTTGTTGGGCGAGCACAGGTACATCACGTCCGCGCCCCGGTCGGGCGGCGACGGGCAGAAGTCGTTCTGCGCCGTCGACGGCAGGTAGACCAGGCCGGGATACCGGCCGTCGGGGCCGGGCGCGCCGGTGCGGCCGGCCATCACGTTCGAGTCGACGTACACCGGGTAGACCGGATCGGTCACGGCGATCACCGCGTCGGCGGCGAACAGCTCCTGCAGGTTGCCGCTGTCGCACTTGCTGCCGTCGGACACGAAGATCTCGTCGGCGGCGACCTCGACCCCGCGCGCCTGGTAGTCGTGGGCGCGGATGGCCTCGACCAGGAAGTCGTAGCCCTGCTCGGGGCCGTAGCCGCGGAAGGTCTCGCGTCGCGCCATCTCGTCGACGGCGCCGTGCATGGCGGTGATGATCGCCGGCGCCAGCGGCTCGGTCACGTCGCCGATGCCGAGCCGGATCACCTTGGCGTCGGGATGCGCGGCGGCGTAGCCCCGCACGCGGCGGCCGATCTCGGGGAACAGGTAACCGGCGGGCAGCTTCTGGAAGTTCGGGTTCGCTCGCATCGCGCGCGAACATATCCGAAAACGCGACGGCCGCCCGGAGGCGGCCGCGTCGACGCAGAGCGAGCGCGCGTCAGTACCAGTTGAAGCCGACGCCGACGGTGCCGGCGGTGACGCTCTGGTCGAAGCTCTCGTAGCTGCCCGAGACCAGGCGGCCCTGGAGATCGATCGAGAAGTTGCGGGCGCTCAGCACCTCGTAACCGACGCCGCCCATGATGGCCATGCCCTCGTCGATGTTCTCGCTCTGCGCCTCGTAGCCGTCGTCGTAGCTGTACGACAGGCTGGCGGCGCCGATGCCGCCCTTGACCCACAGCTGCGGGGTCAGCCAGTACTGGCCGGCGACCATGGCGGTGGCCTGGACCAGGCTGGTGGCGCCGTAGTTGTTCTCCTCGACGGTCTGGGCGTTGCCCTGGACCTCGAACAGGAGCGCGAAGCGCGGCGACAGCATGCCGCCGATGTGGAAGTCGAACTCGCCCGCGATCGGCTCGTAGTCACAGCTGGCGCAGGTGACGTCGTCGTCACCGACCTGCATGCCGCCGAGGCCAACCGAGAAGCCGAGCGCCATGCGACCGGTGCGATCGTGGAATCCGCCGGCGGTGGCGGGTGCAGGCTGCGAGTAGTAGCCCTGGGGCGGAGGCGGGCCGTAACCGGGCTGGGCCGCGGCGACGGCGGGTGCGAGGAGGATGGCGGCAAAGGCGATGAGGTGGCTACGGTTCGACATGGGCTTCCCTCTTGGTCTGGGGGGCGAGTGATCGTACACCCAACTCATTTGCAACCCCTGGCCCAAGGTCGGCTGTGGTCCCGGAGTCCAATCAGAACAGACACTTACTCCTTCCGGAGTGGCCGTGGTCGGGCCAGCGGGCGTGAACGGCCGTTGGTGGTGTTGCAGCCCAGCGCCTCACCCGCGCAGGGGGTGCGCGCTCGCGCTCAGAGGGGTGGTCCGGCGGTGATGGTCAGGGTCTCGCCCCGGGCGAGGCCGAAGGTCACCTTGGTGCCCTCGAGCACGTCCATGAGCACGCCCGCGCGCGACTGCTTCACCCCGCGCACGTCGTGGCCGTCGACCTCGGTGATCACGTCGCCGACCACGAGGCCCGCGCGCGCCGCCGGTCCACCCGCACGGATGTGCGCGACCTTGATCTGCGATAGCTGCGGATCGAGGTCGGGCGCCTGCTCGGCAGTGGTGAAGCCGAAGTCGCCGTCGGGTTCGTTGGGCTTCTTGCGGCGCCGGAGCACCTCGACGTCGCCGACGTCGACCACGTCGGCGGCCGCGATCTCGACGTAGACCCGCGTCCACGCATACGGTGACGATTCCCAGTCCATCGGCCAGGCCGTGACCCACACCTTGCCGGTCGGCGAATTCTCGAGCGTGAAGCGGCCGTCCTCGCCGCTGATGTTCAGCTTGTCGCCGCCGCCGCCGCTCATGAAGATCATCTCGCCGCGGCCGCCCTTCACCGGCTGCACGCGCGCCGACAGACCGGGCACCGGCGTGGTGGTACCGAGCTCGACCATGCGGCCCTTGACGGTGATCTTGCGCTCGAGCACGAGCGCGAGCCCGACCTTGCTCTCGCCCGACGCCAGCTTGACCGTGGTGGTGACGCGGCCGGCGCTGGCGTCGGCGGTGATCAGGAACTCGCCGGCGGGCAGATCGCGGATGGTGAAGACGCCGCCGGTGCGGAAGAACTTCTCGCGCCGGGAAAAGCCGGTCTTCTCGTCGACCACGCTGAGGAAGATCTCGTCGGGCAGGGCCGCGCCCTCGGGCACGGTGACGGTGCCGGCGATGGTGCCGGTGGTCTTGATGACCAGCGCCACCGAGCCTCCGACCTTCACGTGCTCGCCGACCGCCTCACCGCCGCCGCGGCGGAAGGCGCGCACCGCGTAGCTGCCGGGCGCCAGCCCGGTGACCTTGAACCGCCCGTCGGTGCCGGTGATGACCGGTCGATCGTCGCGGCCCCAGCTCCAGCGCGAGTTGCGCATGGCTCCGCCCTCGAGGCGGCCGGCGGCCTCGGACTCTCGGGCGGCGATCACCCACGCGTCGACCACCGGCTCGCCCTTCTCGTCGGTGACCGTGCCAGTGATGACACCGGAGCGGGCCTCGACCACCAGCTTCACGCTCGCCGGCTTGCCGGCGACCACGGTCACCCGCTCGCCTTGCACGTCGTCGTCGGTCGAGCCGGGGCGGCGCATCTCGTTCCACCAGCCGCGGGTCGCGACCACGCGTCGCTCGCCGGGCCTCACGCCCTTGATGGTAAACACGCCGTCGTCGCCGGCGCGGCCTTCGCCCCCGCCCCAGCTCCAGCCGTCGTTGGCGACGCGCACGCGGGCGCCGCGCACCGGCTTGCCGTCGGTGTCCATGACCGTGCCGGTGATCGTGCCGCTCGAGGGCAGCACGACCTCGACGGTGGCCTCGCCGCCGGCCGGCACCGTGACCTTGGGCGGCGTCTCGGGTGCGCGCTGATCGTCGGCGTTGACCTCGATGTTGTAGTCGCCAGCGACCAGGCCGCGCAGCGTGAACGTGCCGTCGGCCTTGGTCTCGTCGTTGCCCCACGAGCGCTGGCCGCGGGCGGCGCCGCCGGTGGTCTGGGCCGAGACGTTGGCCTCGGCCACCGGCGTGCCGTCGGAGGTCTTGACCGATCCCCTGATACGCGCGCCCGAGCCGACCTTCCACACCAGGCCGTCGATGTCGGCGGTGGCGACCAGCACGTCGTCGTACTTGTCCTGGGCGAGGAAGCCCTCGCACCACACGTCGACCTCGTACTTGCCGGGGAGCAGCGCCGTGATCTCGATCTTGCCGTCGGCGTCGGCGCTGTCGCCTTCCCAGCGGCCCACCTGGTTCTCCTGCAGGCCGACCCAGCCGTCGGCGCACGGCTTGGTCTTGCCGCCGCCCTCGTCGATGACCACGGTGCCGCGCACCGTGGCGGCGGCGTGGACCTCGATCACCACGTCCTCGACGGTCTGGCCGAGGCCGAGCAAGACGCTCTCGGCCGGCTCGCCGTAGCGACCCTGGGCCGCGGCCAGCGGCTTGTAGCGGCCGGGGCTGAGCCGGGTCAAGCGGAAGCGGCCCTGGGCGTCGGTGCGCGCGCTGGCGTCGGAGCTGTCCTCGCCGCTGCGCCAGTCGCCGACGGTGACGATGGCGCCCTCGACCGGGGTCTTGCCGCCGGCCTCGACCACGGTGCCGGCCAGCACCGACTCGGGCGTGAGCAAGACTTCCACCAGCTTGGTGGGCGCGACCGCGTCGGTGTTGCCGGGCGCGTAGCCCTCGGCCTGCGCCGACACCGAGACCTCGCCCGGCTTGGTCCACAGCGTGAACCGGCCTTGAGCGTCGCTCCGTGCGAGGGCGCGGGCGCCGTTCGACCACCAGCCGCCGCCGCTGCGCACCGAAACCAGCGCGTCGGCGATGGGGCCGCCGCTGATGTCCTCGACGACGCCCGCGAGCTCGACGCCGCCCGGCGTGAGCACGAGGTCGATGCCGACGCGCTGCTCGGCGGGCTTGAGCTTGACGCCGTCGCGGTTGCGCTCGGGATCGCGCCACGAGGCTGGGATGTGGCCGCTGGCGAAGGCGCCGACCTGGTGATACCCGGGCACCAGCTCGGTCAGCTTGTAGCCGCCGGCGGCGTCGGTGGTGGTGCAGGTGGGCTCGCGGGTGTCCTCGGCGGTGGCGCCCTCGGCGAACCAGGACGTGCACACGCTCGCACCGGCGAGCGGGCCGCCGTCCTTGACGCGGACGGTGCCGGCGATCGAGCCGCGCGGTTTGCTGCGCGGGTCGGCGATGCCGCGGCCGCCCGGGCTGTCGCCGGAGCCGGTGCTGCCGCTGGCGCCGCCGTGGGCACCCGCGGACGCGGACGTGCCGCCCTTGCCGCTGGCACCGCGCTGGTCGCGCAGGTACAGGAATCCGAGCACCGCCGCGATGGCGAGGAGCAGGAGGACGAGAGCGAGTCGCTTCTTCATGCCATCACCTCGCGCAGCACGCGCAGATCGAAATGCAACGTGTGGACAGCATCGTAACCGCGCAGGTTGCTCGTCCGATTCCACAAGGTCTGGCAATTGCTGGCGCGGTCGGGCAGGAGCCATCCGTCTGGTAGCCTCAGCGCATGTTCGCGCGTGCCGCCTGGGTTCTGGGAGTCGTGCTCGTCGGCTGCAGCCAGACGCCGCCCCCCGCGTGCCCGATCCCCGTCGCTGTCTCCGATCTCGATCCCGATCTCGATCCCGATCTCGATCCCGATCTCGATCTCGATCCCGATCCCGACGCCGCCACGGTGTCGGCCGACGGCCTGTATTCGTGCAGGGTGCCGAGCGGGGCCTTCGACCTGACCATCAAGGAGCGCTTCACCGCGCGCGATCTGGTCGTCGCGTACATGAGCGTGACCTGTCGCCGGGTGCTCCTGCCGATCGAGCTCGCCGATCGGGCGCACAAGACCGGCTTCGCAGGACGGCTCAAGCCGGCCGACGTCGAGCCCGGCTTCCGCAAGCTCTTCGAAGAGCTCGGCCTGGCGATGGTGCGCGAGCGCGGCCTGGTCGTCATCGCCGACGCGTCGTGGTTGGCGCCGCGGCCGGGGCTGATCCTGCTCGAGCGCCACGAGCCGCTGGCGCCCGCCGTGTCGAGCACGCCCACGCCCGACGAGGACGCCGATGTCGCCGCCCCGTTCGGTACCCCGGCGAGCCCGTCGCCGATCGACGCCGGCATCACCGTCATCGACGACGCCCACCGCGTGATCACGCGCGCCGCCATGGACCTCATGCGCGCCGATCCGGCGGTGGCGAAGGGCGCGCGGCTCACGCCGTCCTTCAGGAAAGGCCGGCTCAACGGCGTGACGGTCTACGCGGTCCGCCCGCGCAGCTTCCACGGCCGCCTCGGCTTCAACAACGGCGACACCGTGCACGAGGTCAACGGCGTTGCCGTGACCTCGACGGATCAACTCGGCATCGACAAGCTGGCGCCCCTGCCGCGCATCATCCTGACCATGACCCGTCGCGGTCAGCCGTTCACGCTCGAGGTCGCGATCAGGTAGCGGCCACCGCGAGCAAGCGATCCACCACCAGCCGCGCCCGGTTCGCGTCGCCCTTGACGGTGATGCACGGCACCTGGCGCTGGGTGAACATCTGCTCGAGCCACTGGGCGCTCACGCCTTGCTCGAGCAGGCTCTCGTCGATCACGGCCACGTCGGGCAAGGTCGGGCCGTCGGCCATCCGAACCAGGGCGCCGGCGTCGGCGCTCGAGGACACGGCGTAGCCGGCGTCGGTGAGCGCGCGCGCGATGGCCTCGAGCCGGCGTGGCGCTGCGCCGACCAGCACGGTCTTGGCGGCGCGGCGCTCGACCCGGGCCAGGAAGCGCGACCAGCGCACGCGATCGCCGTCGCTCATGTCGACGATCTCCAACCCGTACCCGGCGGTCAGGCCGCGCGTCGTCGCGTCGGCCGACGTGATCGCCCGCGCCACGCGCGCCCGCAGCTCGATGGGCGGATCGCCGACGTCGATGGGCACCACCGCCGTGACCATGTGATCGCGTAGCGGCGACTGCGGCCTGATGAACAGGCCGTTCAGCGACACGTCGAGCGCGTCGCCGTAGGTCCCGTCGGGGCCGCGCAGCTCGACCGGCCAGCGCACCGGGAAGCGCACCGACGTGCGCGACGGCGGTGGCTTGATCACCACGCCGTCGGTGCGTGCGCGCTGCAACAGCTCGATCAGGCGTTCGCGGGTCGGCCCTTGCTCGACGGGGAAGCGGACCGCGAAGCCGCTCGAGCCGGTCTCGGCGGCGTCGCGCGCCGTGGTCACGTGATAGACGGTGCCGCGCACCACCGCCGACAGGCCGCCGAGCTCGAGCGCGACGTGGACATCGTCGTTGAGCCGCGGCGGAGCGCCGGTGACCAGGTAGGCGCCGCGCGCCGAGAGCGAGCGCAGCCGTGCCTGCGACCAGGTCCCGCCGCGCAGGAAGCGCACGATCACGGTGTGGTCGGGGTGCTCCGCCGGCGGCGGCGCCAGTGGCTGGGTGTCGTGACCGCGGTACTGCGCGGTCGGCGCGCGCGCGCGCTGCGACTCCTCGTGCTCGACCTCGCGCTCGCTGCCCACCGCCCAGCGATCGGGTCGCGCCGGCGCCTGGTCGGGTGCCCGCAGCGCGCCCAGGCCCAGCGTCGTGGCCCGGCCTGGCTTGGGCGGCGGTGGCAACGGCTGCGCCGGCTCCGAGCCCAGCCGCGGCTGGTCGCGTCCGCCGCCTGCATCACCCGCGACCGGGAGGTCGGCGGCGGGCACGTCGTCGACGATCGCCGGCGCCGGTCCGGTGCCGCGCGCGTTGGGCTTGGTCGCCCGCGATCGCAGCGCCGTCATTGCGCCCGCAACGCCCGTGCATCCGCGTGCGACGACCTCGTACGACTGCAGGTAGGTCGCGAAGAACGCGCGACGATCGCCGTCGCCCATGCGGGCCGGATCGATCACCGCGACGCCACTGGCGACGATCTGACCGATCCACCGTCCGCGATCGCGGCCGGTGCGCAGGTGGACGGCCACCAGCGCGACGTCGGTCGTCGGTCGGAAGTACAGGTCGACCGTGGCGACCGAGGGGCCATCGAACCGATCCCACGCGCGGGTCAGGGCCTGCGCGCGGGCGTTGTCGACGACAAGATAGATCTCGTAGGGGGAGGACATTCCGGCGGTCCACACCACAGCATCTGCCATACCGTTCATGGCGGTCGTGCGAGGCGTTACAGCCGCTGGCGACGTAGACTCGCGACGGCGGGCGCTTACGCGATCAGCCCAGAACCATCATCGTGGTAAGATTGCCATGATGCCAGTGGCAAACTTGCCACGGAAAAACGATAGGCCAAATCGGGGGATCCGCTCCCGATGACCCAGACCCGCCCCCTGCCCGGAACTTGCGTCCCCGGGGCCTGGGCATAGAGTAGCCGCATGTTCGGCAAGCACGACCGGGGGCCGCGGACGATGCCGCTTCTCCCTCTGCGCGACATCATCGTCTTCCCCCACATGGTGGTGCCCCTGTTCGTGGGCCGGGAGAAGTCGATCAACGCGCTCGAGGAGGCGATGGCGGGGGACAAGGAGCTCATCCTCGCCGCCCAGAAGAAGGCCAAGACCAACGACCCGCGCGAAGAGGACATCTTCCCGGTCGGCACCATCGGTCACATCATCCAGATGCTGCGCCTGCCCGACGGCACCGTGATGGTGCTGGTCGAGGGCAAGGGCCGGGCCCGGGTGATCGGCTTCGAGCAGAGCACGCCGTTCTTCTCGGTCGAGGTCGAGGACATCGTCGAACCCGACGAGCGCTCGCTCGAGCTCTCGGCGCTGATGCGCTCGGTCCAGGGCGTGTTCGAGACCTACGTGAAGCTCAACAAGCGCATCCCGCCCGAGATGCTGATGAGCGTGCAGACCATCGAAGAGCCGGGCCGCCTGGCCGACACGATCGTCGCCCACGTCAACCTCAAGATCAAAGACAAGCAAGAGCTGCTCGAGACTTCATCACCGCAGCGGCGCCTGGAGCGCCTCTACGAGCTGATGCAGGCCGAGATCGAGATTCTCCAGGTGGAGAAGAAGATCCGGACCCGGGTCAAGAAGCAGATGGAGAAGTCGCAGAAGGAGTACTACCTGAACGAGCAGATGCAGGCCATCCAGAAGGAGCTGGGTGACCGCGACGAGTTCAAGAACGAGCTGACCGACCTCGAGCAGAAGATCAAGACCAAGCGGATGAGCAAGGAGGCCAAGGATCGCTGCCTCAAGGAGCTCAAGAAGCTGAAGATGATGTCGCCCA
>SXJR01000392.1 GCA_005779305.1 Myxococcales bacterium
CCCGTCGGCCACCAGCGGCACGGTCGCGCGCGCCCGCGCGAGATCACCGCCGGCCGCGGCCACGACCTCGGCGCACAGCGCGTGCACGGTCGGCGGTCGATTGGGTGCGCGGGTCGACAGCGCGCGCGCGACGAGCTCGTCAAGCGGCGCCGGCACCGCGGCCAGCGCCGACAGCCGCACCGGGTTGAGCCGGACCTCGGGATCGGCCGAGTCGGCCCAGGGCAAGCGTCCGGCGAGCATCGCGAACAGGGTCACGGCCAGCTCGTAGACGTCGGTCGCGATCGACGCCGGGTGTCCGAAGAAGCGCTCGGGCGCCATGTATGCCGGCGTGCCCCGCACCATGCCGCTCTGGGTCGGTGGTGCGATCCCCTCGCTCGCCAGCTTGGCGATCCCGAAGTCCAGGAGCACCGCGTGCTCACCGGTTGGACCGGACACCAGCATCACGTTCTCGGGCTTGAGATCGCGGTGGATCAGCGAGCGAGCGTGCATCGCCGCGACCGCGTCACAGAGCTGGACGAACAGCATGATCGCCTGCGGCAGGGCCATCTGCGCGCGACCCAACCGCCGGGCCAGGCTCTCGCCGGGCAGCTTCTCCATGGCCAGATAGGGCCGTCCGTCCGGGAGGGAGCCTGCGGCAAGCACCTTGACCACTCCCGGGTGGGTCATCTCGATCAGCAGGCGGGCCTCGACCATGAATCGGTCTCGGTCCCCTGCCCCCATCTCACCTCGGAGCACCTTCAACGCCACTTCCCGATGCCCCCAGCGAGCGTCGTAGACGGTGCCGCTTCCACCCTCGCCGAGGATCCCCACGATGCTGAAATCCCCGAGTCGTGTCGGGGGTCTATGTGATTGGAGGTCGCTCACAAAGGTGACGAGCTGGGCGGGGGCAGTGTATCCTTCGACCATCGACGATCAACTGATTCGTTGGTACCCCTACAGGCCTGGCCGCGCTGGCCGAGCCAGTGCCATTCCCAGGTAGTCGTGTCCTCCAAGCGAACTCGAACGCCTCTCAGAGGTAAGCCGAACATGATCCGTGTCGTGATTGCGGAGGACCACAACCTCATTCGAGAGGCGCTTGTTCGCATGCTGGTCGAGAGTGGGAAGATCGAGGTGGCGGGCGAGGCGTCCGACGGCAGCGCTGCCGTCGACATGACCAGGAAGTTCAAGCCGGACGTGTTGCTGCTCGATGTCACCATGCCGGGCAAGGACGGCATCCAGGCACTGTCGGAGCTGGGCGAGATGGGCCTGCCGACCAAGGTCATCATGCTGACGATGCACGAGGACGAGGCCCACGGCGTTCGCGCCATGCGCGCCGGCGCCGCGGGCTACGTCAAGAAGTCGGGCAACCTGGACGACCTGCTTGTGGCGATCGAGCGAGTGCACGCCGGCGAGCAGGTGATCCCCGCCGAGGTCGAGGCGGCGCTGGCGCGCAAGCGCAGCGAGCACCCGGCGCAGATCCTGTCGCAGCGCGAGTTCCAGGTGATGAGCTACCTCGCGGCGGGCAAGACCAATCGCGAGATCGCGGCGATCCTGTCCATCAGCGTGAAGACCGTCGACACCCACCGCGGCCACGTGCTGAAGAAGCTGCGCCTGCGCAACAACTCCGACATCACGCGCTTCGCGATCCAGAACGGCCTCTTGCCGGTCTGACGACCGTGGCTGACCGCGGCCGTTGACCTTGACGTTGACCGTCGACCGTCGACGTTGACCTTGACGTTGACCTGAACCTCAACCTGAACCCACCGTTGACGTCGTCCTTGACCTCGCACGTCGTCCTTGACCGCGCACGTCGGGTCGCCGGTCAACGACAACGTCAACGACAACGGCAGGGTTCAAGTTCAGGTTGACGTCGAGGTCAATGGTGGGGTCGAGGTCAAGGTCAACGTCAAGGTCGAGGTTCGGCCGTCTCTACGGACGGACGGGTTGCACCCAGGCGCGGGCGCCGTCACTGCGATCGATGACGGCGCGCACGTAGCCGGGCGCCTGGTCGAGCGGGAAACGCGCGGTCGTGCCGGTGGTCTCGGCGAGGATCCGGCCGCCGCCGCCGATGAAGCGGATGACATGGGTGCCGCGCGACGCGGGGTCGACCTCGACCTCGAGCGCCCCGTCCCAGACCTCGGCGCGGACCAGGGTCACGCCGGTCGAGGCGTAGAAGCGGCCGGCGGCGATGGCGGCGACGATCGCCGCCGGATCGCGCGGCGCGTCGACCATGATCCAGCCGCCGCCGGCGGGATACTTGCCGCCGGTCGCGCCGTAGTCGTGGGCGTCGTCGGAGGCGACGCCCCACAGGGCGCCGCCGGCGGTGAGCACCGCGTCCCACAGCGCCTCGACCGAGGGTCGCTGGTCGTCGCCGGCGTTCCAGCGGCTGAACTGGACGTTGGCGATCTCGACCAGCTGCGCGCCGTCGGCGGCGAGCATGGCGAGCAGCTCGGGGCTGGTGCCCCAGTGCCACTGGGGATGGTTGATCTGGACCAGGCCGCCAGCGGCTTCGATCCACCGCAGGGCGGCGCGGTACATGGCCAGGCGGGTCCGCGCCGGTCGGTCGGCCCACTCGATCTTGCCGGCCGGGCGCGTGGTCACGCCCAGGCCGTTGACGTGGATGCGGCACTTGCCGTCGGGCTCGGGCGGCGCCGGATCGCAGCGCCCCGGGTTGTAGGTGAGCTCGATGCCGGCCAGGACCACGAGCCCTTTGTCCGGATTCCGGACCGCCGGACCGGTCGCAGCGGGATCGATGGGCGTCACCCGGTTGTGATCGGTGAGGACGATGAAGTCGTAGCCGTGGGACTCGTACCAGGCGATCACGGTGGGGACGTCAGTGCCGGAGTCGCCCGACGGCGCGGCGTGGACGTGGGTCGAGCCTTTGAGGTAGCGAGGAGGCGGTGAGCGGACGGCGACGGCAGCCGCATCGCGCGCTGCAGCCGCAGCCGAGGACGCATCGGCGGCCGCATCGGCAACCGCAACCGCATCGACGCCAGCGTCGGGGCCCAAGACGGGTTCGGACACGGACATCGGCGCGGGCACCGGAGCTCCGCCGCAAGCGAACAACGCGAGCGCGAACAGCGCCGCCCTCATCGTTGCTCCAGCAACTCCGTCGCCCCGGGCGCGAGGTTGGTGACCACGCCCATGGTCCGCTTGTGCCAGCGCGTGCGGGTGGCCAGGAAAAGGCCGAGCGCGTCGGTGAGCATGCGTCGGGCGGCGGGCTGGGAGTCGGACAGGTCGGTGCGCTCGTCGGGATCGGCGACCACGTCGAGGACCACCGGCCGCCCGCGCTTGCCGACCTTGATCTTCCAGCGCGCGACTCGCATGGCGTGGGCGTACTCGAACTGCGACGCGTAGCTGGGCCGCGGCCAGCCACGACCTGCGCCGGCCGCGCGCGCCACCAGCGACTCGCCCTGCAGGCCGGCCGGGAGGTCGGCACCCAGCGCGTCGAGCATGGTGGGCATGATGTCGACGCCCTCGGCGCCCTCGTCGAGCACGGCGGCTGCCACGCGCGGCGGGTAGTGGACCAGCATGGGCACCCGCACCAGGGTCTCGCGCAGCGAGCCGCCGTGGCCGCAGCGCCCGTCCTCGAACAGCTCCTCGCCGTGATCGGCGGTGATCATGATCATCGTCTGCTCGTAGATGCCCATGTGCTGGAGCCCGGCGATCAGCTCGCCCAGGCGCTCGTCGTGGTAGCTGACCGCCGAGTCGTAGATGGCGCGCAGGCGCTCGACGTCGCGCGGCGGCGGCACCTTGGAGCAGCCCATCTCGCCGCGCTTGATGCCGAGATCCTTGGCGGTGCCGAACTGCTGGAACGGGCCGGTGTAGGGCTTGGGGCCGTCGTACAACTCGATCCATGGTTTACGCGCGATCCACGGCCCGTGGGTGTCGACGGTACCGAGGAACAGGAGCGTGGGGTCGGTCTTGCGCGCGTCGAGGCGGGCGAGCGCGGCGCGCAGCACCACCTGGCCGTACAGGATGCCGTTCACCATGCCCTTCTCGCGCATCATGTTGCGGAACTCGGCGAAGCCGCGGGCGTAGCCGCCGGCCTCGGTGACGAAGCCGTTGGCGGTGACGGCGATGGGCGCGAGGCCGGCGCCCTTCACCATCTCGCCCATGACCGGCAAGGCGCGCGGGATCTTCCAGTTGCCGCCGTCTCCCGCGAGTCGGACGTTGTGCACGGCCGGATAGGTGCCCGTCCACATCGTCGAGTGCGAGGTCTGCGATTCGTTGCCGCCGACGTAGTACTGGCGAAACACCGCGCCGGTGGCGGCGAGCTTCTCGAAGTTGGGGACCTCGGCGCGGGCGCCGGGCGAGAACGGCCGCACGCGATCGGCGCGCAGCGCGTCCATCACCCAGAAGACGATGTAGCGCGGCGGCGCTCCAGCAGGCGCCGGCGCCAGCGGTGCGCCCGGCACGGTGATGCGCGGGCGCCCGAGCGTGGCGCGCGGGCAATCGCGGGCCGTCAGCTCGAGGCGGACCGCGCGATCGCCGACCGGCGACAGATCGACGTGCCCGGTGTCGCCGCCGAGCAACCCGCCGACCCGGGTGCCATCGTCGGTGCGGGCGTCGACCTCGACGCGGCAGGCGGCGCCGGACACGTCGGCGACCAGATGAGCGTCGAGCGGCAGGTGCACGTACCAGGCGAGGCTGGCGCTGTCGTCGAGCGCGAGGCCGTGGGCGGCCTCGTCCCAGGCGACGTGGGCGAGCGGCGTGGCGTCGGCGGTGACGCGGACAGGGTCGGCGTAGACCCGGAGCGTGGCCACCGCCACCTCGCCGCCCTCGACGACGATCTGGTTCTCGCCCGCGACCAGGCGACCGGCCTCGAGGTCCACCGTCACCCAGCCCCGACCGGGACCGACCTCGACGGTGCCGGCGCGCCGGCCGCCGACCTTGATGGTGCGCTTGCTCGGCTCGGCGTCGGCGGCGGCGACCAGCTCGAGCGCGAGGCCGCGCGCCACCGCGGCCTGGGCCGCGGTCAGGGGCAACTCGAACGACGCGCCGCGAGCGGCGACAGCGACGCGGTGGCCGTGTTGATCGGCGGCGAGCTTCCAGCGCGCCACCGGCATGTCGAAGCGGGTGTAGCGCGCGAAGCCGATCGAGCCGGCGTCGACGATGAGGTCCCCACCGACCGCGCGATGGGCCATCACCAGGTTGTCCGCGAGCGAGTAGACGTCGCGCTCGGGTCGCCGCGCCGCCATCGCCGCGTCGGTGCCCGCCACGGCGGCGTCGGCCGCGATCGCGACCTCGGTAACGGTCTGGGCGTCCTGCTCGGCTGACTTCGGCTTGCCCTTGCAGGCGAAGAGCGCGAGCAAGACCAACGACGAGATGACGCGAGGCACGCGTCGAGTGTGCCATCGCCGCGCTCGTCGTGCCCGAGCGGGATCGGCGTCCACGGACGCCGATCGGTCAGTTCTTGCCCTTGAGGTCGTTGAGCTTCGCGAACGGGTTGTTGGTGAACCCCGAGACGCCGAAGCCCTTGGGCGCCTCGGCGGGCCGCTCATCGCGTCGGTCGTCACGGCGATCGCCGCGCGGGCCGCCCCGATCGTCGCGCGGGCCGCCCCGATCGTCGCGCGGACCGCCCCGATCGTCGCGCGGACCGCCCCGAAAAAAGGACCAAAAGACAGAAAGGCAAGAGAAAAACAAACAACAGAACCAGACCCACAAGCAATCCAGATACGGTATTATCAGACGTGGATTTTTTTTTTTTTTAATAGGAACA
>SXJR01000393.1 GCA_005779305.1 Myxococcales bacterium
CTGGTCTCGATGTCGAACATGAAATACGACGCCATCGTGCGCTCCTGCATCTCGGTCGGCGAACGGGTCCGGATCCCGGACGAGCTGATCCCGGCCGACGCGCGCGTCGAGATGGACGCCAAGATGGCGGCCGGCTACTTCGTGCCCGACGGCGTGGTCCCCGACGCCGGCGAGCTGGCCAAGGCCAAGGGACGCAACCTGGAGCCCTGAGCATGAGCGACATCGATCCCCACAGCGGTTTCATCGCCCCGTCGGCGGGAGCGGATACCGCCACCGCGGTCGCGTACCTGCGCACCCCGCTCGCCATCCGCGTCCGCGCCGCCAACGTGCTCGAGGCTGGCCTGCTCGGCGAGCTGCGCCACTTCACGGTCGATCGTAGCCGCGTCGACGTGGTCGCCGACCGCGTGATCGCCGTGACCCGCGAGGCCTACCCGGCGCTGCGCATCCCGGTCCACGGCCGCCTCGGCCACTTCCGCGCCGGCAAGATCGATCGCGTCACCCCGCTGATCGACGCCGCCAGTGGTGGCCACGCCGCGGCCGAGGCGCTGAGCGATCGGGTGCTGGTCAGGGTGCTGCTCGACGCCGGCGCCGGCGACGCCTGGCGCTACCGCGAGGCCGCGACCGGGCAGGAGATCAACCGCTCCGAGGGCCTGGCGGTCGCCAGCCTGCGCGCCTTCGAGGCCGGCCTGTTCTCCGCCGACGGCCTCTTGCCGCTGCGGGTCGACGCCGCCGCGCTCCGCAATCTCGACGAGGGCGAGCTCGGCCGCGCCTTCCAGGTCACCGCCGACAACCCGCTGGTCGGGCTGGCCGGGCGGGCCGCGCTGATGCGCCGCCTGGGTGAGGTCATCGACGGCAACCCGGCCCTGTTCCCGGGCGGACGCCCGAGCGGCATGCTGCAGGCGCTCAAGGCCCGCGGCACTCAGCTGCGCGCCGCCGATCTGCTCCACGAGCTCCTGGTCGGACTCGGCGAGATCTGGCCGGGCCGCACCACGCTCGGCGGCGTCAACCTCGGCGACGTCTGGTACCACGGCGCCGCTGGCGGCTCGGGGCCGTCGACCGGCCTGATGCCGTTCCACAAGCTGTCGCAGTGGCTGGCCTACTCGTTGTTCGAGCCGTTCGAGCTCGGCGGCGTGCACGTGGTGCAACCGGGTGCGCTCACCGGCCTGCCCGAGTACCGCAACGGCGGCCTGCTCGTCGATCTCGGCGCCATCGTGCCGCGCTACGACGGCGTGACCCGCGAGGTCCATCAGGTCGGCGACGAGGTCGTCGTCGAGTGGCGCGCGCTCACGCTGGCGTTGCTCGACTGGGTCGCCGATGCCGTGCGCCAGAAGCTCGAGGTGTCGGCGGAGCAGTTGCCACTGGCTCGCATCCTGGAGGGCGGCACCTGGGCGGCGGGGCGGCAGGTCGCGCGCGAGCGCCGGGCCGGCGGTGGTCCGCCGATCCGCGTCGAGAGCGACGGCACCGTCTTCTGAGCCGGTTGTACTTCTCACCGTCCGATCAAGGGGAGATCCGCGATGTCAGGTCAGGTCTACGTCATCAGCCACCCGCTGGTGCAACACAAGCTCACGCTGATGCGGTCCAAGGAGACCAGCACCGGCACGTTCCGCACACTCCTGCGCGAGATCAGCATGCTGCTGGGCTACGAAGTGTGCCGTGATCTCCCGGTGACGATGGTCGACATCGAGACGCCGATCTGTGCGACCAAGGCGCCGATGCTCGACGGCAAGAAGGTCGTCGTGATCAGCATCCTGCGGGCCGGCGGCGGCATCCTCGACGGCATGCTCGAGATCCTGCCGTCGGCGCGCATCGGCCACATCGGCCTCTATCGTGATCCCAAGACCCTGGTCGCGGTCGAGTACTACTTCAAGGTGCCGGACTCGATGACCGATCGCGACTGCATCGTCGTCGATCCCATGCTGGCGACCGGCAACAGCGCGATCGCCGCCGTCGACCGCATCAAGGAGACGTCGCCGCGCTCGATCAAGTTCGTGTGCCTCCTGACCTGCCCCGAGGGCATCAAGGCCTTCCACGCCCACCACCCCGACGTGGCGATCTACACCGCGGCGATCGACGACCGGCTCAACGAGAAGAGCTACATCGTCCCCGGGCTCGGCGACGCCGGGGACCGTCTGTTCGGCACCAAGTAGCGGCGTTCAGGACGCCGCCGCCGTCCAGTCCTCGTCGGTGAACACGTCGAAGTCGGTGGTCAGGCACAGCGGCGTGCCGCGGTCGTCGAGGCCCCAGAACGACGAGTACACGCCGTCGCCATAGCCGGACATGAAGGCGACGCAGTTGGCCCTGGACGCCGGATCCGGCTGGTACACCGCCCAGCCCCAGGTGTGGGTGTAGTGCTCGGTGAGGAGCTGCTTCTCGAGCGCCTTGTAGCTGGGCGTGGGCCAGTAGGTCGGCTCGGATTTGATGGCGGCCTGGGCGCCCGCGTCCATGAAGCAACCGGTGCCGGCGTCGACGGGATAGCCGGGCTCGCCGCCCTTCTTGCGGGGTGCGGCCTCGAAGCTCGCCACCTCCCAGCTCGTCGGCACGCCCGGCCGGAAATGCACCGTGGCGGCGGCGACGCGCTGATCACCCTTGGTCTTGTCGCCGCGGAAGGTCGCGACCGCCAGCGACACCGGGTACGCGCCGGGCGCGACCGTGCGCGCCAGGGCCGGTCCGTCGACCAGGAACGGATCGCAGGTGACGATCGTGCCGCTCGGCAGCTCGAGCGTGCCGATCGCGTGGAGCGCGATCGTGGCGCGCCCGAAGTGCTCGCCGTCGTGCAGGAAGCGCGACCGATCGCGCTCGACCAGCACCAGCCGCGGCAGATCCCTGAGCTTCTCGGCCTTCTGCTTGGCCGCCGCAACCTTCTTGGCCGGCGCAGCCTTCTTGACCGGTGCAGCCTTCTTGACCGGTGCAGCCTTCTTGACCGGTGCGGCCTTCTTGGCCGGCGCGGGTTTCTTCGTCTTCTTCGCAGCGGGCTTCTTCTTCGCCGTCGCCATGCGACGACGATACACCCGCGGCCCTACTCCGGAAGACTCTCGACGAACCGGGCCACGATCTCCGCGAACGGTTCCGGCCTGTCGACGTAGGGCCAGTGTCCGGCCGGCGACACGTCGGCCACCGTCACACCCGCCGTCGCCAGCAGCTCGCGCGAGCGCTCGCACACCCCACCCGGCGCGCCGGCGATGAACAGGGTCGGCACACTGAGCCGGCCTCGGCGCGCCGCCAGGGTCTCCGCCTTCGACATCGCCACCAGATCGGTGGCGTGGCGCCACAGCACGTACGGATCGGCGAACGCCATGCTGGCGGCGTAGCTGCGGAGCGCCGGATCCTCGCCGGCCTCGACCCACAGCTCCTGCCACAGGAGCTGGTAGCCGGCGGCCACGAACTCGGCCTCGTCGACGGCGGCGATTCGGTTGGAGTACGTGCAGTCGCCCAGCGACGAGTTGCCCTCGACGTCGATCACCGCCCGCAACGTGTCGGGGTGCCGTTCGGCGACGATCGTCGCGATCACCCCGCCCAGCGAGTGCCCGATCACCACCGCGTTGTCGTCGCGGGCCTCGAGCCAGCCGGCCAGCTCGTCGGCAGTTGCCTCGATGCCGCGCGAGCTAGCCGCCCACGGCGACCGTCCGTAGCCCGGCAGATCGACCAGGACGTGGCGGTACGGCCACAGGTGCGGGTGCGACGCGATCGCATCGAAGCAGCGCCCCGACTCGCCGAGGCCGTGGACCCAGACCAGGGCGCGGCTGCCGCTCCCGCGGCTGCGGACGCTCATCCCGTGTTCGATGGCGTGGACCAGGCTGGGCACCGCGCTATCTTACGCTCATGCACGCCAGCCGGACCGTCCTTGCCGTCGTCGTTGCCATCACCGCCCTCGCCGCGGCCTGTTCGCGCGACGCCGGCTCGCGTCGCGCGCCGATGCCTCCGGACGAGGCTACCGAGTTGCTCCACCAGCGCATCTGGCTCGACCAGGAGCCGCGCAAGGAGAGTGACTCGTTCCACGTCCTCGTGTTCGACGGGGAGCAGTCCGGCGTCATCCAGACCCGCACCATCTGGAAGGGCAGCTTCGAGATCTTCCTCTACGAGGCGCAGAGCGGCCGGATCGATCTGCGCCTGCCCGCCAGCCGCAAGCGGCTCCACACCGGCTTCACGATCGAGCCGGCCAAGCGCGGCCAGGCCGACGTCAAGCTGACCCTCCAGAAGTCGCCGAGCGGCCCGACCGTGTACTACGGCTACCGCTTCGACGGCGGCGACGCTGACGCCTGGCTGGCGAAGACGTTCGGCGCCGCGCCATCAGACTGAGGCGCACGGTCAGAGGGCCTGGATCTCGAGCTCGATGTTGATCTTCTCGCTGACCAGCATCCCGCCGGCCTCGAGGAGCTGGTTCCAGTTGAGCCCCCAGTCCTTGCGATTGACGGTGAGGCTCGCCGACCAGCCCAGGCGCTCGTTGCCCCACGGGTCCTTGCCGCCGCCCAGTTCCTCGACGTTCATCACCACCGGGTGCGTGACCCCGCGCATGGTGAGGTCGCCGGTGACCGCCAGGGTGTCCTTGCCGGTGCGGCGTACGCCGGTCGAGCGGAACGTCAGCGTCGGGTGATTCTCGACGTCGAAGAAGTCGGCCGAGCGCAGGTGGGCATCGCGCTTTGCTTCGCGGGTGTCGATCGTGGTCGCGTCGATCTGGACGTTGACCGATGACTTCTCGATGTCCTCGGCGTCGTAGGCGATGTCGCCGCTGAAGCCGTTGAACTGACCGCGGACCTTGCTGAC
Source organism: Myxococcales bacterium (assembly GCA_005779305.1). GTDB lineage: Bacteria > Myxococcota_A > Polyangia > Haliangiales > Haliangiaceae > UBA2376. The sequence continues at coordinate 4,762 of SXJR01000393.1, forward strand.
GACGAGGTGGCGGGCAACGAATCCGACGGTGGAGTGGCTGGTGTCGATCTTGAGGCTCTTCATGGTCGTGGCTCCTTGGGAACCAACATGCGCGCGCTCGAGCCTCGCGATAAGCCCGCGGATCGGAAGGCACTGTTCGCGACCTGGACTGTGCCGCCGGTGGGATGGTCTGATTCGGCGCGGCCGGTTACGCGGGCGCCACCGCCACCCCATGCTGACCTCCATGTCCACCATCCGAGAGGTTGCCCGGACCGTGACAGCTCATCGCCAGCACGAAGGTGCCGGCTTCATCGTGCGCCGCCCGGTGCCCACCGCCGGGCTGGAGCTGGTCGATCCGTTCCTGCTCATCGACGAGCTCGGCCCCATCGAGTACGGCCCAGGCGAGGCCATCGGCGCGCCCGATCATCCCCACCGTGGCTTCGAGACCGTGAGCTACATCCTCGAGGGCCAGGTCTTCCACGAGGACTCCGCCGGCCATCGCGGCACCATCGGTCCCGGCGACGTGCAGTTGATGACCGCGGGCGCGGGCATCGTGCACTCGGAGATGCCGTCACCGGCGCTGCGCGATCGCGGCGGCCGCGTCCACGGCTTCCAGGTCTGGGTGAACCTGCCGGCGCGCCTCAAGATGACGCGGCCGCGTTACCAGGAGGTCACCGCCGCCAGACTGCCGGTCGCGACCAGCGCCGACGAGCTGGCGCGGGTGACGATCATCGCCGGCGAGGCGCTCGGCGCGCGCGCCGTGATCGACACCCACACGCCCATCGTCTACCAGGACTGGACGCTCGCGCCCGGCGCCGACGTCACCGTCGATGTGCCGGCTGATCACGACGCGCTGGTCTACGTGTTCGGCGGTGCGGCCCAGCTCGGTGCGCAGGGCCGCGTGGTGCGCGACGGGCAGATGGCCATCCTCGGCGCCGGCGACGCGGTCCGCTTGCGCGGCCCCGACTCCGGCGAGGCCGCCCGGTTGCTGCTCCTGGCCGGCCGGCCGATCCGTGAACCGATCGCTCGCCATGGGCCGTTCGTGATGAACACCCGCGCCGAGCTCGTGACCGCCGTCGAGGACTTTCGGTCGGGCCGCATGGGGGAGATCACCAGGACCGCAGCCCGATCGTGATCATCCCTTGGTCGCGGCCTGGTAGGCCGGACGCGCGCGCAAGCGGTTCATCCACGCGTCGACGCGCGGGCCGGCCTGGGCCGCGCCGGTGCGGAGCGCCAGGTTCACGACCGATCCGACCGCCACGTCGGCGACGGTGAAGCGGTTGCCGACCAGGTAGTCACCGGTGAGCGCCTGCTCGAGCTGGGTGAGGTAACGCGTGCAGCCCGCGCGCGCGGCGTCGACGTCGGCGGCGTTGCGATCGGCCTCGGGGCGCATGGCCTGGAACATGTACTTGAGCGCCTGGGGCTGGAAGTTGGTGGCCGCCCACGACGACCACTGGTCGAGCTGCGCCCACTCCTCGATCGACTGCCCACCCAGCTCCGGCTTGTACTTCTCGGCCAGGTACTGGTTGATGGCCCACGACTCGAACAGCCTCAGGTCGCCGTCGATGATGAAGGGCACGGTGCCCGCGGGGTTGAGCGCCTTGAAGTCGGCGGGCACGTCGCGGGTGTTGATGATGACGTACTCGTACGGAACCCCTACCTCTTCCAGCATCCAGCGGGTCCGACCCGCGCTCGACATGGGTGCGCCGTAGAACGTGATCATCGTGGCCTCCGTGGCCGGAGGGTGCACGATCGATGATGAAAATGCCATTCACCTCGGGTAGGTTCGGCGGCTTCATGCGGTCCCTCTCGTGCTGTCTCCTCTTGCCCATCCTCCTGGTCTTCGCCGCCTGCGGCGCCAGCGCCAGCGGCGACGACGATGACGATGGCCCGGCCACCGATGCGCGCATCGATGCGATCTCGAGCGACGCCAACGACCTCGATTTCTCCAAGGTCTACGCCCACAGCGGCACGGTGCTCTACCGCCTCGACACCACGACGCTCCTGCCGGTGATGATCGGCCCGTTCGCCAACACCGGCACCCAGGGCATCCTCGACATCGCGGTCGACCGCAACGATCGCATGCTCGGCATCACCCGCGACCGGGTCTTCGAGATCAACACCTCGACCGGCGCCGCCACGCTGCTCACCGCGATCACCGGCATGGCCGACCTGACCAGCCTGTCGTTCGTTCCCACGGATCTGGCCAACCCCAACAGCGCCGAGCGCCTGATCGCCGCGACCGATCAGGGCACCGTCATCGAGATCAACCAGACCAGCGGCGTCGCCGCCCAGATCGGCGCCTACGGCTCGGCGGCCGGTGGCCTGATCAGCTCGAGCGGCGACATCGTCGCCGTCTCCGGCTTCGGCATCCTGGCCACGGTGAACATCGGGGCCGACGACACCGCGCCCGACTACCTGGCCAGCATCAACCCGACGACGTGGGCGGCGACTCCGCTCGGCACCGGCACCACCTACGACAAGATCTTCGGCATCGGCTTCTGGAAGGGCAAGGTCTACGGCTTCGTCGACACCATCAGCGGTGGCGCCATCATCGAGCTCAACCCCAACACCGGCGCCGCCACGCCCGTCAACACCGGCGCCATCCGCTGGTTCGGCGCCGGCGTCACCACCGACGCCCCGATCATCGGCAAGCCCGAGCGCTGATCACGCCGATGGCAGCGTGATGGCGAACAGCTCGCGGCCGTCGCCGGCGTGGAGGCGGACGGTGAGCGCGCGGGTCGCGCCGTCGAGGGCGACGGTGCCGAAACTCTGGTAGCCGTCCCAGGGCGCGAGGTTGCCGGTGCCGGGCGGCGGCGCGCGCACGAAGCGAGCCGCCGGACCGAACGTGGGATCGAGCTGGTTGGGGCCGAAGGTGCCGGCGTGGAGCGGGCCGGCCACGACCTCCCAGAACGGGGTGAAGTCCCCGACGGTGCCGCGGGCCGGGTCGAAGTGGTGAGCGGCGGCAGAGTGCACGTCGGCGGTCAGCCACACCACGTTCTTCACCTGCCCGCGGTGCAGGTGCCCGAGCAGCTCGACCAGCTCGTGCTCGCGGCCTCGGGCCTCGGGGAGGCCCTGGGCGTAGCCTTCCTGGTCGCCGGTGTCGCCGTCGGGAACCACGAGCGCGATCGGCTGATCGCACGCGACGATCTTCCACGTTGCCTTCGACGCGGTCAGCGCCTCGGTCAACCACCGAACCTGGGCCGCGCCCATCATCGGCGTCGCAGCGCCGTCGTTGCGATCGTTCTTGCCGCGAAAGGTCCGTAGATCGAGGAAGAAGATCTCGAGGTCCGGGCTGTAGCGGATGACGCGCTGGATCGGGGCCGCCGGACCGGCTGCCCCGCGTCGGATCGGCGTCCACTCGAACATCGCCTGCCTGGCGCGCGCCGCCAGCACGTCGGCCGAGCGCTCGCGGTAACGATCGTCGGCGAGGATCTGCCCAGGCCACCAGTTGTTGCGGGTCTCGTGATCGTCCCACTGGGCCAGGATCGGCACCTCGGCGGCGAGCGCGCGCACGTGCTGGTCCTCGAGGTTGTAGGCGAAGCGCCGGCGGAAGTCGCCGAGGGACTCGCACACCCGGGCCAGGGTCTCGTCACTGTCGTTCTTCCACAGCCTGCCGTCGAGGGTCTTGTGCTCCGGCAGGATGGGGTTGTCGGCGTAGATGAGATCGCCGCTGTGGATCAGGAACGCCGGCTCGGTCGCGCGCACGGCCTCGTAGGTGCGCAGCCCGCCCCAGTCGGGGTTGATGCCGAAGCCCTGGCCGCAGGTGTCGCCCGACCAGGCAAACTGGACCGAGCCGCCGGCCGCCGGGGGCGTCGCGAAGCGTCCGACCACCGGCTCGCTGGCGGCGCGGCCGTCCTCGAAGCGCACCCGGTAGAAGACGGTCTGCCCGGCCGGCAGTCCGGACAGGTCGACGGTGCCGGTGAAGTCGGAGTCCGGCGTCACTGACGGGCCGGCGACGCGTCGGGGCGCGGCGAAGCGCGAGGTGGAGTCCCATTCGACGAGCATCGTGGCCGGCCGGTCGCACCGCGCCCACACCATCGCGCGATCACCGTCGACGTCGCCGGACTGGACGCCGTGGGTGAAGCGCGGGCGATCGACGTGGACGGCCGGCGCGGCGCGTCGCCGGCAGCCGACCAGGGCCAGCCCGGCAGCAGCTCCACCTACATGGAGGAAGTGACGGCGCGTGAAAGGCACACGTCAACGATCGCACGCCCGACCGCGCCGCGCCGCTGTACTCTCGGCCGCCATGGTCCGCCTGCCATCGAGCATGAGGGGCAACACGGCAGTCTTCGCGCTCGCCCTGGCGGCCTGCGCGCACTCGGATCCGGGCGGCGGCGGCGACGACGACACCACCGATGCCGCCGTCGGAGACGGCGCCCCCGACGACGGGACCGCGATCGACGCACGCGTCGATGCCCCCGGCGATGGCTCGGCCGACGCCATGCCCACCGCCGCGATGTGGCGTGACGACAGCGCCGCCGAGTTCGGCGCCGGGACCGTCAGCAACGCCTTCGTCGAGGCCTACGGCGCGATCTCGCCGGCCGCGTACTACACCGGCGGCCTGCTCTGGCGTGGCGCCAACGCCGACTCGATGGGTGCCGGCCCGGCCGCGACCTGGACCCAGGTCAATGGCTTCGCCCAGACCGGGCGTTCCGCCATCACGCTCTCGACCGCGCAGAACTTCTTCGCCGAGACCCCGCCGTCGGTCGGCCTCACCGACGCCGACACCTTCACCATGCTGTACGAGGGCGAGATCCTCCTCGACGCCGGCACCACGACCTTCGAGATGCTGGCCGACGATCACGGCTTCGTCGAGATCGCGCCGGCGCCGGGCGGCGCCTTCGCCCGCGTCACCTCGTGCGACTGGCCCACGGCGGCCTCGGGCACGTTCGTCGCGCCGGCCACCGGCTGGTACCCGATCCGCTACGCCGCCTCCGAGGACACCGGCGAGTTCCTGGTCCAGCTCCGCGCCATGGGCCCGGGATTGCCGTCGCTTGCCCCGATCCCGCGTCACCGCCTGCGCGCCCGGGTCAGCGGCGTCACCGGCATGTTCATGTCCGGCTTCGACGACGGGCACCTGCTCGGCGACGTCGACCACACGATCGATCAGGTCACGCCCACCAACACCAACTGGAACGCCGGCAACCCCGGTGATCTCGGCATGACCGCCGCCGACGACTTCAGTGTCCGGTGGTCCGGACAGTTCCGCGTCGACGTCGGCGGCACCTACCAGTTCCGCTACGTCACCGACGACGGTCAGCGGCTGTGGGTCAACAACCAGAAGGTGCTCGACGCCTGGGACGACACGACCCACGACCAGACCGCCGGCGGCCTGGCGCTGGCGCCGGGCTGGCACGACCTCGTGGTCGAGCAGACCGAGCGCGGCGGCGGCGCCATCGCCTCGCTCTCGATCGCCGCCGGCCCCGAGCTCACCGGCCAGACCCTGCCCCTCGATCGCCTGCGTCCGGTCGAGGGCCGCGGCGAGCGCTTCGAGTCCGCGGTCGATCGCACCGATCGCGCCATCGCCGACCTCGGCCAGACCGACGCGGCGGTGGTGATCGCCGCGCCCGCCGGTGCCACCGTCACCGCCGTCGACGTCAGCTACAGCTTCACCCATACCTACTGGGGTGATCTCGAGATCCGGCTCATCGCGCCCGACGGCACCGCCGTGTTGCTGCGCGACAACGTCGGCGGAGCGTCGACCGGCACCGAGTTGCAACGGCTGTTCCGTCTCGATCTCAACGGCCGGCCGGTCAACGGCACGTGGATCCTGCGGGTCAACGACACCCAGTCGACCGACGTCGGTACGCTGCTCGACTTCCAGGTCACGCCGCACCACGCCGCCGGCGAGCCGCCCATCGCCGCCACCAGCGCCTACGACTCGGCGGTGCGCGACCTCGGCGCCGGCGTCAACGCCATCACGCGCGTGTCGTGGATCGAACGCCTGCCGGCTGGCGCCGATATCGGGGTGCGGCTGCGGACCTGCGACGTGGCCGGTGACTGCGCCGCCCAGCCGTGGAGCGCCGCCATCACCGACGCCGCCGGCGGCGTCCCGGCGGTGACCCCACGCCGCTTTGCCCAGTACCGGATCGAGCTGACGTCCAACGGCGATCGCCCGCCGGCGCTCGATCAGATCACCGTCGAGTACAACCTCAACCCGTAGCGGTCTACTCCGCCTCGGCGGCCACCGCGGCCTTGAAGCGCTCGACGCGGATCTTCGGGATCTTCTTGGTCCCCAGGGTCTTGGCCTGGCTCTCGACCTTGTTGACCCGGTCGCTGGCCTTGGGGTGCGTCGCCGAGAAACCGCCGCTGCCGGTGGCCTGGCGCGCGTCGAGCGTCTTCAGGTAGCGCACGAACGCCTGCGGGTCGTAGCCGGCGTGGGCCATGATCGCGAGCCCGACCTTGTCGGCCTCGAACTCGGTGTCCTTGGAGTAGCCCTTGACCAGGATGCCGTCGATCATGTCGTCCATCGCGCCCTCGAAGACCTTGGTCAGGTCGCCGAGCGCCTTCTCGTCGAGCTCGACCGAGGTGTCGAGCGCGGTCTTGGCCACGCCGGCCCAGCGGCCCTTCTTGATCGATCCGAGCGCGTGGCCGCGCGCCACGTGCGCGATCTCGTGGGCCAGCACGGCCGCCAGCTCGTCCTCGGTGGTAGCGGCCTCGACCGCGGCGGTGGTCACGAACACCCAGCCGCCGGGCGCGGCGAAGGCGTTGATCGTGTCCGACTCGACGACGAGGAAGTGCCAGCCCGCGATGGGCGCCGGCCGGTCGCCATCGCGGCGGGTCTCCAGCGCCGACGCGGCCAGCACGCCGCCGACCGCCGACACGTACGCGGTCAGGCCCTCGAGCCGGCCCGCGCGCAGCGAGTCAGCGTCCTTGTACTTGTAGTCGTGGCGGGCGAGCAGGTTGGTGGCCACGCTGCGCCCGGTCCAGTACTCGTTCTCGGGCGTGAGGTCCTTCCTGGCGTCCTGGATCGCGTCGATGGTCTTCATCAGGCCTTCCGGCGTCAGGTTGACCTTGCACGACAGGCCGCCCAGCCCGGCGGCCAGCGCCAGCGCACACAGTCCGGCGCGGCTCACTGGCCACCTCCCAGTCCGCCCTCGGTCACGAACGACTCGAGCTCGGCGAAGTCGATCTGGGTCTGCTCGATGGCCTCGACGTGGGAGAAGTCGAGATCGGGGTGGCTGCCGCGGTACTGTTCCTCGACGTCGGGGGTGAAGCCGCGGCCGGCGAGCTCGACCTCGTCGCGCGACGCGCCACCGCCGCCGCCGGGCTTCGACGACAGCGCGACCTTGCCCTCCATCACGCTGGCGCGGTTGATCCAGCCGTTGACCGCGCCCTCGACGCGGTACCAGTCGCCCTTGATCTCCTTGATGGTCAGCGCGTCGCCGCGCGACACGCCACCGGCCGACGCGCCGATGAACTTGGGCGCCTTCATGACCTTGGCGCTCATCACGCGCACGGTCACCACCGCACCGACCTTGGGCGCCGCCCACAGGAGGGTCGTGGTCGCGGCGGCGCACATCAGGGCAATGGCGAAGGTCCGCTGGATCGTTCGTAGCTTCATCGTCACTTCTCCTTCATGTGCCAGACGCCATCCCAGGCCTCGCCGGGCGGCTCTTCCAGGAAGTACCTGCAGCGCTCGACGTAGGCCTTGCTCGGTCCATCATCGGGCGCACCCGACAAGATGGCCTCGAAGCCGGCGAGCGCGCCAGTGAAATCGCGGGCGCGGTAGCGTTCGAGTGCGCTGGTGAACGCGGCGAGGCGTCCGCGCAGGTCCTCGTCCATCGTGCCCTTGAGGCCGAGCACCTCGAAGACCCGCACCGGCTTCTCCTTGCCTTTCACCGCCAGGTAGTCGAGTTCGCGCCACTCGACCAGGTCCTTGACCTTGGCGTGGCAGGTCTCGCTGATCATGAGGTAGGTGCCGTACGCCTTGTTGGCGCCCTCGAGCCGCGAGGCCAGGTTCACCATGTCGCCCATCACGGTGTAGTTGAGCTTGTGCTTGCTGCCCATGTTGCCGACCACGACCTCGCCCGAGGACAGGCCGGAGCGGGCGGTGACGTCGACGCCGTATTCGGCCTGCCACTTCGGGCGCATCTCCTCACAGCGGGCGCGCATGGCGATGGCGCAGCGGACGCCGGCCTCGGCGTGGTTGGCGTTGGCCAGCGGCGCGCCCCAGAACGCCAGCTCCGCGTCGCCGATGTACTTGTCGACGATGCCGCCGTGCTCGAGCACCAGATCGGTCATGTGGGTCAGGTAGTCGTTGAGCAGCGCGACCAGCTTGTCGGGCGGCAGGCCCTCGCTGATGGTGGTGAAGCCGGCGATGTCGGAGAAGTAGACCGTCATCTCGCGCTTCTGCCCCCACTCGAGGGTCAGGTGCTCGGGGTGCTCGATCAGCTCCTTGACCAGCGCCGGTGACGTGTACATGCCGAGGGCGCCCTGCACGAACCGGCGCTGCCGCCGTTCCGACGCCGACGTGACCAGGAGCACGGCGAACGTGGACGAGATGATGCCCAGCCCGGGCGTGGCCACGGCGATCCACAGCCCGCTGCCGTCGTAGATCCAGCGTGCGAGCAGCCAGTAGCCGAACAGCGACATCCCGGCGGTGGCGCTGGTGACGGCGAGCGCGAGGCCGGCCCGGCGGATCGCCAGCCACACCGCGACCACCGCGATGGCCACCATCACGCAGAGCGCGAACGAGATCGCGGCGTCGGCGGCCGGGCTGGTGCGGCGGATACTTCGGCCGGTCAGCAGGTTGTCGATCATCGTGGCCTGGATGTCGGCACCGTTCATGGTGCGGTGGACCGGCGTGTTGCGGACGTCGCGCAGCGCCTGACCCGTCGCCGACACGATCACGTACTTGTCCTTGAGCGCCTCGAACGGCACCACCGGTGGCTTGCCTTCGTCCAAGAGCGCCAGCGACTGCAGGAGATCGTACGAGCTCAGCCGCGGGTAGGTGTGGTGGCCGTGGTAGCGGATACCGATCTTGCCTTCGTCGTCGAGCGGCATGCGGCGGGTCCCGAGCACCAGCTCGCCGCCGTCGATGCGCGGGACGACGTCGGGGTGCGCGACCAGGTACGCCGCCAGCGCCAGCGACGGGTACATCCGATCGCCGTAGCGGACGAGCGGCGTGTGGCGGCGGAACACGCCGTCGGCCTCGGAGTCCTGGTAGACGTTGCCGCCGCGACGGGGTCCGGCGGCGATCACGGCCAGCGGCGGATCGAGGCCGCCACGGCGCGGGATGGTGACGTCGCCTTCGCCGCCGGTGATGCCGTCGCGGTCGTGGATCATCGAGGCCGCGGTCAGCTCGACGCTCATCTCCTCGGGCGTCAGCTCGCGCGGGGTCGGCTCGGGCGGAGGCGGCGGATCACCCTCGGGTGGTGGTGGCTCGGGCGACGCGAACAGCGCGGTGTTCTCCTCGGCGTTCGACATGCGGCGCCACGCCGCGAGGACGTCCTCGGGCTTGCCCTTGGCGCCGTAGAACACGCGGGTCGGCTTGTCCCCGATCAGGAACACGCGGGTGTTCCAGGCCAGGAGCTGGGTGCCGGCCTTGATCGCGTCGGCCCGCTCGGCGAACGGCGAGGGCAGCTCGGCGGCCCACCGGCCCTCGCTTGGCCGCGCTACCAGCTCGTGCTTGGTGAACGCCAGGCCGATGACGGCGTTGCTGGCGTCGCGCATGGTCTGCGCGAACTCCTCGGCATCGTTGACCGAGCCGCGGTCCTGGAAGAGCCAGTCGTACACCACCACCTTGGCGCCGGCGCGCTGGCAATAGGCCGCGATGTAGCCGTACATCGCGCGCGGCCACGGCCAGATCACGTCGAGGTTGTTCTCGGCGTCCTCGATCGCTTGCTCGGAGATGTCGACCAGGACGATGTGCTTCGATGCCTCCGCCGGCCGGGCGGCGGCGCGCGCGCGCTGATCGTAGGTCCAGAACTCGCCGCGCTCGAGGGCCAGCGGGCGCGTGAAGGCGAGCAGCGCTGCGGCGACGCCGACGGCGGCGCCGACCAGACCAGCGTTGAGCAGCTTTCGCGCGCGCGGGGAGAGCGCGGGGACCATCGACGACGAAGCTAACACGCGCCCCGTGCTAGAAACGGCGGCGGTGCTGGACCGCCTGTTCGTCTACGGGACGCTGCGTCGCGGCGAGCGGGCCTGGTGCCAGATCGAGCCGTTCGCGGCGGCCTCGGAGGAAGCGCGGTGCCGCGGCACCATGGTCGCGTTCGAGCGCGGCTACCCCGGGCTCATGCTGGAGGGTGACACCGTCATCACTGGCGAGCTCATCACGCTGGCCGAGGTGGAGGCCGCGCTCGCGGCGCTCGATGACTACGAGGGCGCCGAGTTCGGGCGGGTCGAGATCGAGGTCGACACCGCGGCCGGCGCCGTGCGGGCCTGGGTCTACGCGATCGAGGACCGCGCGGTCATGGCGGCCGGCACGCCGGTTCCTGGCGGCGACTGGGTCGCCCACCGGCTCGGTTCAGCGGGCGGCTGAGACTCAGCCGCCGAAGTACGCGGCGAGGGCGAGGGAGAGAGCGGTCAGCGCCAGGGCGAACGTGCCGAAGCTGACCTCGCGGGGACGACTACTGGGACCAGTGCTCACGGCCCTAATTTGCCCCTGTGGGCGCGGGAGTCAAGTTATCGGGGGGATGATCTCCTGCATGAAAAACATCTAGATAACGGGCGGTTATCCTCCGATCGAGCACTTGGAAGTCTCACTCTCCCCAGTGGTCCGCCCCCCAATCCGGAGCAAGTCCGCGGATGCTCGTGGCGGCCTGAGCGGACCTCACGGAGTACAACGTGGCGTGCTGCTCCGCGAGACGTTCTCCGCAGGCGCCTTCGAGTGCAACTGCACCGTCCTGGCCTGCGGCGACACCAAGGACGCCATCGTGATCGACCCCGGCGGCGAGGTCGCGCGCATCGCCGAGCTGGTCGCGCACTACGACCTCACCGTGCGCGCGATCATCCACACCCACGCCCATCTCGATCACATCTACTGCACCCGCGACGTGAAGGAGGCGCACGGCGGCGAGGTCTGCTTGCACCCCGACGATCGCTTCCTCTACGACGGCTTCGCCATGCAGGCGGCGATGTTCGGCTGGCAGGCGCGCCCGACGGTCGCAGTCGATCGCTGGCTCGGCGACGGCGACGCCATCGGGTTCGGCAAGCGCAGCGCGCTGGTGCTGCACACGCCGGGACACACGCCGGGCTCGGTGTGCTTCGAGGTGACGTCCCCCGGTGACCGGCCCCTGGTGTTCGCCGGCGACACGCTTTTTCGCCGCAGCGTCGGCCGCACCGATCTGCCCGGGGGCGACGCCCGCACGCTCCACCGCTCGATCAAGGAGCGGCTGTACACACGCGATCTCGACGCGGTGGTGGTGCCGGGGCACGGGCCGACCACGACGCTCGGCGACGAGGCCCGGCTCAATCCGTTCGTGAAGGCCTAGCGCCCCGATCCGCCTCGCATCGCCTGGTCTCGCTCGACGCTGGTTATCGAGATACGCGCTAGGCCGCGCGAACGCCGCGCGTGGCGGTCGGCACGCCGCCGTCGAGCTCGGCGAGCATGGCGTCGCCGGAGAGCTGATCGGCGGCGAGGCCCTGCGCGTACTTCATGAGGCCGACGTCGGCGTAGCGCTGCTGCACGCGCGGCGAGAGCAGGCCGATCTCGCGCAGGTTGGGCACCAGGCGCGAGAACATGACGGCGCGGAACTCCTCCATGCCGGGCGCGCCGAGGATGAACTCGCGCCACGCCGTGCGTGGCAGCGCGCCCTCGAACCACTCCTCGTAGACCTCGTAGGCCATGAAGCGGTTGCGCATGAGCAGCGCGACCTCGACCGACCAGTCCTCGCGCTCGCGGCGCTCGCTCTCGCTGAGGTGCTTGGTGATGTGCTCGCGCAAGGCGAGCACGCCGTAGTGGACGTGGCGGGCCTCGTCCTGGATCACCATCTTGAGCAGCTGCGTGAGCAGCGGTTCGCGCGTGATCTTGTAGAGCGTGCCGAACGCGCCCAGGGCCCGGCCTTCGACCATGATCTGCATACCGAGGAACTTCATGTCCCAGCGGCTGTC
>SXJR01000394.1 GCA_005779305.1 Myxococcales bacterium
AGGAGGGCGCGCCCGAGGGTGCCGGCCTCCACCCGAGCCCGGCGAACTTGTCGTCGGCCTTGGAGGCGAAGCGCCGGCACACCTCCTCCTGGTCGGCGCCGAGGTCCACCGCCACTCGCTCGTCTTCACCCCCCGCGGCCGCGCCGGGATGGTGCTGGGCGGCGAGGGCGCCGGCGCGGTCGTGCTCGGTCCCCAGGAGACCGACGACCCCCGGGCCGGCGTGGTCTACACCAAGGCCGCCGCCGACGGCACTGGCGCGGAGAACCTGTACCTCAAGGTCTACGACATCTCGAAGGCGCCGTACCTGCAGTACGACCCCAAGGACCGCGAGCAGAACCAGAAGATGATGTACCCGCAGATGGACGGCAAGCGGGTCTACGTGCGCGCGGTGCGCGAGATGAATCTGGCCACGCTGAAGGCACTCAAGGACACCGGGCTGACCTGGAACGAGATCGACTGGTTCGTCCCCCACCAGGCCAACCTGCGCATCAACGAGCAGGTCGCGCAGCTGGCCCAGGTCCCGCCCGAGAAGTGCCTCAACACCATCCAGTTCTACGGCAACACCACCGCCGCGACGGTGCCGCTCACCATCGACTACTGGCGCCAGCAGGGCAAGGTGAAGAAGGGCGACCTCGTGCTGTCGACCGTCTTCGGCTCGGGCTTCACCTGGGGCGCGGCGATCTTCCGGGTCTGAGCGCGAGGCGCCAGCTGGTCAGACACGGCCGTTTGGATCTTCGCACGGCGGACGCGTGATCGGCGGCAGGACCACGGGCGCCGGCGCGGCCGACGTCGTCGCCGGGCCCAGCACGCAGTTCGGGCCCTCGCAGGCCGGGCGCGCCGGCGTGGCCGGCGCATTGCCATCAGCCGCCGGCGCGGGCGCGCCGCAGAACTCGTCGGTACTGGCGGTCGCCGGCGCCGGCGCCGGTGACGCGGGGGCGGGCCGGGATTGCGAACACGCCGCGGCCAGCATCACGAGCAAGGCATCGTTCGCAGCCAGCCACTGTATCAGGGCCCGACGTCGACGAACAGCGGGTTGGTGAAGGCCGGCATCGGATCCTCGAGCACCGGGGTGCCACGGCCGCCGGGCTCGACCCGCACCACGTAGAACGTGTCGGTCGCCGGCGCCGGCAGCACCACGTCGAGGGCGAAGCGCTCGACCGCGGTCTCGGCGGGATCGAGGAACCGCTCGTCGACGAGCTGGGTGCCCCGGTAGATGCGGACGCGCCCGATCGGCTGCCACGGCGGCGCCTGCACCCGGATGCGCAGCGTGACCTGCGACAGCCCGCGCACGTCGGCGATGTCGCCCGGCATCGACACGCCGGCGGCGGTGACCACGCCGGCGGTGATGAAGGCGCAGGTGCCGACCACCACGTGGCGCCGCTTGATGGCGTCGACGATCGCGTCGGCGCTCACCGTCGCCGGGTCGTCGGCGCCGGCGCCGACCCACACGTACGTCCGCGCCTCGCCGGCGAACCCCGACGGCCCGTGCGAGTCGCTCGAGCCGGTGCCCGCTGCCGGATGCCCGGCCGCGACCATCGCCAGCCAGTCGGCGAAGACCTCGTCGAAGTCGCCGTCGGAGAGCGCGTTGGCGACCTCGACCGCGTCGAAGCCGAGATCCGACAGGTTCGTGCTCGCCGGCAAGCCGAGGTCGGTCGGATCGCGACCGGCCAAGAGCGTCGCCGGATCGAGATCGATCGCGTCGAACAGGCTGTCGGTGCTCAACCGCGGGTGGTTGATCTGCACCACCCGGGCGCCGCCGCCCCCGCGTAGCGCCGCGAAGATCTCGCCTGGCGACTTCTCGAGCCAGCGTGGGCTGCCGCCGCCGCTGCGGGCGGCGTCGACGGTGAGCGGGAACGCGTTGACGTGGCCCCACACCAGCGACGAGGTCTCGCTGCCGGTCATCGGCGCCAGCCACGCGCCCAGCCCGATCTCGTCGATGATCGGCGCGTAGTCGACGACGATGTCGTGATCGGTCGAGACCGGCACCTCGACGCCCTCGGCCGCCACCGCCCGCAGGCGATCGTCGACCGGGAACGTCGAGTCGGTCGAGAGCTCGCTGTGGAGATGGGTGTCGACCGAGATCCAGCCCGCCGTCTCGATCACGTGATCGAGCGTCACCGGGAGCGTCGTGGCCTGCCCGTCGGTGATCACCACCGCGGTGCCGACGAACGCGTCGTACTCGAGTCCGCGCGACACCGAGACCCGCCACGTGCCCGGCGCCACCGGCAGCGTCAGGTCGCCGCTGGCGCCGACCCAGGCGATGCGATCGTCGTCGTTGCTCGCGCCGGTCGGCTCGAGCAGCACCCGGGCCGGGATCCTCGCGCCGTTCTCGTCGCGCACGGTGACCGCCAGCGTGCCGCTCGTGCCGGGCGGCACCACCACGCTGGTCTCGGCGTCGGCGATGACATTGGCGCCGATGCTGCCGCCGCTGGTCCGCCCCACGCCGGCGGCGCGCAGCGTGTACAGCTCCGGCGGCACCGCCACCCGGAACCGACCACTGGCGTCGGCGCGAGCCACGGTCATCGGCGCGCTGCCCAGGCTCACGATCACGTCGGCGCCCGGCGCGGTGGTGCCCGTGATCGTGCCCAGGGCCTCGCCGCGCAGGGTCCACGCCTGCTCGCTCACGCTCGCCACCGAGCCGTCGCCGATGATGAACCAGCGCGTCGCGCTCGACTCGGTGAGGTTGGGGCCGAGCGCGATGCGGATGCCGCCGAGCGAGATGAGCTGCGGATCGGGGTTGCCGGCCGGATAGACCAGGCCGTACGACGTCGAGGTTCCGCCGGTCGCGACGAACACCGCCGCGCCTTGCCCCTCGGTGAAGCCGCGGCCGGGCAGGAACGCTGGCGCCCGTCCACCCATGAACAGCGCGTCGTAGATCTCGTGCGAGGTCACCTCGGCGCCGGCCGCGGTGAACACGTGGGTCTCGAGCTCGACGGCGACCGCGCCGGCGGCGAGCCGGTAGTGGTGCTCGACGATGACGGGCGGCACTTCGCGGCCGACCGCGGCGGTGACGATGTCGAGCGCCGCCGCCGGCCCGCGCACGACCAGCTCGGCCGGCCCGTCGTCGCCGGCCTCGGTGATCACCAGCTCGTCGAAGGCGGCGGCGGTGAGATCGACCACCGGCATCACTTCCTTGACCAGATCCTCGCCGCCGCTGGTCGCGGCGTCGATGATGCCGCCGCCCGACGAGCCGTGCAGGAAGTAGCCGTCGCCGGCACCGCGCACGATCACGCGCACGCGCTCGTTCTCGAGCAGGAAGTCGCCGATGCGGCCGCTGGCCAGCCGCCCGCCGATGAGCTCCTCGGAGCAGGCCACGACCTTGGCGCGGGTGCCGCCCGCCGGCGGGCCCGGCAGGCATCCGACCAGCACCGCCGGATCCTCGGTCAGCGGCCGCGGCCCGCGCGGCGGCTCGTCGTCACCGCCGCAGGCCGTCAGCGCCAGCGCGGCCGACACCACGCCCGCCAGCCTCGCCGTCATGCGGCCGCCGGCAACCGGACGACGAAGGTCGTGCCCTCGCCCGGTACGCTCACGACCCCGATGGTGCCACCGTTGTCGTCGACGATCGAGCGCACCGTGACCAGGCCGAGCCCGGTTCCGGTCTCCTTGGTGGTGAAGTACGGCTCCCAGATCCGCGCCAGCACCTCCGGGGTCATGCCGGCGCCGTCGTCGGAGACCTCGAGAACGAGCTCGTTGCCGTCGCGGCGCGCGCCGACCCGGATCTGGCCCTGGCGATCGATGGCGTCGCGCGCGTTCAAGATCAAGTTCAGCACGAGCTGCTCGATCTCGTCGGACGGCGCGGCGGTCGTGTCGGTGTCGGCGAGCTGGAGTTCGACCTCGACCGTCGCCACCTCGCGGGTGAGCGTGCCGAGGATGGGCACGACCCGATGGATGACCTGGCGCAGCGGCATGGCCTGTCCGCCGTCGCTGCTGCGGGTCCCGAAGCGCCGGATCTGGCTCAGCAGATCGATGCCGACGTTGGCGACCGAGCGCAGGCTGCCGCCGAGCTCGTCGAGCTTTGCCGGCGAGCGATCGCCGGGGCCGGCCAGCGCGCCGGCCACGAGCTCGACCACCGCGAACAGGTTGGCGAAGTCGTGGGCGATGGCGCGGCACAGGCTCTCCATCACCGCGAGCTGCTCGGCGGCGACCATGGCGCCCACGTACCCGCGCAGCTTCTCCTCGGCGCTGAGCCGATCGGACTGCTCGAGCAGCATCGACAGGAGATCGGCGACCGTGCCCGCAAAGTGCAGCTCGTCGGCGGTCCATTCCCTCCTGGCGCCGACGTGTTCGTGGCACACCACGCCGATCAGCTCGCCGGCGCGAAACACCGGCGCGTCCATCATCGAGCTGATCTCGAGCCGGGTCAGGTAGCCGTCGGCCAGCTCTCGAGTCTGCGGATCGTTGACCGCGTCGCCGACCCCGATCACGCGCTTGGCGCGCAGGGCCGCCCAGTAGCGCGGATAATGGCTGCCGGTCAGCACGTCACCACCGGCGAAGTTGTCGCTCGACCGCGTGTACTGCAGGCGGTTGGTGAGCGTCGTCGCACCCTCGTCGAAGACCCAGAAGCCGACCCGCTCGACCTTGAGCGTGCGAGCGCTCAGCCGCAGCACGCTCTGCAACGAAAGCTCGTGGTCGTTCCCCGGCTTCACGCGCAGCCGCGCCAGCTCCAGCCGCGCTGTCTCGAAAGCAACCCGATCCATGGTCCACCCCGTCGCCCCCGACTCTACACCGGCCCCGTGCCGTTGCCCTCGCCCTTGCCCCTGCGCTTCTCCGCGTTGCGATTCGCAACGACCTCGGCGTCGCCGTCGCCCGCAACCCTCCAGAACGACTCAGCCTCAGCCCTCCGCACCGCCGGCATCCCGGTTGCTCGTCCCCACCGGATGCGCCCGGCCGTCCGCTCCACGCTCGCCCTCGCCGCCCTGGCCGCCGTGGCGGCCGCCTGTACCCCGCCCCGCCCCGACGCGACTCCCGACGGCGGCAACGACGGTGATGGCGGCGGCGACGGGGACGGCGGCGAGACGGTCGCCCCCATCCGCGCGTGCGGCGCCCCCGTCGCCTACCGCGGCACCGGCACCATCGAGTCGGTGGCGGTCGCCGGCTCCTGGGACTGGGCCGCGCGCACGCCGCTCACCGATCCCGACGGCGACGGGCTCTACACCGCCGACCTCGACCTCCCGGTCGGGGTCCACGCCTACAAGATCGTCGTGACCCGCCCCGGCGGCAACGTTGAATGGCTGCTCGACGCGACCAACCCCTACCGCACCTACGACGGCGGCGTGGAGAACTCGGGCGCGCGCGTGGCCGACTGCTCGCTGCCGCTGCTCGAGGTCAGCTCGCACACCACCACCGGCGCCGGCTCCGAGACCCACCTGCGCCTCGCCCGCGCCGCCGGAGGCGCCGCCATCGCCGGTGTCCGCGCCCGCCTCGTGTTCGAGGGCGCCGATCTCGCGACCGCGCCCACCGTCACCGTCGCCGCCGGCGACGTCACCGTCACCACCACCGGCCTCACCCCCGGCAAGCACACGCTGGTCGTCGAGACCGACGACGCCGCCGGCAAGGCCGCGCTGCCGGTGCGCATCCCGTTCTGGATCGAGAGCGAGGCCTTCGACTGGCGCGACGCCCTCATCTACATGGTGATGACCGATCGCTTCCGCAACGGAAACCCCGCCAACGACCCCGGCCCCACCGCCGGCGCCGAGGCCTCGGCCGACTACCTCGGCGGCGATCTGCGCGGGGTCACCGCGGCGATCGAGGACGGGACGTTCGAGCAGCTCGGCGTGCGCGCGCTGTGGCTGTCGCCGTTCGTCGAGAACACCACCGACGTCGAGCAGGAGAACGGCCACGGCGTCACCGCCTACCACGGCTACTGGCCGACCCGCGCCCGCACCATCGATCCGCGCCTGGGCACGCCCGCCGACCTCGACGCGCTGGTCACCGCGGCTCACCGCCGCGGTATCCGCGTGCTCATGGACTACGTCATCAACCATGTCCACGCCGATCACGAGTACCTGGCGGCGCACCCGTCGTGGTTCCGGGTCGGCTGCACCTGCGGCGAGAGCAACTGCGGCTGGACCGAGCACCGCCTCGACTGCTCGTTCCACCCTTACATGCCCGACGTCGACTGGACCAACCGCGAGGCCGGCGAGCAGATGATCGCGGACGCGCTGTGGTGGCTCGAGCGCTACGACCTCGACGGCCTGCGCGTCGACGCGGTCAAGCACGTCGAGGATCTCGCGATCGGCAACCTGGCGACCCGCATCAACGAGACCTTCGAGGGCGGCAACACCGAGTACTTCCTGCTTGGCGAGACCGCGATGGGCTGGAACGGCGACGACGTGGCCGCCAACCTGAGCGAGTACGAGACCATCTCGCGCTACGTCGGCCCCGACGCGCTGTCGGGCCAGTTCGACTTCGTCCTCTATCACGCGACCGCCTACCGGGTGTGGGCCGACGACGCGCGCGGCATGCTGCACCTCGACTACTGGACCCGGCAGAGCCTGGCCCACTACCCCGCCGACGCGGTCATGACGCCGTTCGTCGGCAGCCACGACAGCGAACGCCTGCTCTCGCTCGCCGATCTGGGCTCGGCCTCTCCCCTGGTCCACCACAAGTGGGCGAGCCAGGGCCTGCCAGGCGCGCCCACCGACGACGAACCCTACCAGCGTGCGGCCATCGCGCTGACCTGGATGCTGTCGGTGCCGGGCGCGCCGCTGCTCTATTACGGCGACGAGTACGGCGAGCACGGCGGCGCCGATCCCGACAACCGCCACATGTGGAAGACTCCGGCCCAGCGCAGCGCGCGCGAGGCGGCGCTGCACGAGCGGGTCGCGCGCGCGGGCCGGCTGCGTCGCGAGCTGGCGCCGATGCGGCGTGGCCGCTACGTGCCGCTGACCGTGACCGAGGACGTGCTCACGTTCGCGCGGGTGATGGGCAACCAGGCGGTGGTGATCGCCGTGAATCGCGCAGGGAGTGCCCGCAGCGTGGAGATCGATCTGACGGCCGTGGGCGCGGTGGCGGTGAACGGCGTGCTGGTGGATCGACTGGATCCGGGGGCGGGGACGGTGACGGTGAGCGGGGGACGGGCGACGGTGAATCTGGGCGCGAGGAGCGCGATGGTGCTGGCGGCGCCGCCCTGATCCTGAAGGGGAAGGGCAAGGGCAAGGCGAGATCAGAGACGGCGGCGGAGCTTGTTGGCGATCTGATCGAGCTCCTCGATGCCGAGGAGGGCGCAGGTGACGGCGTAGACGAGGGCGCCGACGGTGACCGGGATGAGGGCGCCGGCGGCGCGCGACCAGAAGCGGGCGTGGCCGAGCTGGCCGTCGACCAGCCAGAACGCGCCCCAGGTGGCGGCGCCCATGACGGCGGCGGCGACGCAGATGCGCAGCACGTAGACGACCAGGGCCCGGTGCGGGATGGGCGCGATGCGCCGGTGGAACGCGATGTAGAGGATGGCGCAGTTGACCAGCGCCGACAGCGCCGTGCCCAGGGCCAGGATCTTGTAGCCGTAGGTCGGGTGCAGGATCAGGTTCATGATCACGTTGGCCGCGACCGCCGAGACCGACGCGATCACGGCGATGCGGGTGAGCCGCATCGCGTAGAACGCGGGGGCCAGGACCTTCACCGCCGCGTACGAGACCAGGCCGACCGCGTAGAGATCGAGCGCGCTGACGGTGGCGTTGGTGTCGTAGTCGTAGAACTTTCCGCGCTCGTAGATGAGCCGGATGATCGGCTCGCCGAGCACGACCAGGCCGACCGTCGCCGGCACGCACAGGAACGCGACCAGGCGCAGGCCCTCGACCAGGTGGCGCGACAGCGCGGGACGGTCACCGTCGACAGCGGCATCGGCGAAGCGGGTGGTGGAGACCGTCGCGATGGCGACACCGAAGACGCCGATGGGCAGCTGCAGGAAGCGGAAGGCGTAGTTGAGCCACGCCACCGCGCCCTGCTCGTCCGACGCGAACGAGGTGTTGATGAAGACGTTGACCTGGACCGCGGCCACGCTGATCACCGCCGGCGCCATCACCAGCGCCACCTGGCGAACCGCCGGATCGCGCAGCCGCAGATCCAGACGGAGCGACGGTCGCCAGCCGGCGCGCCACAGCGCCGGCACCTGGATGCCGAGCTGGGCCAGCCCGGCGATCAGCGTGCCCACCGCCCAGCCGACGGCGACGGTGTGGGCGTCGAGGCCGGCCAGGGCCAGGCCGATGCCGATGGCGATCGAGACCACGTTGAACATCGCCGGCGCCAGCGCCGGCGGGCCGTAGCGCTCCTGGGCGTTGAGCATGCCCATGGCGACCGCGGCCAGGGTCACCAGCAGCAGGAACGGCATCATGATGCGGGTCAGCTCGACGGCGAGCTCGAACTTGCCCTCCACCTCGTCGAAGTGCCGGGCCATGAGCAGGAGCACCTCGGGCGCGAAGGCCACGCCGCCCGCGACCAGCACGCCGACCACCACCACCAGATTGCCGGCGACGGTGTTGCCGAGCTCGTACGCGCCGCCCTCGCCCTTCTCGCGTAGCTGCTTCTTGAACGCCGGCACGAACGCCGCCGACAGCGCGCCCTCGGCGAAGAGATCGCGGAGCAGGTTGGGGATGCGGAACGCCGCGATGAAGGCGTCGGCCATCGCGGTCGCGCCCAGGAGCGCCGCGAACAGCTGCTCGCGCACCAGGCCGAGCACCCGCGACAGCATCGTGGCCAGGGAGATGAGACCAGCGGTGCGACCGAGGCCGCGGGGTTTGCTCACGGACTCGCCTCGGGCAGGCGCGCGCGCACATCGGCCGCGACCCGCGCCACCGAGGCGCGCAGCGAGCGCGGCGCGCCGTGGCGCAGCGCCACCAGGG
>SXJR01000395.1 GCA_005779305.1 Myxococcales bacterium
GCCGACGCCCGCTGCCGCGGCGGCCCTGCGCGCCTCCTCGGCCTTGCGCGCCTCCTCGGCCTTACGCGCCTCGTCGGCGGCGCGATCGGCATCGGCCCGGGCGCGGGCCGCCGCGTCGAGGCGGGCGATCGCGGCCTCGACATCGGCGCGATTGGGCGCGGTCGGCTGGCGGTCGAGGTACGACCGGTAGTAACGGACGGCCTGCGCGGCGTCGTCGAGGCGCTCGTAGGCGAGCGCGATGTTGAAGTCGTTCACCGCCGCCGGCGCCAGGCCGTCGGCTGCCGAGAAGTCGGCGATGGCGCCGCGGAAGTCACCGGCGTCGTACTTCTGCTTGCCGGCGGTGTAGCGGGCGCGCGCCTCGATCCGCGGATCGCCCTGGGCCCAGGCCACCGGGGCCGAGGCGGCGACGACCACGCCCGCGACGGCGAGGCACAGGGCCAGGCCTGGAGCCAGGATGAAACGGACGAGCGATGTAGCCGTGCGGCGAGAGAAAGATGTCATGGCGACCTCGTGGGACGGGCGGGCGGAGGGAGACCGGTCAAGCTTGCCAGAAGCCAGGCGCGACGGCGCGGGCCACGTGGCCCCCGTCGAGAGGCCTGTGATCGACGTCGCGGGCAGCGGCATCGACACCCTACTGAGCGCAGTCCGGGTCGAGCGGGGGGGTCTCGCAGTACGACTTGTCAGGGCCGCCGCCGCCGCCACCACCGCCGCCGCCCCCGCCACCCTTGGGCTTGAGGGTGATGTCGAGGCGCTCGACGGTGCCGTCGATCGACTTGACGTCGTCCTTGAAGCCGCTGGCCTTCACCTTGAGCGTGTGGGTCTCGCCGGGCTTGACCTTGATGCTCTGAGGCGACTTCCCGAGCTTCTTGCCGTCGAGGAAGATGACGGCGCCGCGGGTGGTCACGTTGACCAGCACGCTGATCGGCTCGACCGTGTCGTTGCCGCCTCCGCCTCCGCCGCTGCCGGCATCGATCTCGGGCGCCACCGCCTCGCCGGCGTCGATCGCCGGCGGCTCGACGGTGCCGGTGGCCGCGTCGGTCGTGTCCTCTTGCACCGTGCCGCCACCGCCGGCGTCGACGGCGTCGTTGCCGACGTCGGTGCCGTTGCCGGCGCCCGCACCGCCAGCATCGGGCGAATCGCCGACCGCGACCGCGCCCGCGTCGCCGACCATGGCGACCTCGGAGCCGGTGCCGGTGCCGTCGCCGTCCTTCTTCTTGCCGCCCAGGGCGATGAACGCGGCCGCGCCACCGCCCACGACCAGGATGATCACGATCACCGCGATCAGCCCGGCCTTGCTCGACCGTTGCGGCATCGCCACCTGCGAGCTGTCGCTCGCAAAGCCACCGCTGGGCGAGCCGCCCATGTACGGCGGCGGCGCCATCGGGCCCGGTCCGGACATCGGCCCCATCGGGCCCGGTCCGGACATCGGCCCCATCGGGCCTGGACCCATGGGCCCGGGCTGCCCGGGTGGCGTCATCATCCCGTGGCCGTGCCCGTGGCCGTGGCCGTGGTGCGCCGCGGGTCCAGTCGCCATCAGGCCGGGGTTCGACATCGGACCCGGTCCCGGCCCTCCCGGCGGTCCGCCCGCGATCATCGTCGGTGCGCTCGACTGCGGCGGCATCATGCCCGGGTTCGATCCGACCGGCACGGGCCCCGCCCCCGGCATCGGGCCGGGTCCGCTTGCCGCCGGCATGGCGCCGGTGCGTGGCGTGAACGCCTCCATGTACGAGCTCATTCCGGCGCCGGACATGGCCCGGTACACGCCGACCAGCGCGTTGACCAGCTCGTCCATCGAGCGGTAGCGCTTTTCCGGATCCTTGGCGAGACAGCGCGTGATGATCTCGGCCAACCCCGGCGGTAACGTGCGCCCGGTCTTGGCCGCGCGTTGCGCTACCGGCTCGGCGTCGGTGGTGATGTGCTGGGTGAGGATGCCCATGAACGACTCGCCCTGGAACGGCAGCGAGCCGGTGAACACCTCGTACATGATCACGCCCATGGCGTAGACGTCGACGCGGCCGTCGACGCCCTGGCCGAGCGCCTGCTCGGGCGCCATGTAGAACGGCGTCCCGAAGATGGTGCCGGTGCGGGTCAGGTTGTTCTGACCATCCTGACCGGCGACCTTGGCGATGCCGAAGTCGAGGAGCTTGGGCACGTCCTCGCCATTGGGCCCGACGGTGACGAAGATGTTCTCGGGCTTCATGTCGCGGTGCACGATGTTCTTGGCGTGCGCCGCGGCCAGACCGTGGCCGGTCTGGATGAGGATGTTGAGCAGCCGGTCGTTGCCGAGCGGCTCCTTGATCATGTCATTGAGCGGAGCGCCCGCGAGCAGCTCCATGCACAGGTAGATGCGGCCGTCCTTGAGCTGGCCGAAATCGTCGATGCCGATGATGTTGCGGTGGCCGATCGACGACGCCGAGCGCGCCTCCTGGCGAAAGCGCGACACCGCCTCCTGGTTCGAGACGATCTCGGGCCGCAGCAGCTTGATCGCGACCTTCTTCTCGATGTGGATGTGCTCGGCGGCG
This sequence comes from Myxococcales bacterium, assembly GCA_005779305.1. Lineage (GTDB taxonomy): Bacteria > Myxococcota_A > Polyangia > Haliangiales > Haliangiaceae > UBA2376. The sequence goes on from SXJR01000395.1 coordinate 2,523, forward strand.
TAGACCTCGCCCATGCCGCCTTCACCGAGCTTCTTGAGCACGCGATAGCGGTTGTCGAGGACCTCGCCGACCAGCGACGCCTCCTGCCCATCCGCGGCGGCGCCCATCTCGCTGGACGAGCCAGCCGCGGGCATGCCCGCTGACGACCCCGCCGCGGGATGCGTGCCAGGCCCGGCGGTCCCCGAACCCGTCCCCGACCCTCCCATCCGCGTGGGGGCGCCTGGTTTGCCGCCTGAGCTCATGTGGCGCCGAGTATAACGCGCTTCTCCCGCCCTTGCCCTCGCCCTTGCCGTCGCCCTTGCCCCTGCCCTTCTACCTGCGGCAGATCACGGCGCCGCACACCGCCCCGTCCCAGCCTCGGCATCCTTGGTATTGATCACACATGCCTGCCCGGACGGGCACGGCGGCAGCTCGGGCCGGCCGCACTCCTCTCCAGGCGGCGGAACCGAGGGATCGCCGGCGAGCACGCACTGACCGCCTACACACCGCGCTTCCTCCCCCGGCGTGCACGTCGACACACCCGGGCACGACTCGTTGCCGGTGCAACCGAGGTCGTCGACGAACCCGTCGAGCATCCCGGCCGGCACCGCGGTGTCGCTGCCGCCGCGATCGCAGCCGCAGCAATCGGCAGGGGTGCGCACGCAGTCGGTATCGACCTGGCACACCGCCGCGGCGCCGCCTTTCGAACACGCGCACACCGTGCAACCGGCCGCGTCGACGACGAAGCCGGCCGAGCACGAGAGGTCGCAGGTCATCGGCGCGCACACCGCCACGCAGGTGCCGAGGTCGCAGCGCGCCTCGAGCGCCGGGCAGTCGTCCTGCATCGGGCACGACACCTGCTCGCAGGCGTCGGCCCAGCCGCTGCGGTCGTCGACCGCGTAGGTCGGACAGTCGCAGCACGACGGCCCGGCGAGCACGCAGTCGGTGTCCTCGAAGCAGTCACCGTCGCCGCGGGCGCCGCCGTCGTCGTCTGCCACATCGGCGCCCTGCTCGCTGGCCGCGAACACGCACCCGGCCCACAGGGCCGCCAGGGCCATGATGGAGGTGGTGAGGGCGGCGCGAAACATCCGCCCTATCTCATCAAATCCTGTGCCGCGCGCAAGCCCCGATGATCGCTCGGAGTGATCGTGGTTTTCTGATGGGTCTGCGAGAGCGATCAGACCGATCCCGTAGCGTCGGCTCCGCCATGGGTACCAAGATCATCACCAAGACCGACCGCGCGATGGAGGACCAGCTCCTGGCGGTCGCCAACGATCCCGAGCGCGCCGATACCCTGGCCAAGGCTCGCGCCTTCAAGCGCACCTGGCTCGAGCTCGCCGACGCGCTGGCCCGGGTGCAGAAGCAGGCCTCGTGGCAGCGCTGGGGCTTCACCGACTTCGAGGCCTACTGCCGCAAGGAGCTCCACCTGCGCGCCTCGACGGTGTCCAAGCTGCTCGGCAGCTTCCGCTTCCTGGAGTCGAGCGCGCCCAAGGTGCTCGAGCGCGCCCGCCGCGAGCCCAACGGGCCGGTGCCCAGCCTGTCGGCGGTGCAGTTCGTCGAGAAGGCCACCGAGCGCGGCGCCGCCGACGACGAGACCATGGAGACCATCCGCCGCGTCGCCTTCGACGAGGGCGCCGATGCGCCGCACCTCAAGCGCACCTTCAAGGAGGCCGCCTTCCCCGAGGACAACGACGAGCGCGGCGAGCGCCTGCGCGGCCAGATCGCCGGCGCCGCCCGTCGCCTCTCGGCCCTCATCGCCGAGGAAGGCGCGCCCGTGAAGCGCGCCCTGGCCGTCCGGGTCGAGGAGACCATGGGCGACCTGCTGGCCGCGCTCGAAGAGAACTGAGCCGAGCCCGTCAGGCGCGGAAGAGGATGACGGCGCGGTACAGCGAGAACAAGCCGTAGCCGACCAGGGCGATGCCGACGACGCGGGCGATCCAGATCGCCTTGTCGCCCATCAAGCGTTTGCCCTTGTCGGCGACGTAGGCGACGAACGAGAACCAGCAGAAGCTGCCGACGAACACACCCACGGCCGCGGCCAGGCCCTCCCAGGTCTCGATGTCCTCACCGACGTGCGAGCCCACCACCACCACCCAGGTGACGATGGCGGCGGGGTTGAGCACGATGAGGCCGAGCCCGACGGTGAAGCCGCTCCACACCTCTTTCCCGGGCGGTGACTGGTGTGGTGGCGAGGTCGGCGGTGGCGGCGGCTGGCTGCGGACGGTCAGGATGCCGTAGACCATCAGCACCAGTCCGGAGATGAGATAGAGGACCGGCTTCACCCCCGGCTGCGCGATCACGTGGGGGCCGACGCCGAGCACGCCGATCAGCGCGAAGAAGAAGTCACCGACCGCGCCACCCAGCCCCACCGCCATGCCGCGCCGCAAGGTGTGCCGGTACGCGCCGTCGATCACCGCGACATTCACCGGACCGATCGGAACCCCGGTGAGCGCACCGATGGCGACGCCGATGAGGAAGTACGTCAGCACGAACCCCCGTGCTATAGCAGCCCGATGGCGTCGGGTACCAGCCTCGGCGAGCCCGCAGAGCGTCCAGGAGTCACCTGGCTGGGCCATGCCTCCGCGCTGGTCGCCCTCGGGACACGCCGCGTGCTGGTCGATCCGCTGGGTCGCGACCGGGCCCGCGCCGCTGGCCCCGTCGACGCGGTGCTCATCACCCACAGCCACGTCGACCACCTGAACCGGTGGACGCTCAAGGCGGTCGATCGCGCCGCCCGGCTCATCGTGCCCCGCGGCGCCAGGGAGATCGTCGCCGATCTCGGATTCGTCTCCGTCACCGAGGTGGAGGCGGGCGATCACCTCGACCTCGACGGCCTCGACGTGGTCGCAGTGCCCACCCGCCACGATCAGGGACGCTGGCGCAAGGGCGACGGCCCCGCCTGCGCCGGCTACGTGCTCACGGCCGGCGGCCACGCCGTACACCACGCCGGCGACGTCGACTTCTCCGACCACACCATCTTCGACGACATCGGCAAGCGCTTCACCCTCGACGCCACGCTCCTGCCCATCGGCGGGATGCTACCGGTCTGGTACTACCGCTGGCGCAAGGACGCCGCCGACAAGGGCGTGCACATCGATCCCGACTGCGCCCTCGCCATCTACGAACGGCTGGGGGCGCGCGCGCTGGTGCCCGTGCACTGGGGCACCGTCAACCTGCGCCTGGGCCCGCCCAGCGGGCCGCGCCGGCGCCTCGAGCAGGTCGCCGCCGAGCGCAAGGTCGGCGGCGTACGCGTCCTCGCCCACGGCGAGCACCTCGCCCTGTCCGATCACCAGAAGTAGTAGTTGAGCGAACCGAAGACGCCGGTGAGCCCGATCACGATCCCCATCGCGCTGCCGAACACGCGATCGCGCAGCGCGCGATCGCCGGTGTCCTTGCGGTAGGCGACGACCGCGCGACGCAAGCGCACGCTGTCGATGGCGGCCCAGTACCCGGCGACACCACCGGTCATGAGCGCGGCGAACAGCATCTGGCCGTCGTGGCTGACCAGGTTCACGGCGACACCTCGGCGGTCCGCTCCACGCGTCTCTCGCCCGAGGCCGGCAGATCGTCGTGGACCCGCGGCGCCGCCGGCGGCACCGGATCGATCACCATGCGCTTGGCGTCGTGGACCACGACCAGCGCGAGCATCCCGGTGAAGGTCCAGAAGAAGAACTCGACCTGGAAGCCCAGCGTGCCGAAGCCGCCGAGGTAGGCAGCGAAGGCGACCAGCCGCTCCATGGCGTGGCTCTGGTAGTTGGTGGTCCGCCCGGCGCGTCGCGCGTAGATCCACCGGAATCCGGCGTTCATCAGGCCCAGCACCATGATGAGCACCACCGCCAGCCAGGGCACGAGGCCGTACGCGGTCAAGACGATGATGGCGAAGCCGTAACAGATGCCATCGGCGAGCGCGTCGAAGACCTCGCCGAACGTGGTCTGGCACTTGAAGAGCCGGGCCACCGCGCCGTCGAACAGGTCGAGCACGCCGCACAGGAGCAGGAGCAGGCACGCGACCTGGTAGTGGCCTTGATCCACCGCCCACACGTACGGGGGCAGGGTCAGGAACCGCGATGCGGTGACCGCATTGGCCGGGTTCAGGTTCGACGCCATGGCTCGTCCGGAAGCTAGCGCGCTTCGCCCGCCGGTGCGGTGCTCTGGTCCGACTCGGCCTCGGGCTCGGGCAGCTGGCGTCCGGCCGGATCGACGAACCGGTACCGCTTCCACGCGAACCAGATGCGCTGGAACAGGGACACGTGCGACATGATGGCCACCGCCCACGCGCCGGCCAGCATCGGCCGCGGATCGTGGAGCAGCGCCGTGAACAGGACGCCGGCACCGAAGTAGATGATGAACTCGGCCGAGCCGAACAGGCCGACCACGTCGACCGGGTGGCCGATCTTGCCCTTCTCGCGCCACACGTCCTGCTGCGACTCGGCGTAGATCGACAGCTTGATGATGACGTTGGTGAGAGCGCCGGTGATGCCCACGCCCATGACGATGAGGGCGTGGGGGTAGTCGTACGAGATGTTGACGCAGCCACCGGCGTACATGATGCCGAGCGTCCAGCGGTCGCAGACGTCGTCCATGACGGCGCCGAACGTGGACCGCTGGTTACGAGTACGGGCCACGAAGCCGTCGATGTGATCGACCAGGCCGCGCAGGAGCAGGAGCGCCAGGCCGACCCACCAGTAGCCGTAGAAGAAGACCACGCCACCGACCAGCCCCAGCACCGCCCCGATCATCGTCCACTGGTTGGCGTGAATCGGCAGATGCCCGATCGCCGTGAGCACCGGATGAAGGATCTTGTCGAGGTACTTGCGGACGACGAAGAGGTTCATGGCGGCCTACAGGCGGGCGGGCCGGAACTTACACCGAGTGGCGGACCGCCGCGAGAACCTTCCGCAAGGCCGCGACGAAGGTGTCGATCTGCGCCGAGGTGATGGTCAGGGGCGGCTGCAACCTCAGTACGTTGCCGTACAGGCCGCTGACCGTGATCAGCATGCCCTCGGCGTGCAGGGCGTCCTTGATGGCCGCGATCTGCTTCTTGCCCAGAACGTCCTTGGTGTCGCGGTTGGCGACCAGCTCGACGCCGCCGAGCAGGCCGGTGAAACGAACGTCGCCGATCCACGGGTCCTGGAGCGCCCAGGCCGCCTGCGTGAAGTACTCGCCCATCGCGCGGGCGTTCTCGATCAGGCGCTCGTCGACCAGGGTCTCGATCATGGCCAGGCCGGCCGCAGCCGAGACCGCGTTGCCGCCCGAGGTCGGGGTGGTGCCGCCGAAGAACTTGGCGACGACGTCCTTGCCGGCGCAGGTCATGGCCAGCGAGCCGACGCCGCCGGACAGGCCCTTGCCGCCGGTCACGATCTCGGGCTCGAGGCCGTAGTGCTCGAGCGCGAACATCGTGCCGGTGCGGCCGAGGCCGGTCTGGACCTCGTCGATGATGAGGAGCAGATCGTGCTTCTTGCGGATCGCGTCGAGCCGCACCCACCACTTCTCGGGCGGGGCCAGGCCGCCGACCGACTGGATCGGCTCGGCCAGGAGCGCCGCGGTCGGGCGCGCCTTGATCTTCTCCTCGACGCCGTCGAGGCACTCGGTGGCGCAGGATTCGGGGCGCTTGCCCTTGGGGCAGCGGTAGCAGTACGCGTTGGGGATCGTGTAGGTCTCGTTGCCGAGCGGCTTACCCGCGCTCTCGCGGTACTTCTCGCTGGCGGTGACCTCGAGGGAACCCAGGGTCAGGCCGTGGTAGGCGTTCTCGAGGTACGCGATGTCCTTCTTGCCGGTGGCCTGGCGCGCCATCTTGAGCGCGAACTCGTTGGCCTCGGAGCCGCCGGTCGAGAAGAAGGCCTGGTCGATGCTCCTGGGCAGGAGCTTGATCAGCCGCTCGGCCAGCCGGACCGCAGCGACCGTGCCGTGTTTGCCCGAGACCTGCAGCACCGTGTGGAGTTGCTCGGTCGCGGCCTCCACGATGCGGGGGTGGCAGTGGCCGGCGTTGTTGACGAAGTAGCCGGCGGTGAGATCCAGGTAGTCCTTGCCGTGGACATCGGTGACGACGCAGCCCTTGGCGCGCGCCACGATGACCGGCTCGCCGGCCGGATGGGTCCACGGCCGCATGACGTACTGCTCGTCTTTGTTGACGAGCTCGTCCGCTTCTTCGGCGCTGAACGGAGAGTTGCTAGCTGGGCTCACGGGGCGAAGCTTGTAGCGCATTGGTCAAACCGTTGTCACGTTCAATAGTTACAACCAGCGACCTAACGCGATGCTCACGAACGGCAAAGGCCAGGTGCCAGGTTTTCGACACTGACGCGACGACGTCGTCGCGCTCTCAAGCACTTGCGGCGCTTGCCGCCGGCTCGTGGTCATCTCGTTCGAACGACCTGCGATCCCGGTGCCACACACGCAGGTGGTGCGAGATCACCTGGTCGCCCTCGATCTCGAACACGCGGTAGCGGGCGGTCTTCTCGGGCTTGCCGGCCTCGTACGTGCCGGACGGAACACCGAGGACCTCCACGACTCCCGACGGTATCGGCAGGCGTTCGCGCAGATCGCGGTGCTCGTGACCATGCACCACGACGGCGGCGCCATGCTGGGCGATCACCTGCGCGAACGCGTCGTGATCCTTGAGTCCCCGAATGCGGCTCGTCGCCCGGCGACCTGCTGGGGGGTGGTGGATCGCCACCACCCTCGCCTTGCCGGCGAGGCGCGGATCGGAAAGGGCCTGGCCGAGCCGCTTCAGCTGACCTTCGCCGCAGCGGCCGTAGGCCGTGAACCACGGGGTCTGGAAGCTGGTGGAGAGGCCGATGATCGCGGTCGGTCCACGCACCCGGACGATGGGCCAAGGCGATGGATCGCCGTCATCCCAGGCCCAGCCCGGATCGGTCGTGGCGTAGTCGGCGAAGACGGTCGCGAAGTGGACGCGGCCCTCGTCGACATACGCGTCGTGGTTGCCGGGCAGCACGGTCACCCCGCCCGGGCCGTGGGTGAGCTGGTCGAAGCGCACGCGGGCGAAGCGAAACTCCTGTTCGAACGCCAGGTTGGTAACGTCGCCCGTGCAAAGCACGTGATCGACGCCCACCGCGTTGAGATCCGCGACCATGTCCTCGAACGCTTCGGTGTGGTAGTGGCGCCCGCGGTTGGTCAGGAGGTTCACTCCGCCGATCCAGCGCTTGTTGGCGAAGTCGAGCTTGCGCACGCCGTCGAGCGACAGGAGGTGCAGGTCCGAACAATGGGCGAGGCGCACGCGCTGGCACTCTAGCAAGGAAGCTGAAATCGGCGCACGATGGTGTGTATGGGCGACGTGGTGACGCGGGAACCGGCGGTGGCCGGTCGTTTCTACCCGCGGACGAAATCGGAGGTCGACGGGGCGCTGGCCAGGCTGTTCAGCGGCACGCCGCCGCCGGCCCGCCTGGCCCTGGGGGTGGTCCTGCCGCACGCCGGCTGGGTCTATTCGGGTCAGCTCGCGGCGCGAACGCTGGCGACGGTCGACGTGCCCAAGCGTGTGGTGATCTTCTGCCCGAACCACACCGGCCACGGCACCCGTGTGGCGGTGAGCATGGCGCCGTCGTGGCGCACCCCGGTCGCGGACGTCCCGGTCGATCGCGGGCTGGGGGCGGTGCTGCTCGACGAGCTCGCCGTCGCCCCTGTGCGCGGCGCCGCCGCCGACGAGTCCGCGCACGCGCGCGAGCATGCGATCGAGGTGCTGGTGCCGCTGCTGCTGGCGCGTCAGCCCGATGTCCACCTGGTGCCGGTGGTGCTGGCGTCGCTCACGCCCGGCGAGTGCCGCAAGGTCGCGGCCGCGCTGGTACGGGCGTGGTCACGGCTTGGGCTGGTGCCGGGCTCCGACGTGATGGTGGTGGCATCGAGCGACATGAACCACTTCGAGGACGAGGTCGAGACCCGGCGCCGCGACAAGCTGGCGCTCGAGGCCCTGGCCACCGGTGATCCCGATCGCCTGCTCGACGTCGTCGATGGCCACGACATCTCCATGTGCGGCGCGCGGCCGGTGGCGACGCTCCTGGCCTGCGCCGAGCTGCTCGGCGCCCCGCCCCCACAGCTCGTCGGCTACACCACCAGCGCCGCCGTCAGCGGGGACACCAATCGCGTCGTCGGCTACGCCGGCGCGGTGGTCCCGTCGATCTGACGGCAGAGTACCGGAGCGTCCCAGGTCCGGTCCACGTCCACGAGGATCGTCAACGATCAGCTCACGGCCGCGATCAGGCCCACGCTCTCGATCGCGTGAGCGTGGACGTCGATGTGGACCTGGACGGTCTGCGCTCCACCGCGCTATCTGACCGGCACAGGGTCTAACGGGTCCCGTCGAACGCGCGCAGGTGCGACGAGAACACCAGGCCGATGCTCGGCGTGCGCGCGATGACGTCGGTGCCGGTCCAGGCGCCCAGCGAGGCGCTGGGCGAGATCCACCAGTCAGCGCGCAGACGGGCCTCGACGACCGGCGCGCCGTGATGCGTGCGGTCGGTCGTGATGCAGACGCCGGTCTCGCTCTCGGCCTCGATCGACGTGAACCGCACGCCGCCGGCCACCTCCGCAGCCAGGCTCACCGGTGGGAGCGCGCTGCCGAAAGTCCGATCCAGCCAGAGCCGGTTACCGACCACGAGCAGCGCGGTCGAGCTGCCCAGCGCGCGGGTGGTGAGCGTGGTGCGCGGCTCCATGGCCTCGACCCGCTCCTCGACCGAGAGGCGCGCGAACGACGACTCCAGGCCGCCGTACCAGGTGCGCCCGTGCATCAACGTGCGCAGCGCCAGCCCTTGCGCCGCCACCCGGCCGCCGAGGTCCTCGCCGACCACGCGGTACGTGTACATGGAGCCGTCGTGATCGATGGCGCCGCTGGCGGTGAGCCCGGTGAGATCGACCGACGACGCCACCAGCCCGATCTCGATGGCGACCGCCGAGCGTCGCGCCCGCCACGCCCCGAAGTCGGTGCACTCGCGGTAGCCGTGCACGTCGGAGGTGTCGACGCAGGCTGGCGTACTCTGGCTGCTCGAGCTGGAGTAGTCGCTGCCGCCGCTGCTGGAGCCGCTGTCACCACCTCCGCTCGAGCCGCTGTCGCCGCCACCGCTGTCGCCGCCGCCGCCGCCGCAGGCCCAGGCCACCGCGGGAACCAGCACCGCCGCTCCGACCAGGGTCGCGACCACGCACCTCATGGCGCCACCTCGGTCGCTGACCTGGACTCCGCCACCCGCGCCACGGGCTCCACGCCCTGGCACGTCACCTCCATGTCCGGCCTCGGCTCGACCATCCCCAGGCGGCCGATGGCGACACAGACAGCGATCACGTCGCCGCCGAACTCGCGTGCGGTCCGGTACTCGATCCGCTCGCGGCCGACGCCGCGAGCGTCGAGCGGCAGGGCCCGGATCTGGTCGTAAGGATCGTAGGCCACCATCGCCACCTCCGCGCCGCTGGCGGTGCGCCCCGTCACCTGGACGGCGGCGAGGTCGATCGTCGTGCTCCGGTCGCAGCGATTGCCGAACTGGTACTGCACCACCGGGCCAGTGGCCACCGGATCGCGCTTCACGTCGATCGCGAGATCGAGGCACCCGGCCTGGGTGCGCTCGCCGACGAAGGGCTCACTGCCGCTCTGGAACGAGCCGGCGCGGTAGGTGGCACACGCGCTGGCGCTCGCTGCGACCGCAACGACCACCGGCGCGAGCATGACGGGTGCTCGCAACATGAGGAGACGCCCGAGCAAGGCCCACGCCGCCGGCCCGACCAGACCACGGCCGACCGCGTCGTCGATCCTTCGCGTGCTTGCGCGGGTGCGTTCGGGGCTTCGCATGTCGCGGCCGCGCCACAGTGTGGCGCCATCGGCCCGCGCTACATTGATCGCGTGCACGGGAAGACGACGCCGGTGCCGGCCGTGACCATCGCCCTGGTCGGCGTGGTGCTGATCGGCTTCCTCGCCGGCGTGGCCTCGGGCGTGGTGCCGACCTCGCCGACGGCGGCGCAGCTGGTCGCGGCCGGTGCGAGCTTCGGACCGAGGACCCTCGATGGCGAGTGGTGGCGGGTGCTCACGGCGGCCATGCTCCACGCCGGCTGGGCGCACGTGTTGTTGAACGTGGTGACGCTGGGCGTGGTCGCCGCGATGCTGGAGCAGCGGGTGAGCCGGACCAGCGTGGGGCTCGCGTTCGTCGGGGCGGCCGCGGTGGGCACGGCGGCGGGAACCGCGCAGGCGCCCTACGCGGTGATCGTGGGGGCCTCGAGCGGCGCGCTGGGCGTGGCGGCGGCGCTCGTGGTGGTGGCGGCGGCGGCGAGCGCTCGGTCGAAGCGCGTGGTGAGACCGGATGCAGTGGCGATGGCGGTAGGTGGGGTGGTGATCGTGCTGCAGCTGGTGATCGGGCTCGGGCGCGACGATGTGGATCATGCCGGGCACATCGCCGGGATGGGGACGGGGGCGGTGATCGGAGCCGCAGCCGCAGCCACAACCGTAGCCGCCGCGGCGGCCGCGGCCGCAGCCGCAGCCGTGGTGGTGGCGGTCATGATGACGAGCGGGACGCCGTACGAGCCGAGGCGGGCGACGGCGAGGCTGGTGGCGATCGAAGCGCGGTTCGATGCGATCGTGGACATGGCGGGTGGACGGAAGGACATGGCGCTCGCGCTGGAGGAGGAGATCGTGGCGCCGCTCGAGGCGCTGGTGACAGATGCGCGCCTCGACGATGGGCGGCTGCCCCGGCCGACCCGCGAGAGGATCGAGCGGTTGCGGCGCTACGCGCGGGCGCGCGCCGACGTCGTCAAGCGCTTCGCCCAGGCGGTGCGCGACGACGACGTCGCGCCCTTGCCCGAGATCGAGCGAGCGTCACGGGCCGCCGACGCGGTGCTCGACGGTCCGCTACCGTGACGGACGGGCCATCGCGCGGCGCTGGGTCGAGCCGGCGGCGGCGCGCGCGGCCGTGGTCCGACGGCGGCGGCGCCCGGCAGCCGCAGGCGCCGGCGCGGGCTCGGCGCGGTACGCGACCGCCTCGCGGTTCTCGACCCGAACGACCAGGCGCAAGCCCGACCAGACATCGTCGATCGCACACACCTTGTTGTCGACGTGACCGCTGGCGAGGCCGATGCGACGCACCACGTCCTCGGTGATGTCGGTCGGCTTGCGCGAGGCCTTCTTCGGCCACGCCACCCAGAGGCCACCGGCGGGGTGCATGCGCTCGTGCAGGTCGGTCCAGCGACGCTCGAGCTCGCTGACGCGATGGACGAAGTAGATCGTCACGTCGACAGGAGCTGGTCGCAGCTGGCGGAACAAGCGCGCGCCCTCCGGCAGCTCGAGCGAGCCCTCGAACGAAGTGGGCGCGCAGCCGGTGACCACGACGACGTGGCCGGGCTTGATCCCCAGCTTCTTCGCGAGCGGCGTGCCCGAGTACCCGGCCATGGGCACATGATGCCCGGCCACACTGTCATCGCAATCCCGGCCCACGGCATTCGAGCGCCTACCCCACCGCGCCCCGTGGAGTCCGGACGACGTGGTATCAAGGGCTTTCGCGCCGAAGCGCAACCGTGCTTGCAGCCATCACACACAGTTACCCGGCGGGACCACGTGTCGTATCCGGTCGCTGTCCGTGCGCTGTCTCATGCTTTCGTGGTTCTCGCCGTACCAAGCTCACCATGAACACGATCGTGCTGGTCATTGCCGCAGACGCCGAGCGACGCGCTTCCTGGAGCGCGGCCGCCCGGGCCGCCGGCTTTGATGTCCGGGCCGTGGACGCGATGCTCCCCGCGGTCGACTTGCTGGGCACCCAGACCATCGACGGCATGCTGGTCGACGCCCGCGACGAGGGCGTGCTGCAGACGCTGGCGGCGGTCTCCGCCTACCGGCCGATGCCGCCCACGGTGATCGTGCATGACCATCCGGTGTCGGTACCGGCGCGGATGCGGGCCGCGGCCTGCCGGCCCACGGCGGCGACGCCGGAGCGACTGGTGCACCTGCTCGGGCGCCTGCTCGACGCGCGCGAGCTGGCGCGACCCACCAACCTGCCGGTACGGGTGACGCCGCACGCGCTCAAGTGGACCTCGCGGCTGTCGTCCCCACCGCTCGCGAGCGATGACGACGACTCGTCGGAGTGGCGGCGGCGGGAGTTCGACGGCGAGACCAGCCCCGACGGATACGATCTCGCGTCGGGCTCGTAGAATCGAGGTTGCCGGTTGCCGGTCGCCGGTTGCCGGTTTGTCTCCGGGTACACTGGGCGCCGTGATCGGACTGTTGTTGATCAACCTCGGGACCCCCGACGAGCCGACGGCGTCGGCGGTGCGTCGCTACCTGCGCGAGTTCCTCGGCGATCCGCGCGTGCTCGACATGAACGCGGTGGGACGCACGCTGCTCCTGGAGGCGGTGATCCTGCCGACTCGGCCCAAGAAGAGCGCCCACGCGTACCAGCAGATCTGGGATGCGCAGCGCGGCTCGCCATTGCTCTTCCACAGCCAGGATCTGGCCAGCGCCGTCGCCGCAAGGCTGGGCAGCGGCTGGCGCGTCGAGCTGGGGATGCGCTACGGCTCGCCCTCGCTCGCCGACGCCCTCGGCCGGCTGATCGACGCCGAGGTCGAGCGCATCGTGGTGTTGCCGCTCTACCCGCAGTACGCGTCGTCGTCGACCGGAAGCTCGCTCGAACGGCTGTACCGGCTGGCGGCGTCGCGCAACAACGTGCCGCCGCTCGTGGTGGTGCCGCCCTTCTTCGCCGACGACGGCTTCATCGCCGCCTTCGCCGCCGTCGCCCGCCCGCGCCTCGACGCGCTCGCCCCCGATCACGTGCTGTTCTCGTTCCACGGTCTGCCCGAACGACACATGCGCGCCGCCGATCCCAGTGGCCGCCACTGCCTGGCCTCGCCGTCGTGCTGCGACGCGGTGGCCGGGCCCTCGCGCGACTGCTACCGCGCGCAGTGCTTCGCCACGGCACGGGCACTGGCGGCGCGGCTGGTGCTCCCCGACGGCGGCTGGACCGTCTCGTTCCAGTCGCGCCTGGGACGCGTGCCGTGGATCAAGCCGTACACCGACGAGGTGTTGCCCGTCCTCGTCAAGAAGGGCGTGAAGAAGCTCGCCGTGCTCTGTCCCGCGTTCGTCGCCGATTGTCTCGAGACGCTCGAGGAGATCGGCATGCGCGCGGCGGAACAGTGGACGTCCGATGGGGGCCAAAGCCTCGAGCTGGTGCCGTCGCTCAACGCCACGCCGGCGTGGGTCGACGCGGTGGTGACGCTCGCTCGCGGCGCGCAGGTGATATAGACGGCGCATGTCCGTCCTCGCCGATGTGCCTGGTGAGCTCGTGATCGTCCGGCCGCCGGTGCCGGCCATGTGCAACAAGGCCGGCGCCAACTACAAGAGCGAGGTCACCCACCTCGACTACGCGCCGCGCCGCGCCTACGACGAGTGGCTCGCGATCTGCGACGGCATCATCGCCTGCGGCGGCGATGCGCTCTACCAGACCGAGATCGCCGACGACCCTTACCTGGGCCACGCCGCGCTCGAGATCGACGGTCGCGGCGACATCCGGCCCGCCGGATCGAGCGAGGTGCTCGGCAACGTGGCCGGCGTCGACACCGGCCGCGTGTTCACCGCCAACGGCCCGTGGGTGACGATCGCCGATGGCACCCTGCGCGCGGTGATGCCGAACATGCTCGCCCACCGCCGCGGCGAGGCCGCCTACCATCACGCGCTCCTCGGCCGCATCGCCGACGCCGCCGGGATCGCATTCGCCGCCAGCGAGAACCCGCATCGCTGGGAGGGCATGGCCGACGTCGCCGTCGTGGGCGAGAAGGTGATCCTCACCTACGCCGTCGCCGGCCACTACGATCGCGGGCTCGCGCCCAGGAGCACGCGCAGCTCGCGCGAGGGCGTGACGTTCGCCGCCGATCACGCCGGCGTCCCGCTGCGGAGCCGCATCCACGCCGAGCTGGTGTACCCGCACTTGCACGGCGACACCGTCCACTTCGGCGCCCAGCCCGTCGACGGACCGCCCGTGCTCGTCCACTACGCGGGCGGCCTGTGGGGCGACGGCCACGACGTCGTCGCCCGCGCCCTCCCCGGGCGGGTCGTGCCCATCGGCATGGCCGATGCGGTCCACCACTACGCCGGCAACTCGCGCCAGCTCCACCGCGGCGTGCTGGTGAACAACGGCGTCAGCGCCGGGTTCGTCGCCGCGCTCGAGCGACTCGGCCTCACCGTGCACCCGGTTCCCCTCGGCGAGCTTTTCGGCAAGGCCGGCGGCGGACCGGCCTGCGCGACCTTGCCGCTGCCGCGCTCCCTCGCCATACCGGCCCACGCGCCGTTTCGCTACAGCGCCGGCCGCGCCGCCGCGATCAAGCGCCGCGAGGCGATCCCCGAGTCGCTGCGGGTCTCCCCGGACTTCTTCGCGGGCAAAGCCCGGGGTTGACCAGCAACCTCCTGATGTGGCTCCAAATTCCCTCGGTGGTTCGCCGAAACGGCCCCGGGAGTAACCCGGAGAGTTTGCGACCTGTCGGTCATCGACCTGACAGAAAGTGCCCCAAAGACTGGAAACTCGGCCTGAACGCCGATAAACACGCAGCATCGCTCGCACCCGCCCTGGGGAGGGATTTCCGGGGTTCGGTAGGACTAGCAACAAAGGATCGAGACTCCCATGAGACTGCCATCCTTGCGCCGCACCCTGCACCTGACCCTTGGTGGAGCTCTCAGCACCACCATCGCCGTCGGACTGTCGGCCACTCCGGCCCAGGCCAACGTCGAAGTCGGTGCAACCGCAGGTCTGCACACCTTCAGCGTCAACAACGAACTCGGCGTGCCCGACATCGAGGCTGCTACCTCGCTGCGCAACTCGGCCCTGTTCGGGCTGCGTCTGGGCATGGGCTTCGGCGACATGCTCGGCGTGGAGGCCGAGGTCGGCCTGATCCCGACCGAGGAACGCAACCTGGTCTACGACGTGTGGGCGCTGACGTATCGCGCTCACCTGATCGCCCAGTTCGGGGCCAGCAACCCCGACAAGAAGATGATTCCGTTCGTCCTGCTCGGCGGCGGCATCGTCCAGGTCGCCGACACCGGCAACCCGGACCGTGTCAACAAGGACAAGGACGAGGCGCTCTACCTCGGCCTCGGCGCCAAGTACCGCGTGGAGAACGGCTGGGGCCTCCGCCTCGATGGCCGCTGGCTCGCGGTCCCGTCGAGCGACAACGACGGCCAGGCCTCGGACTTCGAGGTCCTGCTGTCGGTGTACAAGGAGTTCGGTCGGAAGGAAGGCAAGAAGGAGGAACCGCCTCCTCCGCCGCCTGATGACAACGATCCCGACAAGGACGGCATCGTCGGCGACGCCGATGGCTGCCCGAACGACGCCGAGGACACCGACGCCTTCCAGGACGAGGACGGCTGCCCGGACGGCGACAACGACGGTGACGGCATCGGCGACGCGTCGGATCAGTGCCCGAACGACGCCGAGGACGCCGACGGCTTCAAGGACGACGACGGCTGCCCCGACCCGGACAACGACGGCGACGGCGTGCCCGACGCCGCGGATGCGTGCATCGGCGAGCCCGAGGACGCCGACGGCTTCCAGGACGAAGACGGCTGCCCCGACCCGGACAACGACGGTGACGGCGTGCTCGACGGCAGCGACCAGTGCCAGGACAAGGCCGAGACCAAGAACGGCTACCAGGACACCGACGGCTGCCCCGACGAGGTCCCGGCCGCCATCAAGAAGTTCACGGGTGTCATCAAGGGCATCAACTTCAAGACCGGCTCGGCCGAGATCTTGAAGACCTCGAACAAGACCCTCGACGGCGCCGTCAAGGTGCTGGTCGACTACCCGGAGCTCAAGCTCGAAGTCCAGGGTCACACCGACGACGTCGGTGACGACGCTGCCAACCTCGAGCTGTCGCAGAAGCGCGCCGACTCGGTGAAGGCCTACTTCGAGGGCAAGGGCGTCGCCGGTGACCGCGTGATCTCGAAGGGCTACGGCGAGACCGCTCCGTCGGTCGACCCGGCCGGCCTCAAGGGCGGCAAGCTGAAGGCGGCCCAGGCCAAGAACCGCCGCGTCGAGTTCAAGCTCGTCTCCGACCTCAATCAGTAAGAGCTGACCTCCGTTGAGTGACGAGAGCCCGGGTGAGAGCCCGGGCTCTTCTGCGTTTCGGGGCGTTTCGGGTAGAGTGCGCGCCCATGGTGCTCTCCGAAGACCTTCTCGCTGTCCTGGCGTGCCCCGAGTCGAAGGAGCCGCTCCTGTATTTCGCCGGCGGTGAAGACGGGAAGAAGCCGGAGACGGCATTCCTGCTGGGGGTGGGCTCCCGCCTGCGCTACCGCATCGAGGGCGACGTCCCGGTGATGCTGGTCGAGGAGGCCGAACGGCTGGAGATGAAGGACGTGGAGCGACTGGTGAAGCGGGCGGAAGTGCTGGGGATCAAGGCCAGCCCGGGCACGGGCACGGGCACGGGCACGGGCACGGGAAGTCGTTGACCTGACGCCCGTTTGAGGGTAGATCGCGTGCTCCCCGATTCCCGGGGAGCTCCACACCTGATCTTCGGAGACCGCCGTGCTCAAAGCACTGTCGATTTTCACGGGGAACGCCAACCGGGCGCTGGCGGAAGAGGTGTGCAAGTTCGTCGAGATCCCACTCGGGCGCGCTGACGTGACCCACTTCTCGGACGGCGAGATCTACGTCGAGATCGGCGAGAACGTCCGCGGCGTGAACTGCTTCGTGGTCCAGCCGACCTGCAGCCCGCCCAACCAGGGGCTGATGGAGCTGCTCATCATGATCGACGCGCTCACGCGCGCGTCGGCGGGCAGCATCGTCGCCATCATCCCGTACTTCGGCTACGCCCGGCAGGATCGTAAGTCCAAGCCGCGCACGCCGATCACGGCCAAGCTGGTCGCCCACCTGATCACCGCCGCCGGCGCCGATCGCGCCCTGGCCATGGACCTCCACGCCGGCCAGAGCCAGGGCTGCTTCGACCTCCCCTTCGACCACCTGTTCGCCATGCCGGTGCTCATCGACGAGCTGCGCGCGCTCGGCTACGGCGGCGAGGACACGGTCGTGATCTCGCCCGACGCCGGCGGCGTCGAGCGCGCCCGCGCCTTCTCCAAGCGCCTGGGCTCGACGCTGGCCATCATCGACAAGCGCCGCGCCGCCGCCAACGTCTCCGAGGTCATGAACATCGTCGGTGACGTCAGAAACAAGAAGGCCGTCATCGTCGACGACATCATCGACACGGCCGGGACGCTCACCAACGCGGCGACCGCGATCATGGGCGCCGGCGCCTCGCAGGTGGCGGCGTGCGCCTCCCACGCTGTGTTCTCGGGCAAGGCCGTGCAGCGCATCAGCGATTCGCCGCTGTCGCACGTGGTCGTCACCAACACCATCCCTCTCTCGGACGCGGGCCAGGCCTGCTCCAAGGTCCGCGTGAAATCGGTCGGCCGTCTGCTCGGCGAGGCCATCAAGCGCATCCACCACGGCGACTCGATCAGCTCGCTCTTCATGTAGAGGAAACGTCATGTCAACCGGACAGCTCACCGTCACGCTCCGCAACACCTCGGGCAAGGGCCCGGCCCGCCAGCTCCGCGCCAGCGGCAAGGTCCCCGGCGTCTTCTACGGCGCCTCGACCGATGGCCCGATCTCCCCGTTCCAGATCGCCGTCGACGTCAAGGCCCTCAAGGCCGCCCTCGACCCGGTCCGCCGCCAGAACACGGTCATCTCGGTCACCATCGAGGACGGCGGCAAGACCGTGCGTACGCTGTCGGCGCTGCTCAAGGACTACCAGCTCGATCCGGTTCGCCGCGACGTCACCCACGTCGATCTGCTCGCCATCGACCCGGCCAAGGAAGTCCAGGCCTCGGTGCCGCTCGAGTTCACCGGCAAGCCCAAGGGCGTGATCGACGGCGGCGTGATCCACACGGTCATGCGCTCGATCGAGGTGCGCTGCAAGCCGTCCGACATCCCGGTCAAGCTGCCTCTCGACATCTCGCCCCTCGAGATCGGCGACGTGCTCCACGTCAGCGACATCCAGCTGCCGGCCGGCGTCATCGCCGTCACCGGTGGCCGTGATGCCGTCGTCTCGATGCAGGCGCCCGAGAAGGAAGAGGTGGTCGCGACCACCGACGCCGCCGCGGCTCCGGCCGAGGGCGCGGCAGCTGCTGGCGCGGCGGCCGGCGCCAAGCCCGGTGCGGCTCCGGCTGCGGCCGGCGCCAAGCCCGGCGCGGCTCCGGCTGCGGCTGGCAAGGACGCCAAGGCGGCGCCCGCTGCCAAGCCTGCCAAGAAGTAGTTCGTGCTAGTCGTCGGGCTGGGACATCCCGGCGCGAAGTACGCGAAGAACCGGCACAACATCGGGTTCCGCGTCGTCGAGGCCGTGGCAGCGCGCCACGGTCTCGGCGAGCTGCGCGCGGGCGGCAAGCTCGGCGGCCACACCGCGACCGGCATGATCACCACGCCGCGCGGCAAGAAGAAGGTCGTGCTGCTCGAGCCCATGGAGTTCATGAACCTCTCGGGGTTCGCCGTGCAGCGCGCCATGTCGTTCTACGGCGTCGACCTCGCCGACGTGCTGGTGGTGCACGACGAGATCGACCTCGACCTCGGCATCGTGCGGGTCAAGCAGGGCGGCGGCCACGGCGGACACAACGGCCTGCGCTCGATCATCGAGCAGTGCGGCGCCAATGGATTCCCCCGGGTCCGGGTGGGGGTCAGCAAGCCGCCCCACCACGTGCCGGGACGCGACGTCTCGAGCTGGGTCCTGGGCGACTTCGGGGCCGCCCAGGCGGCCCTGGTCGACGGCATCGTGGGGCGGGCCGTGG
Source organism: Myxococcales bacterium (assembly GCA_005779305.1). GTDB lineage: Bacteria > Myxococcota_A > Polyangia > Haliangiales > Haliangiaceae > UBA2376. The sequence continues at coordinate 21,238 of SXJR01000395.1, forward strand.
AGGCCGTGGAGGCCGTGGTCGGGCTGGGGGTGACGCCGGCGATGAATGACCTGAATGGCCGAGCGAATGTGCAGGGTTAGGGCGCCCGCGAAGAAGGGCAAGGGCAAGGGCAAGGGGAGCTTGCAGAGACCACCAGCGCTCTGCTAAGAAGCCGCCTCTTCTACCTCGCTCGTCCCATGTGGGCGGGCATTTCCCGAGAGGCAACAAACGATGGCAAGACTGGAAAGCCTCAGCGACGCGCCCGGCACGTCGCGAGAGTACGAGACGATCTACATCCTGCGGCCCAACACCGCGAACGATGGCGTGGCCGAGGTCAACACCAAGGTCAAGGGCATCATCGAGGGCCTGGGTGGCAAGATCATCAAGGTCGACAACTGGGGTAAGCGCCGCCTGGCCTACGAGGTCTCGAAGGAGCGCAAGGGCATCTACCTGTACTGGCGCTACCTGGCCAGCCCGGGTGTGGTCGAGGAGACCGAGCGCAACCTGCGCATGCTCGACCTCGTGATCCGCTACATGACCGTCAAGGTCGACGACAACGTCGTCCCCGACGCGCGGCCCAGCGAGATCGACGAGACCACCTACGAACGCGCCGCCGCCACCGCCGCCGACGAGGAGGACATCTTCCTCACCCGCGGTGGCTCCGACGCGCCGCCCAACGACGACGACGAGGATGACTTCGTGGCGCCCGGCTTCGAGGACGACCCGATCGTGGCAGCGGCCTCCGAACCCCCGAAGGAGAACTGATCCATGTCGCGCATCGAAGAAGATATCGACGACAAGGGCGACGATCGCGGCCGCGGCAAAGGCGGCGGCGGTCGTGGCGGCCCGTCGCGCCGCAAGGTCTGCCGCTTCTGCAGCGAGACCACCACGCTCATCGACTACAAGAACCCCCAGCTGCTCCGCAGCTTCATCACCGACCGCGGCAAGATGGTTCCCCGCCGGATCAGCGGCTCGTGCGCCAAGCACCAGCGCGCGATCTCGACGGCGATCCGCCGGGCGCGCATGCTCGCGCTCCTGCCGATCTCGGTCACGGGCGAGTGAGAGAGGACCGACGTCATGCCCATGCAAGTCATCCTCACCCAGGACGTGGCCAACCTCGGCAAGGCCGGTGAGCTGGTCAGCGTCCGCCCCGGCTTCGGTCGCAACTACCTCGTGCCCCGTGGCATGGCCGTGTCGGCGACCGCCGCCAACGTCCACCGCCTCGAGCACGACAAGCGCGTGATCTCGCGCCGTGTGGCCAAGGAGCGCGCGACCTCCGAGTCGCAGGCCGAGCGTATCAACGTCGTGACCCTCCAGTTCGACCGCGTGGTCGGCGAGGAGGACAAGATGTTCGGCTCGGTCACCAGCCGCGATCTGAGCGAGCAGCTCAAGAAGGCGGGCGTCGATCTCGACCACCGCCAGATCGTGCTCGAGCAGCCCATCAAGGCCCTCGGCAAGTACGAGGTCCAGGTCAAGCTGGCCGCTGGTGTCGTCGCGATGTTGAAGTTCTTCGTCGTCGCCAAGGCCAAGTGACGTAGCGACCGCGAGCTGCCTGCGCAGCTCGCCCGATTGGAAAGGGTGCCTGCCGCAAGCAGGCGCCCTGTTTTCATGAGGTTGCCCCGAGATCGGCCAGGACCGGGCCGTGATCGGGGTCACCGGCGTTTCCTCGCCGCGCCCGCCGCCGCGCTGAGTAGGATGCGCGGCCCATGCCGACGACCGCCCCGTGCCCCGACGATCACGTGCTCGGCCAGCTGGTCGAGCTCGCGCTCGCCGAAGGCGAGGCCGAGGTCGTGCGCGTGCACCTCGACGACTGCGCGAGCTGCCGCGAGGTGGTGGCGGTGATGGCGCGGGCGCGCCTGGCCATGGGCACGCCGAGCCTGCCAGCGGTGACCGCCGACGCCACGCCTTCAGCGCGAAAGGCCCGGTCGAGCGATGCGCCGCCGCGCGCGCTCGGGCGATACCGGCTCGATCGCCTGGTCGGCGCCGGCGGCATGGGCCAGGTCTTCGCGGCCCACGACACCGAGCTCGATCGGCCGATCGCGCTCAAGCTGATCCGGCCCGAGCTCGCGGCGGCGTCGCCCGCGTTCGCCGAGCGCCTGCGTCGCGAGTCGCGGCTCATGGCCAAGGTCAGTCATCCGTCGGTGATCGCGGTCTACGACGTCGGCAACGACGATGGGCGGCCCTGGATCGCGATGGAGCTGGTGGTCGGCGCGACGCTGGGAGCGCATCTGCGGGCACGGCCGCGCGGATGGCGCGAGGTGGTCGACTGGTTCCGGCAGGCGGGGAGCGGCCTGGCGGCGGCGCACGCCGCCGGGCTGGTGCACCGCGACTTCAAGCCGGAGAACGTGCTGTGCGCGCTCGACGGCGATGCGGTGACGCGCGTGGTGGTGACGGACTTCGGAGTGGCGACGGCGGCGGGAGCGGGCACGGGCACGACGGGAGGCGAGTTACGGGTGGGCCAGGACGGGGTCGGGGAGCGGGAAACCGTGCACGGGGACCGGGCGATGAGGAACCGCGGCGGGAACCTGACCGGGACAGGGGTCGCGATCGGAACGCCGGCGTACATGGCGCCGGAACAGCTCGCCGGCGAAGAAGTCGATGCGCGCGCCGACACGTTCGCGTTCGCGGTCGCGCTGTGGGAGGCGCTGTGGGGAGCGCGGCCGTTCCGCGGATCGACGATCGAGGAGATCAAGGAGGCGCAGCGGCGCGGCGAGGTCGAGGCGCGCCGGGACCCCGAGGCGGGCGGACACGTGCCCCACGACGTGCCGAGCTGGGTGGCCGGGGCGCTGGCGCCGGCGCTGGCGCTGGAGGCGGCCAGGCGGCCTCGGCTCGACGTGCTGCTGCGTGCACTCGATGCTGGCGGGCGTTCGCGGCGCGCGCGGATCACGCTGGTCGCGGCCGGCGCGGCGGCGTTGATGGCGGGCACGGCGGTCGCCGCGACGCTCGCCGTGGGCGGAGGCTCGCGAGCCGCGAGCGTGCCGGTGACGGAGCCGTGTATCGAGGGTGACCGCGCCATGGACGCGATCTGGTCGCCGGCCCAGCGCGACGCGACGCGATCGACGCTGGTCGACGCGTCGATCGACGCGCGGGTGGTGACCCGGGTCAGCGACGTGATGGACGAGCGGGTCGCGCAGTGGCGCACCACGTTCCGGGCGGCGTGTGGCGCCTCCGAGCCGTCGCGACCGCTGCAGCTCGCGTGCCTCGACGCGCGGCGGGTCGAGATGGCGGGGTGGGTCGAGAGCGTGCTCGGCGGTCACGCTCGCCACGCCGAGCTGCTGGTCGGTTCGCTGGCGATGCCGGGCGGCTGCCTGGCGCCGTCGCCGGCGTCGGTCTACGCCCAGGTCCCCGCCGATCCGACCCAGCGCGGCCTGGTCCTCGCCCTGCGGGCGCGGTTGTTCGACGCCGAACGCCTGCGCATGGACGGTGACTTCGAGAGCGCGCTGGCGGAGGCCGAGGCGTTGCGTCCCGCCGTCGAGGCCAGCGACTTCGTGCCGCTGGCGGCCGAGCTCGAGTACCTGATCGGCACGATCCAGAGCATCGGCGGCGACTCGCAGGCCTCGGCCGACGTGCTGCGCCGGGCGGTGGCGCTGGCCGAGCGCGGCCACCACGATCACATCACCGCGGTGGCGCGCCTGGCGCTGGCCCAGGACGCCGCGCTCAACCGCCGCGATCTCGATCTCGCCGATCAGCACGTCGAGTTCGCCCAGGCCGCGATCGACCGTCTCGGTGGCGACGCCGACCTTCAGGTCCAGCTCGACTCGACCCGCGTCATCGTGCTCGGGATGCGCGGCCGGTACGCCGAGGCCGAGGCGCTCATCACCCAGCTCCTGACGACACCGGCGGCGCTCCCCGGCGATACCGAGATCCAGCTCCGCCAGCAGCTCGGCGACTTCTACCTGGAACAGACCAGGGTGGTGAGCGCGATCGAGCAGCACCGCGCCGTGGTGGCGAAGCTCGAGGCCATGGGACCGGCCGGCCAGGCCAACCTGTCCATCGTCCTGACCCGGCTGGCCGACGACCTGGTGGCGCGCGGCGACGCCGCCGCAGCGGTGGCGACCGCCGAGCGCGCGCAGGCCCTGGCCGAGAAGGTGGTGGCGGCGACCCACGTCGATCACTGGGCCCCGCTGGTCGACCTGGCCAGCGCCTATCACCTGGCCGGACGCACCGGCGACGCGCTGGCCGCCGCGCGCCGCTACCGGCGCGCGCTCGAGTCGCTGACCGGCGCGACGTCCGTGTACGCCGGCGAGGGCATGCGCAACGAGGGCCGCTACCTCGCCGCCAGCGGTGCCCGCGACGAGGGCATCGAGCTCATCCAGCGCGGCTGCGATCTGATCGAGCTGCACGACACGCTCGAGAACGCTGACCTGGCCGGCTGCGACTTCGACGTGGCCGAGGCGTTGCGCGAGGGTGGCTTCGCCGGCGAGGCCCTGCCGCTGCTCGAGGAGGTGGCCGAGGTGGTGATCACCGTGCGCGGCGAGGACCACGCCGACGCTGCGGTGGTCGCGGTGTCCCTGGGTGAGGCGCTGGTCGCGACCGGCGAGGCCGAGCGCGCGCTGCCCATGCTCGAACGCGCGCACCAGGTGCTGGCGGCGAGCGAGCTCGATCCCGGCCTGGCCGCCGACGCCGCCATCGCGCTGGCGCGCGCGCTGCCACGCAGCGAGGTCGAGCGGTCGCGCGTGCTTGTCGAGGAGGCCATCGGCCGCTACGAGGGCGCGGCGCCGCTGTGGAAGAGGCGCCTGGCAGCCGCCCGCAAGCTGCGACAGAGGCTGCGCTGAGCGCTCGCGAATCCCTGCGGTGCCAAAGGACCTGCCGCGCGCGAAGTAGGCGCGGCCAGCGTCGCCGCCGAGCCTCTTGCGGTACCGTTCACGCGTGCACCACACGATCGAGCTCGCGCCGCGGCCCGACGACATCGACAACCTCGGCCACGTCTCCAACCTCGTCTACGTGCGCTGGATCCTCGAGGTCGCGCTGTCGCACTCGGACGCGGTCGGCTGGGATCACGCGGCGTACGTGCGGCTGGGCGCGATCTGGGTCGTGCGCCGGCACGAGATCGACTACCTCTCGTCGGTGCTGCCCGAGCAGCGCGTCGCCCTGACCACCTGGGTCGAGGCGGTGAAGGGCGTGTCGTCGATCCGACGCACGTCGATGCGCCGGCTGAGCGACAATGTGGAAGTGTGCCGGGCGACCTCGACGTGGGCGTTCATCGACCTGGTGACGGGTAAGCCGCGCAAGGTGACCGACGAGGTGCGCGCCGCTTTCCCCATCGCCGCGGTGGCCGGCGCGTCGTGAGCCGCACGCCGCCCGACGACGAGCGCCGGGCCTTCGGCGCCGCCGTGGCCGCCCTCCTGCGCGCCGAGCTCCGCGTCGGCAAGGTCGAGCTCCGGCCCGACGAGCTGGTGCTCGACGTCGAGCAGCCCGACGGCCGCAACCTCATCGTCTACCTCGAGAACTACTACCTGGAGTCGAACCACCTCCCGCCCGGTGAGCGCGAGGTCAGCGTCGCCCGCAAGCTCGCCGCTGGCCTCCGACCCGAGGATGGGCCCGAGACCTGGGCCGACGCCGCCGCCCGCGTCCTGCCGGTGATCCGTGGCCAGGGTTTCTTCCTCCTGCCCCGCGACGCCCGACAGGCGCCGCCGCTCGCCACCCAGCCCTTCGTACCGTACCTGGATCTGGCGCTGGTGCTCGATGCGCCCGACCGCATGAGCTATGTCGCGACCGAGAAGCTCGCCGAGTGGGACACGCACATCGGCGACGTGCTCGTCCACGCCATGGGCAACGCGTCGCGGCTGCCGCCGCCGGTGCCCGGCGACGAGGACGGCACCTTCGTCGTCGACGCCCGCGACACGTACGAGAGCTCACGGCTGGCGGTGCCGGGCCTCCTGGCGTCGTTCAGCGGCCGGGTCGATGGCCGCCCCATCGCCATCATCCCGACCCGATCGTGGTGCTGGATCGCCGGTGAGGCTGATCCCGATCGGGTCCAGGCCTTCGCCGAGATCGCCGATCGCGAGTACTCGGCGTCGAACCGGGCGCTATCGCCGTCGGTGTACACGGTCGACGCCAGCGGTGAGGTCGTGCCCCTGGTCCTGTCGACCGATCACCCGGCGGCGAACGCCGTCCGCCTCGGCCACGTCAAGCTCGCGCTCAACGCCTACGCCGAACAGAAGGCCTGGCTCGACGACGCCCACGAGCACGACGGTCTCGACCTCTTCGTCGCCTCACTCAACGGCACGCTGCGTCCCGACGGCCTGCCCGTGACCTGGACCCTGTGGGGCGAGGACCTCGACACGCTCCTGCCCGTCGCCGACCTGATCCGGATCATGGGCGAGCCCCCCGACGGTGGCCCCGGGTCGGGCTTCTTCGTGCCCTTCCATCGTGTCGTCGAGATCGTCGGCGAGGGTTTTGTCCCCGCGCCCGGTTACCGCCCGGTGCGCTACCGCGTCCACCGTCACCCGGCCCCGCGGGTGATGGAGCTCCTCGCCGCCGCCGCGATCGAGATGGACGACTACGAGCCAAGCTGAGTCGAGGTGCGAGCGCGGCCCCGGTCAGCGCGGCGGGCCGTCGTCGCGCTGGGCCAGATTCTCGAACCGGGTGAAGCGGCCCTCGAAGTGGGTCTCGACGGTGCCGATGGCACCGTGGCGGTTCTTGCCGATGATGACCTCGGCGATGTTGGGCGTCTCCGAGTCCTTGTTGTAGACGACGTCCCGGTAGATGAAGAGGATGACGTCGGCGTCCTGCTCGATGGCTCCCGATTCACGTAGATCGCTCAACTGAGGCCGCTTGTCAGTGCGCGATTCCAGCGAGCGGTTGAGCTGCGACAGTGCCACCACCGGGCAGTTGATCTCCTTGGCCAGGGACTTCAGGCCGCGCGAGATCTCGCTGATCTCCTGCTCGCGGCTGCCCTTGGCGGCCTGGGAGCTGCCGCGCATGAGCTGGAGGTAGTCGATGAGGATGAGGCCGGCCTTTTTCTTTCCGCCCGGCCCGTCGAAGAGATCCTTGGTGGCGCGGAATCGGCGGGCGCGGGCGCGGACCTCGCGCAGCGACAGCGCCGGGGTGTCGTCGATGAGGATGGGCGCCTTCGACAGCGTGTTGGCGGCGTAGGTCAGGTTGGTCATGTCCTGGCGCTGGAGCTGGCCGCGACGCAGGGCGGTCGAGTCGACCCGGGCCTCGCTGCACAAGAGGCGCTCGGCGAGCTGGGTCGAGGACATCTCGAGCGAGAACACCAGCACCGGCCAGCCGCCGCCGATCGCCGCGTTCTGCGCCATCGACATGGCGAACGAAGTCTTGCCCATCGCGGGACGGGCCGCGAGGATGATGAGCTCGGTCGGCTGCAGGCCGGCGGTGCGCTGATCCAGATCGTGGAACCCGGTGGGCACACCGGTGATGCCGTCCGGTGACGCGAAGCGCTCGTCGAGCGAGCTGAAGACCTTCTTGATGAGGCTCTTGATCGGCTCGGGGCCGTTCTTCTCGCGGCGCTGGGTGACCTCGAACATCCGACCCTCGGCCAGGTCGAGGTATTCGCCGACGTCGGCGTCGTCGTCGTAACCCTTCTCGAGGATCTCGCTGGCCGCGCGCATGACCTTGGTCGCGGCGTGTTTGTCCTGGATGATCGCGGCGTAGTGGAGCACGTTCTCCGTCGACGGGACCTTCAGGGTCAGCTCGCCCAGGAAGGCCAGGCCACCGACCGCCTCGAGCCGGCCCATGCGATCGAGCTCGGCCTGCACCGTGATCGGATCGATCGGCTTGGCCGCCGACTCCAGGTTGCGCATGGCCTGGAACACGGCCTGGTGCTTGGGGCTGTAGAAGTCCTCGACCTCGAGGGTGTCGAGCTGGGCCAGGACGTCGTTGCGGAGGAAGATGCCGCCGAGCACCGACGCCTCGGCATCCAGGTTGTGTGGCAACTGCCGGGCGCCCGACATCGAAGCGGCATACTATCAGCGGCGACCGTGGCGAACCCCAGTCCGGGCACCGAGATCGGTGCATATCGCATCGAAGGCGTCATCGGCGCCGGTTCCATGGGCGACGTGTTTCGCGGCGTCGATGTCGGTCTCAACCGGCGCGTGGCCGTGAAGATCCTGAGCGAGCGCCACAAGGACTCGAACGAGCTGCGTGCGCGTTTCACGCGCGAGGGCCGCGCCGTCGCCGCGATCCAGCACCCCAACGTGGTGCAGGTGTTCGCCACCGGGAACTTCCAGGACCGTCCTTACATCGCGATGGAGCTCCTCGAGGGCACCGACCTGGCCTCGGCCATCGATGCCCAGGGCGCGCTGCCCGCGCTCGACGCGGCCCGCGCCATCCTCGACGGCGCACGCGGCCTGCACGCCGCCGCCAAGGCCGGCTTGATCCACCGCGACGTCAAGCCGTCGAACCTGGTCCTGCTCTCCGACGGCCGGGTCAAGGTCACCGACTTCGGGCTGGCCAAGCCGGTTGACCCCGGCAGCGAGCCGTCGCTCACCGCGCTCGGCGTGGTGGTCGGCACCCCCGACTACATCGCGCCCGAGCAGGCTCGCGGTGAGGTCATCGACGAACGTGTCGACATCTACGCGCTGGGCGGGACGCTCTACTTCCTGCTCACCGCGATGCCGCCGTTCCGCACCGGCGTGCCGGCCGAGGACAAGTACCTCAAGGTCGTGGCCCGGCACCTCAAGAACCCGCCGCCCGACGCGCGCGACCGCAACCCCTCCGCCGATCCCGAGCTGGCCGACCTGGCCCGGCAGATGATGTCGAAGAAGCCGGCGGAGCGACCGGACTACCCGACACTCATCGCCCGGCTCGAGCGCATCGTCGATCGCCTCAGCGGCGGCGGCGCCACCCTGACCACGATCCCGCCGACCGTCGACGGCTCGGCCGGCCGCCTGGCTCGCACGCCGTTCGTCGGCGGCAACGCGCCCCACGGCTTCGACGACGACGCCGCGGCCACCCGCTCGCGCGACGCCGATGCCGACGCCGGTCTGTCGGCCCTGGCCCGGCCGAGCGGCCTGCCGCGGTGGCTGTGGGTGGTTTCGGCGCTGGCGCTCCTGCTGTTCATCGTCGGCGTGATCGTGCACCTGATCCGCGACTCGGGCGGCGGCGGCTGCGGCGGCGGCGGATCGGGCAGCGGCCCGGTCGTGGTGATCGACGCCGGACCACCGCCGGTCGACGCGGCCGTGGCGCCGCCACGACCCACGCCGCCCGAGGGCATGGTGCTGGTGGTGAAGCCCGACGGGGCGCCCTGGTTCTTCGTCGACGCACGCCCGATCACCGCCGGCGACTTCGCGGCCGCCTTCCCCAAGCTCAAGAAGCCGAGCGCGGCCGCCGCCGGCAAGCCGGTGGTCAACGCGCCCTACAACTTCGCCAAGGCCTTCGCCCAGGCCGCCGGCAAGCGCCTGCTCACCGACGACGAGTGGCAGGCGGCGGTGGTGACCCCTGGCGTGATCGCCTCGCCCACCCAGTTCGAGTGGATCGCCCCGGCGGTGGGCAAGGAAGCGCCGGTGCGCGCCCCCGGCAAGTCGGCCACGCGTCCGCTGGCCGGACAGAAGGACGTCACCTTCCGTCTGGCCAAGGACCTGAGCGCGTCGCGATGACCAGTGTCGAGCCAGACCGAGCGATGTGCGGCGGATCGGGGCCCCGTTGGTCCTACGACCAAGGCCAGCCAAGGACCTGATTGCGTATTCGCCTGACCGGTCGGTGAGGATGCGCGGTGTTCACGGAGTCGCAACAGAACTCCGGACATCGGGCCGCACCTGCGGGGTGATCGACTCCAATCGACCGGTGCGGTATCGTCACCGAGGATGCGGGAGCGGCGACCTGGCCAGGAGTATGACGACGAGCGTGGCGCGGGGACCGCGACCGCCGCCGGCAAGCGAACGCTCACCGCAGCGTTGCAGCACCGCGCCGCGCCGACGCCGACCTCGCCGACGGCAGCACCGGCGTCGAGTGCGAGCGAGGCTGCGGACGATCCGTTCTGGTTCGCCACGGGCGGCGATTCGGCGCTGCCCCACCTCGACACCGTCCAGCGCTCGTTCGGTCGCCACGACGTCACCGGCGTCCAGGCGCATGTGGGCGGCGATGCCGCCATCACCGCGCACGCGATGGGGGCCAGCGCGTACGCGTCGGGGAATCAGGTCGGGTTCGCGTCGTCACCGGATCTCGAGACCGCCGCGCACGAGGCCGCGCACGTCGTGCAACAGCGTGGCGGCGTGTCACTCAAGGGCGGGATCGGCGAGGCCGGCGACGTGTACGAGCGCCACGCCGACGAGGTCGCGGCGACCGTCGTGCGCGGGGAATCCGCTGAGTCGCTTCTCGACACCATGGCCGGCCGCGGCGGCACGCCGGGCGGCGGCGTCCAGCGCAAGCTGATCGTCACCGGCGACGGCCCCGAGCCGAGGACGTTCGAGGGCGAGGAGGGCGAGGAAGAACTGCGCAGGTTCGTCGCCGCCGCGACCCGCAAGCCGCTCGACGACAAGGCGTGGAATGCGGCGTGGACGGTCGGCGGGCTCCGCAGGTACAAGGCCGCCGTCAGGGGCGACGACCTCACCGTCACCGAGGCCGCGCTCGTCGACGAGGCGCAGCGCTCCGCCCAGCTCGCGCAGGCGATCGGCGGCAAGGGGCTTCCGCTGTTCGGCGAGTCGGGCCAGGTCACGTTCGGCGACGAGGACGCCGAGGGCGCCAAGGGCTACACGGCGAAGATGACCAAGGGCCTCGAGGCCTATCTCGCGCAGGCGGACTCGGCGGTGGTCACGGTCGGCGGGCTCGAGGACGCGCTGCCGGACGAGCCGAACCACGACGGGCTGCAGGCGCTGGCGGCGCCCGACGCTGGCGGCCCGGCGGATCGCCGTCCGGGCCTGACCATCCTGAACTACGGCGCGGTGTACTGGGACGCAGGGCAGAAGCGGCTGGTCATCTGCAACGTCCGCGGCGCGGCGCTCGCCGAGCAGTTCGCGATGGCGCTGATCGCGCACGGCGATCACACCGGCCGCGACATCGAAGTTCGGCGGGTCGAGGCCACGAGCCCCGCGCTCGAGAAGAACTACGGCCGCCTCACGGACTTCTTCGCGATCGACGACTCGTTCCGGCGGGCCCAGACGCTCGTGTTCGGCTACAAGAGCTCGTTCGGTGGCGACGAGCGTTTCACCCCGGTCGCCGAGCGCGCCACCGCCGGATGGACTGGCGCGCTGTACCGGGTCGGGGACGAAGGCCCGAAGGCGCGCTACATCGCCGCCCTGGACTCCGACAACCAGTCCTCGTACCACGGCGAGATCCTCGCCCGGAACATCCAGGGCCTCCTGGCCAGTCCGGGCGGCGCGGCCATCCGCACCGTGCTCACCGGCGGGTCGGCGGGCGCGCTCGTACCGTCGGAGCCCACCGACGATGGCACCCCCCACCTGCCACCGTCCTCGATCTACACACCGGCGCGCATCATGGGCCCGGATGGCGCGATGGTCCCGAACGCGCTCGCGCCGCACGGCCAGGTCAAGATCCCCGACTCGATCCACACCAGCGTTGTGTCGGCGCTGGTCGAGACGCCGGCCCTGCTCCAGTCGCTGCACGGCCGCGGCATCCAGACCATCGACATGGAGTTCGGCTACGTCGCGGCGGTGATCCAGTCGAGCAATCAGGGCCGCGGGGCGGACGATCAGGTGCAGTTCGGGATCGCGTGCCTCGTCACCGACTACCCACGCACGTCGAGCCAGACCAAGCTCAGCGAGAAGAAGGAAGACAAGGGCCTCGCCAAGAAGCGCTTCGTGGATACCATCCACACCTTCGTGACCGCATGACCGAGCTCCATCTCGAGGACGCCGAGCCCGGAGCACACTGGGTGGCGACGAGGCCGCAGGTGATCTTCTTCGAAGCATCGCCCGACCCGACCGGTCGCACCGCCCGTCGCGTGCACCTGGCCGTGCAAGCGCTCGACGGCAGCGATCGCCGCCAGCTCACCCCGCACCACGTGCGGTTCGCCCAGCTCTCGCCCGACGGCACCCGGCTCGCCTCGATCTCGTCCGACCAGCACCTGATCGTCGCCGATCTCGCGACCGGCGCGTCGCGCGTGGTCGTCGATGACGTGATGCCGGCGCGCTCGCCCACGCTCGACATCGAGCTTCCGCCGACCCTGCAGTGGAGCCCTGATGGCACGCGCATCCTGGTCCAGACGGCTGAGGACGACCGTGACGGCGACGGCAACCTCGATCGCGCGACGCTGCGTCTGTGGGACGTCGCGACCGGCACCCTCGTGCGAGAGCTGTACCGGCCGACGATGGAGCCAAATCTCTTCTTCAGCGACGGCAAGCGCGTCGGCTTCGTCGCGCCAGGTAGCAGCGGCCGCGAGATGATCGCGGTCAACCTCACCACCCTCGCCGAGATGCGCGGCCAGTTCGACGGCGCGCCTCTACACGTCAACCAGACCCCATCGCGCGTCCTCCACGACACCGCGATCGCCGCCGATGGCGCGATCGCCGCGGCGCGCGACAAGACGCTCACGCTCACCGGCCGGGGAGCGCCGCGCACGCTGGTCACCGCCCCCGACAGCTCCCTCGTCTCCCCCGCGTGGACACCCGACGGGCGCTATCTCGTGTTCGCCGCAAGACATCATCTCTACGTGCTCGACACCGCCGAACCTCGTCTCGGCTCACTCGGCCCCGGCATCCCGTCGCCGCTGGTCGTGAACTCCGACTACCGCCCGCCCGCGTCGCGGGTGACCCCGCCGGCCGGCCCGTTCGACCTGGCGTACCGGACCTACTGAGCGGCTCGGACGAGCCGCGAGAGATCGGGCCCACCCACCGTCGCTTCGCGTCCGCCGGGCGCGCGATCAACAACGTGCCCGCGGGCGCGGCTGGTTGCCATCGATGATCGGGCCGCCGACGCCCAGGGCGCCATGGCGACGTAGCGTCGGCGCATGCCCCAAGCGCAGCGAGGCGCGTGGTCGCCCCACGAAACCAGCGAGCATCGGCCCCCGCAGCGCGACGGTCGCAGCCGCCAATGGCCATCGCGACGCGCTCCAGGGTATATAAGGACCCATGGCCTCCGACGTCGATCAGCTGGTCGAGCTCATCACCGCCAAGGTGCGCGAGCGCCTCGCCGGGCCCAGCCTGGCCGCGGTGCGGGCGCGCGATCGCGGCGAGTGTCACGACGACGAGGCGCCGGGCGAGGATTGCGCGAGCTGCGGCTCGTGCGTGGTCCGCCGACCGTGGTCGGTGCGCGCGGTCGAGGACGCCGGCGCCATGCGCGTGGGCGCCGCCGCCGGCGTGGGCCCGGTGCCAGCCGATCTGGCCAAGCTCATCGATCACACCCTGCTCCGCCCCGACGCGACGCGCGACGACATCGTCGCCCTGTGCGACGACGCCCGGAAGCATCGCTTCGCGTCGGTCTGCGTCAACACCCACTGGGTGCCGCTGTGCCGGTCGCTCCTGGCCGGCACCGACGTGATGGTGTGCGCGGTGGTCGGCTTCCCGCTCGGGGCCATGACCCCGACCGCCAAGGCCTACGAGGCCCGCGACGCCGTCCGTCAGGGCGCGCGAGAGATCGACATGGTCATCAACATCGGCGCGCTCAAGTCGCGCGACTACGAGACCGTGTTCGAGGACATCTGCCGGGTCGTGAAGTCGGCGTCTCCGGCCGGGGTCAAGGTCATCCTCGAGACCAGCTCGCTCGACCATGATCAGAAGGTGATCGCCTGCTCGCTGTCCAAGCTGGCCGGCGCCGCCTTCGTCAAGACCTCGACCGGCTTCGGCAAGGGTGGCGCCACGGTCGAAGACGTCGCGCTCATGCGCGCCATCGTCGGCGGCGACGTCGGCGTCAAGGCGTCGGGTGGCGTGCGCACCGCCGAGGACGTGGTGCGCATGGCGCAGGCCGGCGCCAACCGCGTCGGTGCCTCGGCGTCGGTGGCGATCGTGACCGGGAAGACGGACGCCAAGGACGCCAAGAAGGGCTACTGATGCGCGACGGCGGAAGACTGCCGGTCGAGCTGATCCGTAGCAAGCGGGACGGTGAAGCCCTGTCAGCCGACGAGCTGCGCGGCTTCATCGCCGGCGTGACCGACGGCTCCATCCCCGACTACCAGGTCGCCGCCATGCTGATGGCGATCTACTTCCGCGGCATGACCGACGGCGAGCTGGCGGCCTGGGCCGACGCCATGGTCCGCTCCGGCGACGTGCTCGACCTGTCGGCGATCGCGCGGGCCAAGGTCGACAAGCACTCGACCGGCGGCGTCGGTGACAAGATCTCGATCCCGCTGGCGCCGGCGGTGGCGGCATGCGGCGTGGCGGTGCCGATGGTGTCGGGGCGCGGCCTCGGCCACACCGGCGGCACACTCGACAAGCTCGAGTCCATCCCCGGCTTCCGCGTCGATCTCGACGTGGCTCGCTTCACCGCCCTGGTCGGCGAGCTGGGCGTGTGCCTGATCGGCCAGACCTCGCGCGTCGCGCCCGCCGACAAGCGGCTCTACGCCCTGCGCGACGTCACCGGCACCATCGAGTCGATCCCGCTCATCGCCTCGTCGATCATGTCGAAGAAGCTGGCCGAGGGCATCGACGGCCTGGTCCTCGATTGCAAGGTCGGCACCGGCGCCTTCATGAAGGACGCCGAGCGCGCCCGCGCGCTGTGCACCGCGATCCGCGCCATCGGCCACGCCGCCGGCAAGCGCGTGACCTGCGTGCTCACCGACATGGACGCGCCCATCGGCAAGGCCGTCGGCAACGCGCTCGAGATCGCCGAGTCGATCGACGTGATGCGCGGCGGTGGCCCCGCCGACACCCGCGAGCTCACGGTCGTGCTCGGCGGCGAGATGCTGTGCCTGGCCGGCGTGGCCGCGACTGCGGACGAGGGCCAGGCCCGGATCGCCCACGCACTCGACGATGGCTCGGCGCTGGCGGTGTTTCGCCGGGTGGTCGCCGCCCAGGGCGGCAACCCCGAGGTGTGCGAGCGTACGGCCGAGGTGCTGCCGCAGGCCGCGCACCGGGTGCCGGTGCTGGCGCCGCGTGACGGCGTCATCGCCGCCGTCGACGCCGAGGACGTGGGCATGGCGGCGCTGGTGCTCGGCGCCGGCCGCCGCACCAAGGACGACGTCATCGATCCCGGCGCCGGCATCGTGCTCGCCGCCGGCCTCGGCGACCGGGTCCGCGCCGGGCAGCCGCTGGCCGAGCTGCACCACAACCTCGGGCCCGACGATCCGCGCGTCGCCGCCGCCCGCGGCCGGTTCCTCGGTGCGATCCACCTGGCCGAGACCGCGCCGCCTCCGCGCACCACGCGTATCCTCGAGATCATGAGATCATGAGCCGTCCCGACCCCGCCGACGATCTACACGACCGCGTCCACGCTGCCGCCGCCGTGGTGCGCGCGAAGATCGGCGAGCGCACGCCCCAGGTCGCGCTCATCCTCGGCTCGGGCCTGGGCGGCTTCGCCGATCGCCTGGAGGACGCCGTCGCCATCGACTACGCCGAGCTGCCCGGCTTCCCGGTGTCGCGCGTGCACGGCCACGCCGGCCAGCTCGTGATCGGCCGCCGCCGCGGCGCCATGTGCGTGGCCATGAAGGGCCGCGTCCACATGTACGAGGGCCACAGCGCACTGGCGGTGTCGTTCCCGGCCCGGGTGCTGGTCGCGCTCGGCGCCCGCGTCCTGCTGGTGACCAACGCCGCCGGCGGGCTGCGCCCCGAGTGGCCGCCGGGCACGCTGATGCTGATCCGCGATCACGTCGACCTGCTGCGCGATCACGCGCTGCGCGGCCCCAACGACGATCGCCTCGGGCCGCGCTTCCCCGACATGACCACCGCCTACGCGCCCGAGTTGCGCGCGCTGGTCAAGCAGGTCGCCGCCGCCCAGGGCGTCGAGCTCACCGAGGGCGTTTACGTGGCGATGCCGGGCCCGACCTACGAGACGCCGGCCGAGGTCCGGATGCTCCAGATCATCGGCGCCGACGCCACCGGCATGTCGACCGTGCCCGAGGTCGTGGTGGCGCGGCACATGGGCGCGCGCGTGATCGGCATCTCGTGCATCACCAACAAGGCCGCCGGCATCACCGGCGAGGCCCTCTCGCACGACGAGGTCACCGAGACCGCCACCCGCGTTCGCGGTACCTTCGAGGGCCTGCTCGATGGCGTGCTGGCGGCGCTGGTCGAGCGCAAGGAGCTGGGCTGACCCGATGACCACATCGCGCACCAACGGCAAGAAGGGCGCCCGGGCGATGGACACGGTCGCGCTCGAGCGCGCCGCCCGCGCCGCCCAGGCCCGCGCCTACGCGCCCTACTCCGGCTTCAAGGTCGGCGCGGCGCTGCTCACCGGCTCGGGCGAGATCTTCACTGGCGCCAACGTCGAGAACGCCAGCTACGGCCTCACCGTCTGCGCCGAGCGGACCGCCTGCATCGCCGCCGCCCTCGCCGGCCACCGCGACGTGCGCGCCATCTGCGTGGTCACCGACGCCACCCCGCCGGCGTCGCCGTGCGGCATGTGCCGCCAGACCCTCCTCGAGTTCTGCCCCGATCCCGCCGCCGTCCGCGTCATCGCCGTCGGCCCGGACGGCGCCAGCGCCGAGTGGACCGTCGCCGAGCTCATCCCCCACGGCTTCACCGGCAAGCAGCTCACGCCGCCGGTCACCGCGCCCACCAGGTCCCGTGGTCGTGGTCGTGAACGTTGACGGTGACGAGACCGGCCGCCTGCGGCGGCCCATGTGGATCGCGCTCGCGGTCGTCGCCGTCGCAGCCTGCGGTCCATCGCCACAGCTGACGCCACCCGCGGCCTCCCGTGCTCGGTGGGCCGTAGACGAGCCGGACCTGACCATCGACGAGGCGGGCATCGAGTTCCTGCTCGAGAAGACCACCGATACTGGCGACGGACCCTCGCCGCCCAATCCCTTCACGCAGTCGTTCGACCCGTCGGAGCCGAGCGCGCCGCTGACCACGAGCAACTTCATGCGCGAGCTGCCGGTCCCTCGACCGCCGGATCCGACGCCCCGATGCGATGCGCCGGCGCCCGGCGAGCTCTGCCTCGCACCCGCGGCCCCCGCCCACGTCGAGCGCGGCGAGCTGGAGCGATGTGCCAGCGAGTTCCTGGCGAACCGCCGGCTCGGACGGCTGGAGCGTGATGGCATCGCGCTCACGTTCAAGGGGGCCGAGCTGATCACGGCCTCGGCCCAGGCCATGAAGCTCGAGCACGTCGCACTCGAATACTCGATCGAGCTGACGGCGCTGGCGGCCTCGGCCGCGCTCGCCGACGTCGCCATGCTTCCGCTGGGCGACGGTCGGCGCGACGAGGCCATGCACTGGTGCCGGGAGCTCACCCGTGACCTGGGAGAGAACGCCTCGCCGGCGACGATCAGCCAGCGCCTCACGTGTCTCTCGCGCGTCGCCTCGAATCGCCAGCCGCGGACAGTTCTGTCGAGCTGGGCGGGCTGCCGCTGCGGCGCACGCGGCCTGCAGAGCGATTCCGTCTGTGTCGAGGGCATCTCGATCACGCGGCCGTTCACCGAGCAGCCGACCGAGGCCCGGCTGGTCGAGGCGCTCCACGAGGGCGTCCGCCGCGCCGAGGCCACGCTCTCCCGGGGCGGCCTGACCCTGGTGGGCGTTGGCGTGGTGGGCTGCCACCTCGGTCGCTTCGAGCGCGGCACCGAGATGAGCAAGCTCGTCGAGTCGCCGGCACCACGACTCCGCTTCGCCAACGTCAGCGAGCACGGCCTGGGCAACGCGTGCGATATCTCGTACGCGTGGGTCCGCGACGGGCGCGGTCGAATCCACCCGTTCTCCGTCCACATGTACTTGCTCGCCCTCCTCGATCCAACCGGCACCGGTTTGGCCCGCCGCTGGCATCATCCGCAGCTCACCCGGGCGGTGCGCCGGGTCGGCGAAGCCGCCTTCTACGCCGAGGCGGCAGCGCTGGAGAGCCCCGACCCCGACGATACAGTGCGACACACGCTCGTGGTCGGGACCGCGCTGCGCAACGCCTTCGTCGACGCTGGCCTCGTGGTCTTCGCGCCCACCACCAACGGCATCCACTGGAACCACTTCCACGTCCACGTCCCTCTCGAGGAAGAGATCTGGGCCGAGACCTCGAACGACGCCACCAGCCATGAACGCCGCGAACGGCTGATCGCGCCGGCGTTGCGCCGTGCCGCCGGGCTCAAACCCTCGGCGCCGTAGGTTATGATCGCCGCCGCACCCCGATGAGCGAGCTCATCTTCCGCGGCGGCACCGTCGTCACCCTGACCGATGACCACACCGTCACCGCCGGCGACGTCGCCGTCGTCGATGGGGTGATCGCCCAGGTCGGCGGCACGTACACGCCCCAGACCCACGACTACCAGATCGTCGACGCCGCCGGCTGCATCGTCATGCCCGGCCTGGTCCAGGCCCACGTCCACACCTGCCAGACCCTGGCCCGCGGCGAGGCCGACGATCTGGAGCTGCTCGACTGGCTGGAGAAGGTGGTGTGGCCCTACGAGGGTGCGCTCGACGGACCAGCCATGTCGGCGTCGGCGCGCCTGGCCATGGCCGAGCTCCTGCTCGGCGGCACCACCGCCATCCTCGACATGGGCTCGGTCCACCACACCGACGAGGTCTTCGCCGCCGCCGAGGCGTCGGGCATCCGCGCCACCATCGGCAAGGCCATGATGGACGCGCCCGATCCCAAGATCCCGCCCGGGCTGCGCGAGACCACGGCCGCATCGCTTGCCGAGGCGGATCGCCTCGCCGATCGCTGGCACGGCGCCGCCGATGGCCGCCTCCGCTACGGCTACGCGCCGCGCTTCGTCCTGTCGTGCACCGACGAGCTCCTGGTCGAGGTCGGCCGCCGCGCCCGCGCCCGCGGCCTGGTGGTCCACACCCACGCCAGCGAGAACAAGGGCGAGATCGCCGCGGTCGAGGCCCGCTACGGCAAGCGCAACCTGCTCGCCCTCCACGATCTCGGCCTGTCGGGCCCGCACGTGTGCGTCGCCCACTGCGTCCACGTCTCCGACGCCGAGATCGCGCTCCTCGCCGAGCGCGGCACCCACGTCCTGCACTGCCCCAGCTCCAACCTCAAGCTGGCCAGCGGCATCGCCTCGGTGCCCGAGCTCCTCGATCGGGGCGTGTCGGTCGCCCTCGGCGCCGACGGCGCGCCCTGCAACAACAACCTC
This sequence comes from Myxococcales bacterium, assembly GCA_005779305.1. Classification (GTDB taxonomy): domain Bacteria; phylum Myxococcota_A; class Polyangia; order Haliangiales; family Haliangiaceae; genus UBA2376. The sequence continues at coordinate 40,289 of SXJR01000395.1, forward strand.
GACGGCTTCCTCGAGCTGCGGCTCGCCGCCATCCTGCACAAGCCGCGCAGCGGCCCCCGCGCCCTGCCCGCCCCAGCGGCGGTCCGCCTCGCCACGCGCGCCGGCGCCGCCGCTCTGGGCCTCGCCGACACCATCGGCCAGCTCGCCGTCGGCAAACGCGGCGATATCATCGCCGTCGACACCACCGGCCCACACGTGACCCCGAGCGCCAACCCGTGGTCAGCCCTGGCCTACGCCTGCCGCTCGTCGGACGTCCGCCACGTCGCCGTCGATGGCCGCCTGGTGGTCAACGATCGCAAGCTCCTCACCATGGAGCTGCCCGAGGTGACCCGCAGCGCCCGGCTGCACGCGCAGCGGATCTTCGACCGCCTGTAGCCGCAGCCGCAGCCGCAGCCGCAGCC